>JAEWBW010000651.1 GCA_023390955.1 Pseudomonadota bacterium
AAGCCGCGCGCACGGTGGAGGATCACGTCATCACCGATCCGCGCGAGGCGGATGTCGGCTCGATCCTCGGCTTCGGCTTCGCGCCGTTCACCGGCGGCACGCTGTCCTATATCGACTTCATGGGCACAAAGAAGTTCGTCGAGCTCTGCCACAAGCTGGAAGCCAAGTACGGCTCGCGCTTCACCCCGCCAAAACTGCTGGTGGAGATGGCGGCCAAGGGCGAGACCTTCTACGGCCGCTTTGCCCCGAAGAAGGCGGCCGCGTAACAGCGTCCGATCACACAGAAACAAGAAGGCCGGATCGTCGATCCGGCCTTTTTCATTTCCTGTCTCCGAACGGCGAGAACGCGCGGCCCGAGACCGCATCGTCGGCAAGGCTGGCCTTCCAGCTGCCTTCGTCGCCGCGGCCGATGCGTACCTCGAAACGCCAGCCATTCTGGTTGGTGAAGGCGATGTCTGCTCCGCCCTTTGTCTTGGCGTAGCTGCAGGCATATTCGGTCGGCCGGTCCGGAAAGACGACCTTGCCTTCCTTGCTCTGGAACACCGCCGAAGTGATCTGCGGATGGATCATGAAGAAGCAATTGCGCTGCGGCACCTCGGACGTCGACAGGCCGAGCATCGCGAGCGGCGCACCGGCGGCCGTCATGAGGACGATCATGTTCATCTGCGACTGTCTCGGTGGAGATGTTCCACTTCGACGTCGCCACCG
The DNA here is from genome assembly GCA_023390955.1 of Pseudomonadota bacterium. Classification (GTDB taxonomy): domain Bacteria; phylum Pseudomonadota; class Alphaproteobacteria; order Rhizobiales; family Xanthobacteraceae; genus Bradyrhizobium. Next base: position 709 of record JAEWBW010000651.1, read on the forward strand.
GTCTGATGGTTCACGCCGGATCGTCGATCCGCCCTTCTGTTCCGTGCCACACTACCGCCGCGTGACCTCCGCTCTGCGGCCACGCTGGCTCCGCACTGGCACCGCTCTTGCTCACCAATCCACAAACCGACGATTGGCGTTGAAGGTGTCCTGAGATGACCTCCATGATGTTTCAAGATGGCGCGGCCGGTGTTCTGGTTAGGTACGCCCCTCCGGTGCTGTTGGGTCCGCTGCGGACCAGGGTGTTGCGCCTGCGCCGGAAAATTCCGTCATGGGCCGGTCTTGTGTTACTCGTTTTCGTCGCGGACGCCGTGCTGGCGGTTCTGGCCTGGGGCGCTGTCGACATCATCCTGCGCTGAGAGTTCTCCTCTGTTCAGGAGGACCGCGCCCGCCACATAGGCGAGTTGACCGGCAGTCAGGCTGCCAATGATGATCGAGACACCGGTCCAGAACCCGAAGTCGGAGAGCTGAAGCACGAATGCGGCGAAGATTGCGGTTGCCGGCGAGACGAGCAGCAACGCCCAGACTCTGAAGTACAACCCCGTCGCCAGTCCAACGATTGCGCTCGCGAACAAAAGCCCAAGTGCGGTCGTCACGATCGTATTCCCAGTTCAGCAACGCACCCACAGTTCATAGTTGCGCAGACTGGGCCGCTCTCACAAGGAGTGTGCGACGATATCGCCGGGTTATTGTTAACTCTGACAATGCGACTAAAACACATGCCGATGCTGTCGCAGCGTTCCGCGAACGGCGAACACGAAAGAGCCGGATCATCGATCCGGCTCTTCGTCGTTTCGCCTCTCGTGGCTGGCCTTACTTCGCCTGCGCGAGGCCTTCCTTCTTCAGCGCTTCCTGCACCTGCGGCCGGCCGGCGACGCGGGCCTTGTAGGCGGTCAGGTTCGGCATCGCCGAGAGGTCGAACTTCATGCGGTCGCCCCAGGTCAGCATCGTGAACAGGTAGCCGTCGGCCACCGTGAACTGCTTGCCCATGAGGTAATCGCGTCCGGCGAGCTCGCTGTCGATGTGCTTCAGCTTGCCCATGACGCGGTCCTTGAAGAAGGCCTTGGCCTCATCGTTCAGCGCCGGCGCGAACATCGGGCCGAAGCTCTTGTGCACCTCGGAGGTGAGGAAGTTCAGCCATTCGAGCAGCTTGTAGCGCTCGGAACTGTCGCGGGCGGGCGCCAGCGACTTGGCCGGAGCCTGGTCGGCGATCATCTGGACAATGACCGGTCCTTCGGTCACGATCTCACCGCTATCGAGGCCCAGCGCAGGGACCTGGCCCTTCGGGTTCACCTTCAGATAATCGTCACCGTTTTCGAGCTTCTTGGCCCGGATATCGACCTTGACCAGCTCATAGGGCAGGCCAGCTTCGAGGAGTGCGATATGGGGGGAGAGCGAGCAGGCGCCGGGCGAATAATAGAGCTTCATGGAATTTCCTCCTCTTTGACGCTTGGTTAGAGCGAACGATTGACTACATGCACCTGCATGGAATAGTCAAGATTGATGCAGGTGCATCGAGTGCTGTAAGAACGGGTGACTTTCTTGAGCGGGACGATGAAGCGTAAACCATCAACCGAGGCGACGTCCGCCTGGATCCGCCTGATGCGGGTGCAGAGCAGGGTGCTGGATTGCGTGGAGCAGGACCTGAAGAAGGCCGGGTTCCCGCCGCTGGCCTGGTACGACGCGCTGCTCGAATTGTCGCGCGCGCCGACCGGTGAGCTTCGCCCCGTCGAGCTCGAACGCCAGATGCTGATCCCGCAATATTCGACGTCACGCCTGATCGATCGTCTGGTCGATGAGGGCCTCGCGGCCCGGCGCGAATGCAAGATCGACAAGCGCGGCCAGTTCGTGGAAATCACCGAAGCCGGCCGTGAACTGCAGAAGCGGATGTGGGGCGCCTATTCCGCGGCGATCGAAAAATATGTCGGCTCGAAGCTGTCGGATGCCGATGCCGTCAAGCTCAGCGGTCTCCTGGACCGGCTCGGCTGCTCCTGCGGCGAGATGAAACTGCCCGTCAACGAAGGCGCTACCGCCCGATGACTTCGCAATACGTGAACATGCCCGCGCGCCGCTTCGGTGCGCGGACCCTCCCTTGCCACCGCGCGCGTTCGATCGAAGCGCCTTTGATTAGAGTCTGATATGGCGCGAGACCAGATCGATATGACGCCGCTGCAATCGCGTGACGAACTCGTCGCGTGGTTCGAGGCCGGCTGCAAGCCGCCGTCCGAGTGGCGCATGGGCACCGAGCACGAGAAGACGCCGTTCACGCTCGAAGGTCACAATCCCGTGCCCTACGAAGGCGCGCGCGGCATCGGCGCATTGCTCGAAGGCATGAAGCTCCTGCTCGGCTGGGAGCCGATCATGGAGAAGGGCAACATCATCGGCCTCTACGACGTCACCGGCGGCGGCGCGATCTCGCTCGAGCCGGGCGGACAGTTCGAGCTGTCGGGCGCGCCGGTCGAGAACGTGCACCAGACCCAGAGCGAGCTGATGGCGCATCTGGCGCAGGTGCGCGAGATAGCAACGCCGCTCGGCATCGGCTTCCTCGGTCTCGGCATGACGCCGTCATGGTCGCGTGCCGAGATTCCGGGAATGCCCAAGGGCCGCTACAAGATCATGACCAACTACATGCCGAAGGTCGGCCAGTACGGCCTCGACATGATGTACCGGACCTGCACGGTGCAGACCAATCTCGACTTCTCCTCCGAAGCAGACATGGTCAAGAAGCTGCGCGTCTCGCTGGCGCTGCAGCCGGTCGCCACCGCGCTGTTCGCCAACTCGCCGTTCACCGAAGGCAAGCCGAACGGCTTCCTGTCGTTCCGCTCCGAGATCTGGCGCGACACCGACAACGCCCGCGCGGGCATGATGCCGTGGGCGTTCGAGGACGGCATGGGCTTCGAGCGCTATGTCGACTATGCGCTCGACGTGCCCATGTATTTCGTCAAGCGCGACGAGGATTACATCGACGTCTCCGGCTCCTCGTTCCGCGCTTTCTTCGACGGCCGCAACAACCGTCTGCCTGGCCAGCGGCCGACGCTGTCGGATTGGGCCAACCATCTCTCGACCATCTTCCCCGAGGTGCGGCTGAAGCGTTACCTCGAGATGCGCGGCTCCGACGGCGGTCCGTGGGGCCGGCTGCCGGCGCTGTCGGCATTCTGGGCCGGCCTGCTCTACGACGACGTGTCGCTCGATGCGGCCTGGGACATGGTGAAGCACTGGACCGCGCATGAGCGTCAGGCCTTGCGTGACGACGTGCCGCGTTTCGGATTCAAGTCGCGGATCAAGGACCGCTATCTGTTCGAGATCGCCAAGGAATGCCTGGTCCTGGCCCATGCCGGCCTGCGCCGGCGCGGCCGGATCGACCAGCTCGGCCGCGACGAGACCCGGCACCTGGAGCCGCTCGACCGCATCGTCGATTCCGGGCGGACGCCGGCCGAGGAGATGCTGGAAAAGTTCCACGGGCCCTGGAAGGGCTCGGTGGAGCCGGCCTATGACGAGTACGCGTTCTAGAGCCTGATCCGGAAAAGCGCGAGGATCGCGCTTTAGAGCGTGTTCGCGCGCCTAACAGCCCTTGATCAATAGGATAACGGCCCGGAAGGGGGCCGTTCATCGCCCGTACAGGTTTGCGGCGATCAAATGAACGGCTGAAAAAACCTAGCGCGTTCAATAACTCGAAAGTTCTGTTCGGATGGGGAAGGCCCGCCTGCCTGAGGCGTTCATGGCAAGCGTTGCGGCATGCGTGATGCTGCTCGCGGCCGTGCTTTCGCTCGTCCCCGCGCGCGCCCAGACCGCATTCGACCGGCCCGGCGGCGATTATTTCAACACCCCCGTGACATCAGGCGATCCCGAGGATTGCGCGCTGCTCTGTGAGCGCGATCGGCGCTGTCATGCCTGGAGCTTTGCCTATCCCGAGGTCGACGGCCGATCCGCGGTGTGCTGGCTGAAGAACACGGTGCCGCCCCGGGTGCCGGAAAGCTGCTGTATCTCCGGCGTCCGCGGCGCCGGCGTGCTCGAGCCGCGCAGCGAGGGTGTCGAGAACTCGATCGATCGTCCCGGCGGCGACCTCCGCAATTTCGAGCTCAAGGCCGGCGAAGGCGACGAAGCCTGCAAAGCCGCCTGCACCGCCGACAACAAATGCCGCGCCTTCACCTACGCCCGCCCCGGCTACACCGGCCGCGAGGCACGCTGCTTCCTGAAGAAGGAAATCAAGCCGCCGCGCCGGAAGGCGGGGTTCACGTCGGGCGTGGTGCGGTAGAACTAGGTCTCGTGCCCCGGGCGCAGCGCAGCACGAAGCGATGCGCTGCTGAACCGGGGTCCATTCTACCCACGCATCTGCCGCAAGATGGGTCCCGGCTCTGCGCAGCAGCGTTGCACGCT
>JAEWBW010000004.1 GCA_023390955.1 Pseudomonadota bacterium
CTCTTGATGAGAGAGGGCAGCAAGACGAAGAGCAAAGCTCGGGCGAAATGAGCCGCGAGATCGCGGAAGCATGTTCGTGCCACACATTCGGTGTCATCGCCCGCGAAGGCGGGCGATCCAGTATTCCAGAGGCCGTAGTGATTGCACCGAAGAGCCGGGGCATGACAGTCGCGTTTGGAGAGCGAATGCCCCTTCGCTGTGGTCGGCATGATGTCTTTGAAGACAGTCCTTTTGCACCGCACGCAAACGGAAGGCCCCAACTCCGGGGCTGACCAAGCTGGGGCCTTCTGTGCTCACAGTCCACTTTTGGGTAGGACCTGAGCGTCTAACGCGCATTGCGAGCATTCGTTCCGGAGAAATATCGGAGGTTTCGAGCTTAGGAACATTCCCCATCCCGCGCGATTAGCGCAGATATTTCTGGAGGATGGACCATGGACGGACTGATTTATCTCGTCGGCTTGATCGTCATCATCATGGCGATCCTGTCGTTCTTCGGCCTGCGGTGAGAGGCTGCGATGACCATCGAGGCGCTCGTGCAGGAAGAGGTCGTTACAGGCCGCGTGCCGGCTGTTGAAGACCGCTGGAATATCCGCTGGAGTTCCGTGATCGCGGGTGCATTTGCCGCCGCGGCACTATCCTTCATCCTGGTCAGCTTTGGCGCGGCCATCGGCCTTGGCATCAGCTCGACATCGCCGACCTGGCGCGATTCCTCGTCGGCGCTGGCGCTGCTGTCGGGCCTGTATCTGATCCTGCAGGCGATCGCGAGCTTTGCCTTTGGCGGCTACATCGCCGGCCGTTCTACGTCCCCGGCGATCGCGACTGCGACCATCGCGGATGATGACGACCGGCGTGACGGGCTTCACGGCCTGATATCCTGGGCGCTCGCGGTGCTGATTGGCGCCGCCATGCTTACGATTCTCGGTGCAGCCGCAATCGATCGCTCGCCGGCGCGCAACTCGTCCGGTAATGCGACCGCGGCCGAGCCGCTGCTCAGCTATGAGATCGACAAGCTGTTCCGCGCGCCGCGCCGTGCGCCGAATATCGACCTGCGGGACGAGCGTGCAGAAGCCGGCCGAATTCTGCTGACGTCAACCAGCCGCAACGGCGTCGCGAGCGACGATCACACCTATCTGGTGCAGCAGACGGCGGCATTGACGGGGCTCGCCGCGGCGGACGCCGAGACGCGTGTCAACGCCGTGCTGGGAGAGGCGCGCACCGCAATCAACCGCGCCCGGCGCAGCTCGATCATCCTGGCCTTCTCGATTGCGGCGGCAACGCTGATCGGCGCCGTGGTGGCGTGGGCGGCAGCGGTCGCCGGCGGACGGCATCGCGATGGCGAGCCGTTGCCGAGCTGGATGGCGAGCTCGAACCGCTACCATCGCACGAGGCGGCCGATGCCGGTGCCGTAACACCAAGAGCGAGCGCTATGCGCGCTCCTCCCAGATCATCGCCAGATGCACGATGGTCTGGACCGCCTTCTCCATGTCCTGCCGGCTCACCCATTCCAGCCGCGAGTGGAACGCGTGCTCACCGGCGAAGATGTTGGGGCAGGGCAGGCCCATGAAGGAGAGCCGCGAGCCGTCGGTGCCGCCGCGGATCGCGGTGCGCATCGGGCGGAGGCCGGCGCGGCGGATCGCTTCGATGGCATATTCGAGGATGTGCGGGTGACGGTCGATCACCTGCTTCATGTTGCGGTACTGCTCGCGGACCTCGAATGTGTAGGTCGAGCGCGGGTAGTCCTTCATTACGTCCTTGACGATACCCTCGAGCAGGACTTCCTTCTCCTTCAGCCCTTCCTCGGTGAAGTCGCGGACGATGAAGGAAAGCGTGGCCTGCTCCAGCGCACCGGTGATGCCGATCGGATGCAGAAATCCCTGCTTGCCGGAGGTGGTCTCGGGCGAGCAGCCTTCCTTCGGCAGGCGCTCGACGATGGCGGACGCGATTTTGATCGCATGCTCCATCTTGCCTTTGGCATAGCCGGGATGGGCACTGACGCCCTGGATGGTGATGGTGGCGCCGTCGGCGGAAAAGGTCTCGTCCTCGACCGAGCCTGCGCTCTCGCCGTCCATGGTGTAGCCGAACTCGGCGCCGAGCTTCTTGATGTCGACATTGTCGACACCGCGGCCGATTTCCTCGTCCGGCGTGAACAGGATCTTGATGGTGCCGTGCTTCACATCCGGATTGTTGATGAAGAAGTACGCGGCATCCATGATCTCGGCGACGCCGGCCTTGTTGTCGGCGCCCAGCAGCGTGGTGCCGTCGGTGGTGATGATGTCGTTGCCGATCTGGTTCTTCAGTGCGGGATGCTCTGCGAAGCGGATCACCTGGGTGGGATCGGCGGTGAGCGTGATGTCGCCGCCGCGGTAGTTCTGCACGATCTGCGGCTTGACGCCCTTGCCGGTCACGTCGGGCGAGGTGTCCATATGCGAGCAGAAGCAGATGACCGGCACCTTCTTGGTCGTGTTGGCCGGGATCGTCGCATAGACGTAGCCGTAATCATCGAGATGGGCATCCGCGATGCCGATGGCCTTGAGCTCGGTGACGAGCACGCGGCCGAGATCCTTCTGCTTCTCGGTCGAGGGCGAAGTGGGGGATTCGGGATCGGACTGGGTGTCGATGGTGACGTAGCGCAGGAAGCGCTCGGTCACGGTGTGCGTAAAATTGAGCGAGGACATTTCTGGGTGGCCACCTGATCAGGAGAGCAGGCGGTATAGCAGAAAAGCGCCGGCACGGTGGTCACGCTGCTGCCGCAGGGAACCGCGGCATGGCGAGCGCAGTGTCAGATCGCCTCCTTGAGCTCCTTCACGGCGCGGAAGGTGACCTTCTTGCTGGCCTTGATCTGGATCGGCTCGCCGGTGGCGGGGTTGCGGCCAACCCGGGCTGCGCGCTTGCGGACCTGGAGGATGCCGAGCCCGACGATTCTGACACGGTCACCCCGCTTGAGGTGCTTGACGATCATGTCGACGGTGTCGGTGAGGACGGCCTCGGCCTGCTTCTTGGACAGGTCCTGCGCCTCCGCAATACCGGCTGCCAGATGCTTGACCGTGACGGTGACGGGCGCTGCTGCCTTCTTCGCCATAATTGGCCTCCTTGGCTTATCCAATTTCTTGGGAATCCCGGGAAAAATGCGGAAAGCGCAGGAGGATTCCGGATGTCGCTGCAGGCCTAGACGATTCGGGCGTGGGCTGACTATCCCGGTCAGGCGAGGGCGATCCTTCGCGGACATGCGAAAGGGATCGAGAGATCAGGCTTAAGGGTATGAAGGGATTGCCATAAATGGCGCGAGAGACGGGGCTCGAACCCGCGACCTCCGGCGTGACAGGCCGGCGCTCTAACCAACTGAGCTACTCCCGCGTGATGGCGAAACCGCCGCGGCGACGTGGGACTTAAAGGCGCGGACCACCCAAGTCAAGGAC
>JAEWBW010000009.1 GCA_023390955.1 Pseudomonadota bacterium
CCGGTGTTGATCAGGAAATTGCAGTGCATCTCCGAGACCTGGGCGCCGCCGACGCGCAGGCCGCGGCAGCCGGCGGCGTCGACCAGCTTCCAGGCTGAGTGGCCGGGCGGATTCTTGAACGTGGATCCGCCGGTCTTCTCGCGGATCGGCTGCGCGGTCTCGCGATGGCTTTGGACTTCGGCCATCCGCGCGCGGATCGTCTCCGCATCCTTCACGACGCCGCGAAAGCGCGCGGACGTGAAGATGATGGAGGGATCGACGCCGCTGTTGCGGTAGACGAATTTCATCTCGGCATTCGAGAAGACATGTTTCTTGCCGTCGCGACTGACGCCGGTGGCTTCGATCAGCACGTCCTTGGTCTCGCCGCCATTGGCGCCGGCATTCATGCGCAGCGCACCACCGATGGTGCCTGGAATGCCGAAGAAGAATTCGAGCCCGCCGATATCAGCGCCGGCCGCGACTTCCGCCACGCGCTTGTCGAGCGCCGCTGCACCGGCGGTGACGACGTCGCCGTTCGCGCTCGCCTCGCCAAAGGCGCGCGGCGCGAGACGGATGATCACGCCGGGAATACCGCCGTCGCGCACGATCAAATTGGAGCCGACGCCGACGACGTAGACGGGAATGTCGCCGGCGAGATGCGCGAGGAAGTAGGCAAGATCATCTTCATCCGCCGGCGTGAACAGCACCTGCGCAGGACCGCCGACGCGAAACCAGGTCAGCTCCGCAAGCGACTGGTTCGCCAGCAGCCGGCCGCGCAAGTCCGGCATCGCGGCCTTGAGCTCGGGCGTGATGTCGGGAAAGCTCATGCCGCATCCTCAAGTGAGGAATGCACGCTCTCTCCGTTCCCTCCCCCCTTGCGGGGGAGGGCCCGGGAGGGGGGTAGCCCCAAGCGAGATGAGAGTTTGGAGCTACCCCTCTCCCCCACCCTCCCCCGCAAGGGGGGAGGGAGCGCAGTTTGCCGTGTCGTGAGTGATGCGATCAAAAGCACCATCCTCACCCCAGCGCCTTCAATTCGCCGGGCAGTGCGTAGGCCCATTGCGTAATGTTGCCGGCGCCGAGACACACGACGAGATCGCCCGAGGTCGCGAGGCCCTTGACGATGCCCGCGAGCTCCGAGGCCGCCGGCAGCGGGATCACCTGGCGATGGCCGTGGGCGCGCAGGCCGGCGACGAAATGATCGCGGTCGATGCCCTCGATCGGCGCTTCGCCGGCGGCGTAGACGTCCGCCACGATCACCACGTCGGAATCATTGAAGCAGGTGCAGAATTCCTCGAACAGCGATTGCAGGCGGGTGTAGCGATGCGGCTGCACCACGGCGACGATCTTGCCGTTGGTGGATTCGCGCGCGGCCTTCAGCACCGCAGCGATCTCGACGGGGTGATGGCCGTAATCGTCGATCACGGTGACGCCGTTCCACTCGCCCGTCTTTGTGAAGCGGCGCTTGACGCCGCCGAAGCCGGCGAGCGCCTTGCGGATGACGTCATCGGAGACGCCGAGCTCATGCGCGACAGCAATCGCTGACGTCGCGTTCGATGCGTTGTGCCGCCCCGGCATCGGCAGCATGAGATCGGCGATCTCGTGCACGGCCCCCGTTTTGCGATCGCGGATCGCGACCTTGAATTTCGATCCGCCGCCCATCGGCGTGAGATCGAGCAGCCGCGCGTCGGCCTGCGGGTTCTCGCCATAGGTGATGATGCGGCGGTCCTCGATCTTGCCGACCAGGCTCTGCACGGTCGGATGATCGGTGCACATCACGGCAAAGCCGTAGAACGGCAGGTTCTCGACGAAGCTGCGGAACGCGTCCTGCACGGCCTCGAAGGTCTTGAAGTGATCGAGATGCTCGGGATCGACATTGGTGACGATCGCAATCTCGGTCGGCAGCTTCAGGAATGTGCCGTCGCTCTCGTCGGCTTCGACCACCATCCACTCGCCGGCGCCGAGCCGCGCGTTGGAGCCGTAGGCATTGATGATGCCGCCGTTGATCACGGTCGGGTCGAGTCCGCCGGCATCAAGCAGTGTCGCGACCATCGTCGTCGTCGTGGTCTTGCCATGGGTGCCGGCGATCGAGACGCAGCTCTTCAGCCGCATCAGCTCGGCCAGCATCTCGGCGCGGCGCACCACGGGAATGCGCTTGGCGCGCGCCGCCATCAATTCCGGATTGTCGCGCTTGATCGCCGAGGACACGACCACGACGTCGGCGCCGTCGATGTTCTCCGCCTTGTGGCCGACCGACACCGTGGCGCCCTTCTTGCGCAGACGATCGAGATTGTAATTGTCGGCGGCGTCCGAGCCCTGCACGGTGTAGCCGAGATTGACCAGCACCTCGGCAATGCCGCTCATGCCGATGCCGCCGATCCCGACGAAGTGGATGGGTCCGATCTCACGCGGCAGTCTCATGCTCTATCCCATCGTTCCGTCGTCAAGCCCGGGCTTGTCCCGGGCATCCACGAATCCTTACCACTTCTTGCAAGACGTGGATGGCCGGGACAAGCCCGGCCATGACGGCAAAAGTAGGAAACTTGGCGGGTTTCGCGTCAGATTCCCGCGACTTTGGCCACCAGATCGGCCAGCCGCTCGGCGGCATCCAGCCGTCCGGCGCCGCGCGCGGCCGCGGCCATGGCGGCGAGGCGCTGGGGTTCGGCGGCGAAACCCGAGATTTCGGCCGCCAGCCGATCAGAGGTGAACTCGGTCTGCGGAATCCGGATCGCGCCGTTGACGTCAGCCAGCACGCCGGCATTGGCGAATTGGTCCTGGTCGATCGCGCCCGGCAGCGGCACCAGGATCGAGGGCCGGCCGATCGCGGCGAGCTCGGCGACGGTGCCGGCACCCGAGCGCGACACCACCAGATGATTGGCGGCCAGCCGCGCCGGCAGGTCGGTGAAGAACGGTGCGAGCTCGGCAGTGATCTTGAGCCTGTCGTAGACCGCACGCACCCGCGTCATGTCCTCGTCGCGCACCTGCTGGGTCAGGATCAGTCGACTCCACAAAGCGGGTTCAAGCCGCTCGATCGCGCCGGGCACGATGTCGGCCATGATGCGCGCGCCCTGGCTGCCGCCGACGACGAGCAAGCGAAGCGGACCGCCCGGCTCCGGCGCGGCATAGGGCACGGATGCGGC
>JAEWBW010000045.1 GCA_023390955.1 Pseudomonadota bacterium
CTGACGGAGCTGCGCGAGGCGGGATTTGTGGAGCTGGGCGATGGTGGCGGCTACAGCCTGACGCCGCTCGGGCGCGATCTGTGCGAGACCTTCATGCCGCTGCACCGGTTTGCGGAGCAGTGGAGTAAGAACTGAAAAAGCGACAAGTGGGGGTAGAGATGCCGCCACTTGAGCCACTCCAAAATAGGCAATGCGAGTAGGATAGGCACGAAGGGGAAACCAAGAGCGGTGGCCATGAAATATTCGCGCGGAAAGAACGTCGACTGAATTGGAATGACCGAGCACACAACCGCAACCCACTGGAAGATGTAGTAAACGGTCAGGGCACACCGATCCATCAGCGTGCCGCGCCTCGCTCTCCCGATGACGAGGGAATGGATTCGCTTTGGGGTCATGGGCGATGCTCTTCCGCCGATGCAAGCCGGCAGAACCCTAGCACAAATCAGATGCCATGGGCCCGGTCCAACGCGGTCATATCGGCGTGACTACGCCGCCGCCACCGTCAGATTCGCGCCATCTACCTGCACGACCTTTACCCGCGTGCCGGCCGGCGTATCGGGGCCGGCGACGCGCCAGATGGTGTCGTCGATGCGGACGGTGCCGCTGCCGTCGATGATCGGCTTCTCCAGCGTGAAGACGCGACCGAGCAATGCATCCGTGCGCTTGTTGAGGAAGGGGCTCGCAGGCACATCGGTGCGGCGACGCGCGAGGCGCAGCCAGAGCGGCACAGCGGCCGCTGCAAACACTGCGAACATCAGCAGCTGCACCTGCCAGCCGGGATGCAGCACGAACGAGATGAGGCCGACCAGCAGCGCGGCGAGCCCGAGCCAGAACATGAAGACGCCCGGCGCGAGCGTCTCCAGCGCCATCAGGATGAAGCCGAAGATCAGCCAGTTCCAGGTGCCGAGCGAAACGAACATGTCGGTCATGACACGACCTTCTCAATGTTGGTGCATGATCCTATCGCAAACCAGATCTTGCACCGATCCCTACGACCTCGGCACCGCCGGCGGCGTGCCGCCGGCCGGGGGCACCGAACCTCCGCGACGGGCGGCAGCGGCAGCCGAGGCCGCGCTCTCGCCGAACGTCGCCTTGGCGATCTCGCCGATGCCGGCGAGCGAGCCCAGCATGCTCATCGCCTCGACCGGAAGCATGATGACCTTCTGGTTCGGCGAGTCAGCCAGTTGGCCGAATGCCTTGATGTACTTGTCGGCGATAAAATAGTTCAGCGCGGCGACGTCGCCCTTGGCGATGGCATCGCTCACCATCTGCGTCGCCTTCGCCTCGGCTTCCGCCGAGCGCTCGCGCGCCTCGGCGTCGCGGAAAGCGGCCTCGCGGCGACCCTCGGCCTGCAGGATCTGTCCCTGCTTGGCGCCCTCGGCGCGCAGGATCTCCGACTGACGCTGGCCTTCGGCCGAGAGAATGTCGGCGCGCTTGACGCGCTCGGCCTTCATCTGCCGGCCCATGGCCTCGACGAGGTCGGCCGGCGGCACGATGTCCTTGATCTCGATCCGGTTGACCTTGACGCCCCAGGGCGAGACCGCGGCGTCGACGACGCGCAGCAGGCGCTCGTTGATCTCGTCGCGATGCGACAGCACCTGGTCGAGGTCCATTGAGCCCATCACCGAACGGATGTTGGTCATGGTCAGGACCGTGATGGCCTGGTTGAGGTTGGCGACCTCGTAGCTCGCCTTCGCGGCGTCAAACACCTGGAAGAAGGCGACGCCGTCCACCGTCACGGTGGCGTTGTCCTTGGTGATGACCTCCTGCTCGGGAATGTCGATCACCTGCTCCATCATGTTGATCTTGCGCCCAACGCGGTCGAAATAGGGCACGATCAGATTGAGGCCGGGCGACAGCGTCTGGGTGTATTTGCCGAACCGCTCGATGGTCCAGTCGTAGCCCTGCGGCACCGTCTTCACGCCGGCGAGCAGCGTGACGATGACGAGCAACACCAGTGCAATCGCGAAGATGTCGAAACCGCTCATATTTCCTCCAAGGCGGGAAAATGACGATTCCCGCGCCGTTTATTGGTCGGGAACGCTACCCTACCGGTTCAGCGGCACCATTTACGTCGGGCTGTGCCGGTCTTTCCACAAGAAGGTGTGAAGCGGACCGCGTCGATTAAGAATTGACAGGCCGCCCCTTGAAACGGTCCCACGCCAACCTAGCGGCCGGACAAGACCTTCCAGGCCGGTCACGGCCGCGTCATTCGATCACGTCGTCGGCAAGCGCCAGCATCCCGGCAGGCACGGTCACGCCAACCGCGCGGGCCGTCTTGAGATTGATCGTCAGCTCGAATTTCGTCGGGTTCTGCACCGGCAGGTCGCCCGGCCTGGTGCCGCGCAGGATGCGGTCGATATAGGACGCGGCGCGGCGCAGTTGCTCGGTGCTGTCGGTGCTGTAGGACATCAGCCCGCCGTCATCGACGAAGGACCGGCTCCAATACACCGACGGCAGCCGCGCCGTATTGACCGCCGCCAGAATGCGCGCGCGGTTGGCGAGCGTGAAGAAATCCGGCAGCACCAGCAGCCCGACATCCTTGCGCGAGGTCAGCGCGGCAATCGAGGCGTCGTCATTGACCGGCGCCTGCTCGACCGCGATGCCGAGCGTGCGGCCGGCATCCTCCACCGTGCGCAGCATGAGACCGGCGAAGGGCGCGGTGGCGGGATTGTAGACGACCACGGCGCGACGCACCGGCGGGCTGATCTGCGCCAGCATCTCCAGCCATTTGCCGGCCATCGGCCCGTCATAGTCGGTGAAGCCGGTGACATTTCCGCCGGGGCGCGCGAGTTTTTGCACGAAGCCCTGACCGACGGGATCGGTAACGACGGCAAACACGATCGGAGTCTTGTCCGTGAGCTTGCGCAGCTCCTCGACCGAGGGCGTGCCGACGGCGAGCAGAATGTCCGGATGGAGCGCAAGCAATTCGCCGGCCATGCGCGCGATCACCGCACGGTCGCCGCCGCCATTGCGCCAGTCGATCTGGAGATTGCCCTTCTCTTTCCACCCGAGCGCAGCCAGCGCCTCCGACAAAGCGGCACTGCGGGTCTGCCCGATCGCATCGTCGGCTGACGTCACGGAGAGGACGCCGAGACGGCGCGTTCCGGTGACCTGCGCCTGCGCCGGAAGCGGCAGTGCCGCCGCACCACCGAGAAGCACCAACAGCTCGCGGCGGTTCATGGCGCGCTCCCTTTAGATCCAGCCCTGCAGCTCACGCAGCACCAGCGTGCGGATCACGTCCATGCCGGGCTCGCTGTCATTGAGGCAAGGGATTGCGGAAAACTGCTCGCCGCCATTGTGCTTGAAGATCTCGGCATTCTCCTGCGCGATCTCCTCCAGCGTTTCCAGGCAGTCGGCGGAAAAGCCGGGCGTCACCACAGCGATGCGACGCACGCCTTCTTTCGCCAGGCGCTCCATGGTCTTGTCGGTATAGGGCTGCAGCCACTCGTCATTGCCGAAGCGCGACTGGAAGGTCAGCAGCAGCCTTGTCTCATCCATGCCGAGGCGGCGGCGCAAAGCTTCGGTCGTCGCTACGCACTGGCTCTCATAGGGATCGCCCTTCTCGACATAGGATTTGGGCATGCCGTGGAAGGAGGCGACGATCAGCTCCGGCTTGAACGGCAGCGTCGCCAGATGCGTCTCAATGGAGACCGCCAACGCCTCGATATAGGCGGTGTCGTCATAATAAGGCGGCGTCACCCGCAATGTCGGCTGGTTGCGCAGGCGCGACAGCACGCGAAATACCTCGTCGCAGACGGTTGCCGAGGTCGGCGCTGAATATTGCGGATAGAGCGGAACGGTGAGGATGCGGTCGCAGCCCTGCGCGATCAGCGCTTCGATGCCCGACTTGATCGACGGATTGCCGTAGCGCATCGCCCAGTCCACGACGACATGGTCACGATCGGACAGCGCGGCCGCGAGCTTGTCCGACTGCGAACGCGTGATGGTCTTCAGCGGCGACTCGTTCTCCTCTGTGTTCCAGATCTTCTGGTAATCGAGCGCCTTGGTACGGGGACGGCTGCGCAGGATGATGCCGTTGAGCACCAGCTGCCAGACCAGGCCCTGGTCCTCGATGACGCGGGCATCCGACAGGAATTCCTTGAGATAGACGCGGACGCCCGGGGCGTCGGCGGTATCGGGCGTGCCGAGATTGACCAGCAGCACGCCAACGCGCTGGGCGGCGGTCTTCGGTGTGTGTGAAGGGGTTGCGGTCGCCATCCGGCTGGGTTCGCCCGCCGGGGCGAACTTGTCAAGATTGGGCCGGGATCGCTAAGGTCGCGGCCACAGGTAGAGCACGGTCCTTCAGGGCCATGCTCGGGGGAAGAAGCCATGACACTGGCCGAATGGTGCGTGTTTGGAGCGCTGCTGCTCTATATCAGCACGATCGCCTCGATCAAATGGATCAGGATCGGCCGCTTCGACAACGCGCGGCCGCGCGATCCCGCCTTCTATGAAGACGCCCTCGCCCAGCGTGCGCTCGGCGCGCACCAGAACGGCATCGAGACCTTTCCGTTCTTCGCCTTCGCCGTGCTGCTCGCCGAATACCGGGAGTCGCCACAGCGCCTGATCGACGAGCTGGCGGCGCTGTTCCTGATCGTCCGCATCGCCTACGTCTTCACCTATCTCGGCAACCGCCCGACGCTGCGCTCGATCCTCTGGGCGATCGGCTTTGCAATCAATGTCGGGATCTTCTTCCTGCCGGCGCTGAAACGGTTTCTGCCGGTGTGAGGCGCCTCACGCCGCCAGGTGACGCTCGCGCGAGGCGATGAGCTGCCGCATCGAGGCGGGGATCGTGACCGGGCGATGGGTCTCCTGGTTGGTGTAGACCCATACGATCTCGCCGGTGATGAGGGCCTCGGAGCCACCCTTCAGATAGATGACCATCTCGAATGTCAGGCTGGAGTTGCCGATGCGCGCCACGCGCGCGCCGACGTCGAGCTCCCAGTCGAACCGGACCGGCGCCTTGTACTCGATCAGTGATTTCACCACGTGGAAATCGATGCCGCTCGCCTTGGCGTCGGCATATTGGTCAAAACCGAGCGCGCGGAAATACTCGGTGATGGCGGTGTCGAAATAGGTCAAATAATGCGCGTTGAAGACGACGCCCTGGCCGTCGATCTCGGAATAGCGCACCCGGAACGGGTGGAAGAACCAGAAATTTTCGCGCGACATGGGGCTCCCGACAGAATTTGTTCTTGTTCGTTGGACGGCCTGAATAGCCGACTGGAGGACGTTCTGAAAGTCGCGGCGGACCTTCCCTTCTCCCCTTGTGGGAGAAGGTGGCGCGAAGCGCCGGATGAGGGGTATGCCTCGGCGCACACTGCAGCAGATGAACGCGGGGAAACATACCCCTCACCCGTCTCGCCGCTATGCGGCGAGCCACCCTCTCCCACAAGGGGAGAGGGAAGAACTCAAAAACACGTCGTGCGTTCGGCGGCGAGGTAGCCGAACAAGAGACCGGTGCCGAGCAGCAGCACGAGGCCGGCGGCGCCGAATTCGATGCCGCGCATGAACAACGCGCCACCACCGTCGCGGCCGGCGCTGAGACGGCGCGCGATGTCCTTGGCGGAGACGGCGACCACGGCGATGGTCGCGACCGTGATGGCGGTGCCGAGGCCCATCAGGAAGGTCGCGGCGATGCCGGCCCAGAACAGGCCCTGGGCGAGCGAGAACACCAGCACCAGGATCGCGCCCGAGCAGGGCCGGATGCCGACGGTCAGGATCGCCGCCAATCCGCGCCGCCAGCCGCCCGGGCCGGCCAGCTCGCTCGGCGTCGGCCCGTGGGAGTGACCGCAATGCTCGTCATGGACGTGGTCGTGCCCGTGGCTGTGGTCACTGCCGTGATGATGGTGACTTTGATCGTGATGACCGTGATCATGGTCGTGGTGATCGTGGCCGTGATGATGGTGGTGCGGCACGCCCGCGATCGCCGGCTCCGGCCGGGCGGCCTGCAGCGCGCGGATGAAGGCGCCACCCTTGAGCCAGACC
>JAEWBW010000057.1 GCA_023390955.1 Pseudomonadota bacterium
GGCACGGTCGGCCAGCGCTGCGGCGAGGTGACGCCGAGCGCGCGGACCTTGCCGCCGCGGGCCTGCTCCAGCGCCGACGGCAGATTGTCGAAGATCAGCTGCACCTTGTTGGAGATGATGTCGGGGAAGGCGATCGCCGAGCCCCGATAGGGCACGTGCACCATGTCGCACTTGGTCATCACCTTGAACAGCTCGGCCGACATGTGCACGGAGGTGCCGTTGCCGGACGAGGCGTAGGAGATCTTGCCGGGATTGGCCTTGCAGTAGTCGATGAACTCCTGGACGCTCTTGGCCGGCATGTCGTTGGAGACGACCAGCATGTTGGTCAGCTGCATGATGCTCGCCACCGGCGTGGTGTCGCGCAAAAAGTCGAACGGCAGCTTCTTGTAGAGCGAGGTCGAGATCGCGTTGTTGGGCGCGACGAACAGCAGCGTGTAGCCGTCGGGCGCCGCGGTGGCGGCGGCCGCGGCCGCGATGTTGCCGCCGGAACCGGTGCGGTTCTCGACGATGAATTGCTGGCCAAGGCGGTCCGACAGCCATTGCGCCATGATCCGCGCCACGATGTCGACGGGGCCGCCGGCGGCGAAGCCGATCAGCCAGTGCACGGGACGGTCGGGATAGGCGGCGGAGGCGGGAGGGGCAGAGGTGAAAAGCGTTGAGAGCAATACGAGTCCAAAAACACCCTGACGCAGAATTCGCAACATGACGCCTCCTTTTGAATTATTGTCGTTGGCACCATGCTTTCACAAAATCCGACCGCTGCCTACACCGCCGCACGCAATGTCGGCTCAGGTCGACCGGGAGCAAAGATGAAGCTTGCTGTATCCATCCTTCTCGGCGCTGTCCTGCTCGCAGGCGGCGCCGCCGCGCAATCCGGAGACAAGGCCATTCCCAGCACAACAATCAGTCTCGGCACCGCCACGCCCGGCGGCGGCTTCCCGCTTTATGGCAACGCCTTTGCGGAGGTGATGAACGCCGCGGACCCGTCTCTCGTGATCGCGCCGCGCAACACCAAGGGCAGCAACGAGAACATTCCGCTGCTGGAAAAGGGCGAGCTCGATCTCGCGCTGGTCGCGGGCGAGCCGGCCTATGAGGCTTTTGCCGGCATCGGCCGTGCGCCCGTGCAACTGAAGATCCTCACCGCGATCTATTCCAATCCCGGCATGTTCGTGGTGCGCGCCGACAGTCCCTACAAGACCATCCGCGATCTCGTCGGCCAGCCCATCGCGTTTGGCGCCAAAGGCTCCGGCCTGCCGATCCTGTCGCGCTACGTGCTCGATGGTCTCGGCCTCAAGCAGGACGACGATTTCAAGGCGGTCTATCTCGATCGCGCCGGCGATGGCCCCGCGATGGTCGAGGACGGCCGCGTCGCCGCGCTCTGGGGCGCCGGCATCGGCTGGCCCGGCTTTGCCGCGGTCGCCTCGAGCAAGGCGGGCGCGCGCTTCATTGCGCCCGATGCCAACGAGATGATTCAGATCCGCGCCAAGCATGCATTCCTGAAGCCGCTGCTCGTGCCGGCCAACAGCTATCCGACCCAGACCGCCCCGATCGCCTCGCTCGGCTCCTGGAGTTTTGTGCTGACGCGCAACGATCTGCCTGATGATGTCGCCTATCGTCTCGCAAAGACGCTGCATGGCGTGGAAGGCGCGTTCTGCAAGAAGCTGCCCCAGGCCTGCGAGACGACAGCGTCGAACACGGTCGCGGCCGCGCCGAAGGTCGAGCTGATCCACCCCGGCGTTGCGAAATACTTTCGTGAGATCGGCGTGATGAAATGACCGCGCAGCGGTCATTCCGGGGCGGTCCGCAGGACCGAACCCGGAATCTCGAGATTCCGGGCTCGGTGCTTTGCACCGCCCCGGGATGACGATCGCCTTAAGCGATCGTCACTTCTTCACCAGCGAACACGCCGGGTCCGGCGGACCAAACGCCTTGTCGCCAGGAATGGTCGCGAGGATCTTGTAATAGTCCCACGGATATTTGCTTTCTTCCGGCGACTTCACCTGCACCAGCCAGAGGTCGTGCACCATCAGATTGTCATCGCGCAGCTTGCCGTTGCGGGAGAAGAAATCCTCGACCGGCTTCTCGCGCATCTTGGCCGCGACCTTGAGCGGATCGTCGGTGCCGGCCTCCTTGATGGCGTTGAGATAGTGGATCACGGACGAATAGACGCCGGCCTGCCACATCGACGGCATCTTGTTCAGCTTGGCGTAGTAGCGCTTCGACCATTCGCGGGTCTTGTCGTCCATGTCCCAGTAGAACGATGTGGTCAGCAGCAGGCCTTGCGCCGCCTGCAGGCCGAGGCCGTGAATGTCGGTGATTAGCGCCAGCAGCGCCGCCATCTGCTGGCCGCCCTTGAACACGCCGAACTCCGAGCCGGTCTTGATTTCGTTCATGTTGTTCGGGGGACCCGCGGCGATCCCGATGATCTTGGCCTTGGACGCCTGCGCCTGCAGCACGAACGAAGAGAGGTCCGGGGTTGCCAGCGGCGGCTTCACCGAGCCCAGCACCTTGCCGCCATTGGCGGTGATGACGCTGGAGGCGTCGCGCTCCAGCGAATGGCCGAAGGCGTAGTCGTCGGTGATGAAGAACCAGCTGTCGCCGCCACGCTTGACCACGGCATCCGCCGTGCCGACCGCGAGCGCGCGGGTGTCGAACACCCACTGCATCGCGTAAGGCGAGCAGAATTTGCCGTGGAAGTCGGCGGTGCCGGTCGAATGCGTGATGAACAGCCGCTTCTTCTCGTTGGCGATGTTCTGCACCGCGAGGCCGACGGCGGAGACCGGCACGTCGACGATCAAATCGACCTGGTCGACGTCGTACCAGCGACGCGCGAGTCCTGCGCCGATGTCGGCCTTGAGCTGGTGGTCGCCGACGATGATGCTGATCGGCTTGCCGAGCACCGTGCCGCCGAAATCGTCGATCGCCATCTGTGCGGCGGTGACCGAGCCCTGGCCGGTCGGCGCCGAGGCCGGGCCGTTCATGTCCGTGAGCACGCCGATCTTGACGACGTCGTCGGACACTTGCGCCGAGGCCGTTCCCGGCAGAAGCGCCGCGGCCGCGCACATCGCTACGACGGACAGTCCTGTTTTGACTGAAGTCACGCCAATCCTCCCTCGTCGCGGCACGTTGGCCGCGGTTTTTCCCGGCACCTTGCTGGGCCGGCTGAATTGGTTTCTTTTGCAACCAATCGGGGGGAGGCGTCAACGCTCCTTAAGTCAGGCCGCGAAGCGGATCTGTCCGGCGGGTGAGGGATCGTAGCCGGTGAGTTCCTCGGCGCGCTGGTGCAGCCGCCTTTCGCCGATGAAGCGCATCAGCGCCTGCATCGGCGGTCGGAAATAGCTGCGTTGCCGCATTGCGAGATCAAAGTTTTCCCAGAGCAGCGGCACGAAATCGAGCCCTGCCGCTTTCGCCGCCGCACGCGTTGCGACGCCGCAATCGGCCTGGCCTGCGCGGATCGCGGCAGCGAGGTCGGGTCCGGTCAGGCTCGGCGTGTCCAGCCGGCGCAGATCCTTGGGCGCAGCGCCGGCACGCTTGAGCAGGACGTCGAGCAGCATCTGCGCGCCGGCTCCTTCCTGCCGCAGCGCCATCTTGGCGCCGAGCGCGAGCACGTCGGCCAGGTTCTGCAGCCGCTTCGGGTTGCCCTGCGGAACCAGCAGCCCCTGTTCGCGACGCACCAGGCCGACGAGCACGGCATCATGCAGGTCGGGTGCGGTGCGAAGCGCTGCGACGTTGGCGTCGGCGGCGAGGTTGTCGGAGGAATCGAGGCCGTGGAAATGCACCGCAGCCGCCATCACCTCGTCGCGCTGCAATCGTTCCAGTCCGCGCGCCGTGCCTTCGCTGAGCGAGGCCAGCCCGGAGCCGGATTCGCGCAACGCCCACTCCAGCAGACCGTCCTGGCTGCCGCCCATGATGGCTGGCGGCTCGGAGGCCGGCATGCCGGCCGGGCGGGCGAGCCCGGACAGCACCCACAAATCCAGCTCGTGCCGCGGGAACAGCCACTTTCCGGTGACCTTGCTGCATGGGATCGCGCCGTTGGTGACGAGCTCATAGAGCTTGCGCTCGCCCAGCCGCAGATAGTCGGCAGCCTCGCTGGTGGTCAGGAATTCCATTCTGCATTCCTATGCATATTCTTGTGTTCTTTTTGGCATTTGACGCAGGCGGGAAATTCTGCAGGACTTGCGTGCAACATGGGAACCATGCCCGATCACGCCAGTGCATTGCAACTCATCCTCACAGGCGACCCCGCCCTGCTGGCGATCGTGCGGCTTTCGCTTGGCGTCAGCCTTGCCGCGGTGGCCCTCGCGGCCGTGATCGGCATGCCCGCCGGCGCGCTGCTGGCGCTGACCCGGTTCCCGGGCCGCTCCGTCATCATCGTCGTGCTCAATGCCATGATGGGCCTGCCGCCGGTCGTGGTGGGCCTCGCTCTTTATCTGCTGCTGTCCCGGGCCGGGCCGCTCGGCTCGCTCGGCATTCTCTTCACGCCGGCGGCGATGGTGATCGCGCAGACGGTGCTGATCGTCCCGATCATCGCCGCGCTGACGCGGCAGACGGTCGAGGATCTCTGGAGCGAATATCGCGACGAGCTTCACGCCATGGATGTCGGCGCCGTCGGCCGCATGACGACGCTGCTCTGGGACGCGCGCTTCAGCCTGCTCACCACACTGCTCGCCGGCTTCGGCCGTGCGGCGGCTGAAGTTGGCGCCGTCATGATCGTCGGCGGCAACATCGATGGCTTTACCCGCACGATGACGACCACCGTGGCGCTCGAAACCTCCAAGGGCAATCTGCCGCTGGCGATGGGGCTCGGCGCAATCCTGCTCGCGATCGTGCTTGTGATCAACGGGGCCGCCTGGGGCACCCGTGTCTGGTCGCAGCGAGTGACGGGTTGATCATGCGCGCGCCCGCAAGCGATTTACCTCTGGCGCTCGAGGACGTCTCGCTGCAGGCGGGCGCGACCACGATCCTCGATCGCGTCAGCCTGACGATCAGGCCTGGAGCGCCGACCCTGCTGATTGGTCCAAACGGCTCCGGCAAGACCAGCCTGCTGCGGCTCTGCATGGGCCTCGCGGCACCAACGCGCGGCCGGATCAGCTGGGGTGGCCGCAGCGAGTCCACGCCGACGCGCCGCGCCATCGTTTTCCAGCGGCCGGTGATGTTGCGGCGAACGGCCGCAGCCAATGTCACTTACGCCCTGACGCAGGCCGGCGCGCCGCGGGCCGGCCGAACCGAGCGCGCGGCGGCGTTGCTGGAACGAGTCGGCCTCGCGGAGCTCGGCGGCCGTCCGGCGCGGCTTCTCTCCGGCGGCGAGCAGCAACGCTTGGCGCTGGCCCGCGCGCTCGCCCGCGATCCCGAGATTCTCTTCCTGGACGAGCCGACCGCCAATCTCGATCCCGCCGCGACGCGCGCGGTGGAGGAAATCGTCGCGAAGGCGGCGCAATCCGGCCTCAAGATCGTCATGGCGTCGCACGATCTCGGCCAGGTGCGGCGGATTGCGGGTGAGGTGATGTTCCTCGCGCGCGGGACGCTGTGCGAACACGCATCGACCCACCAATTCCTCGATCATCCGTCGACGCCGGAGGCCCGGGCCTTCCTGCGCGGCGATCTCGTGATTTGAACCGGAGCACAGACATGGCCACTCGCCGCTCAATCCTCGCATTCGCGATCCTGCTCGGCGCAGCATCCCTTGCCGTACCTGCCTCGGCGCAGGAGCGTTCGATCATCGTCGCGTCGACCACGTCGACGCAGGACTCCGGGCTGTTCGGCTACCTGCTGCCGATGTTCAAGGCCAAGACCGGCATCGACGTGAAGGTGATCGCGCAAGGCACGGGACAGGCCCTCGACACCGGGCGCCGGGGCGACGCCGACGTCGTGTTCGTCCACGCAAAGCCGCAGGAGGAGAAGTTCATCGCCGATGGTTATGGCGTGAAGCGCTTTGACGTGATGTACAACGACTTCGTGCTGATCGGGCCGAAGAGTGATCCGGCCGGCGTGAAGGGCAAGGACATCGTGGCGGCGCTGAAGGCGATCGAAGCCAAGGGCTCCCCGTTCGTCTCGCGCGGCGACCGCTCCGGCACCCACGCCGCCGAGCTCGCGCTCTGGATCGTCGCCGGCATCGACATCGCGGGCGGCAAGGGCTCCTGGTATCGCGAGATCGGGCAGGGCATGGGCGCGGCGCTCAACACCGCGAGCGCGATGAACGCCTATGTGTTGTCCGACCGCGGCACCTGGATTTCGTTCAAGAACCGCGGCGATCTCGACATCGTCGTCGAAGGCGACAAGCGGCTGTTCAACCAGTACGGCGTGATGCTGGTGAACCCGGACAAGCATCCCTCGGTCAAGAAGGAGCCCGGCCAGACCTTCGTCGACTGGCTGGTCTCGCCGGAAGGCCAGACCGCGATCGCCGGTTACAAGATCGATGGCCAGCAGCTGTTCTTCCCCAATGCGGAAAAGAAGGCGCCGTAGCCACAGCGGTTGCCAAACCAGGCGCTGCGTGGTCCACCTCGGGAATGACCCAGCGCCTGCCGCCCTCGCTGACGCCGCTCGACGCCGCGCTTGCCGCGGTGATGGACGGGCTTGAGCCGGTTACGCCGATTGATCTGCCGCTTGCTGAAGCGCTCGGCTGCATCGCGGCCGGGATGGCGCCGCTCGCGGCGCATCCGCCGCGCGATTTCGCCGCCGCCGACGGTTTTGCGCTCCGCGCCAACGACCTCGTCGGCGCGTCGTCCTATTCACCGGTGATGCTCCCGGCGGCGCCAGTCTGGGTCGAGACCGGCGACGCGATGCCGGACGGATGCGATTGTGTGCTCGATATCGATGCAGTCGAGGCCTCGGGTCCGATCTGCGAAGCGCTCGCGGAAGGCGTGCCGGGGCAGGGCGTGCGACGCGCAGGCCGCGATATCGCAGCGGGCACCTCGCTTGTCGCGGCCGGATCTCCGGTGACTCCGGCCACGCTCATGCTCGCGCGCGCCGCCGGTCTCGACGCGTTGCGCGTGCGGCGCCCGCGGCTTTGCATCGTCGTCGTTCCCGGCGCCGATGAGGCCGCGCAGATGATCGCGGACCACGCGCGCGTGGCTGGCGGCGATACCGCGATGGTGGGTGCAAGTGGACGCAACGCGGACTCGATTGCGAACCTGTTCGATACCACGGCTTATGATCTGCTGCTGACGGTCGGTGGCACCGGCGTCGGCCGTCACGATGCTGCCGTGACCGCGCTCGCCGCGCGTGGTGAGGTCCTTGCCCACGGCATCGCGCTGCAGCCGGGGCGCACCGCCGCGATCGGGATGATCGCAGGCATTCCCGCCGTGGCGCTGCCGGGCTCGCCGGACCAGGCATTTGCCGTATGGCTCGCTCTGGTCCGACCGGTGCTTGATCACCTGTCGGCACGTCAGCAGCACCAATTCATGACTTTGCCGCTCGCACGCAAGATTGCGTCGGGCGTCGGCATCGCGGAGATCGTATTGCTGGCCGAGGAACAAGGCGGGTGGCTGCCACTCGCTGTTGGCGATCTGTCGTTGCAGGCGATTGCGCGCGCCGATGCCTGGCTCCTGGTTCCCGGTGACAGCGAGGGATTTGCGGCGGGCGAGCGTGTCGATGCTTATCTGATGCGGGAATGATATGAGTTCTGGCATGACCAAGCCTGTGCTGCCGCAAGACCGCGCTTCGCTCGAGCAGGAGCAGTTCCTGAAAATCCTGTCGCGGGAGGATGCGCTGGCGCGTTTCGAGGCTGCCCTGTTTCCGCGCGCGCTTCCGCAGGAGACACGCAAGCTCGCGGATGCGCTCGGCTGCGCGCTCGCGGATGACATCGTTGCGCCGATCGATGTGCCGCCGTTCGATCGTTCCAATGTCGACGGCTTTGCGGTGCGCTCGGCCGATCTTACTGCGGCCGGCGAGGCCGCGCCGGTGCGCCTTGCGCTGAACGGTGAAATCATCGCCTGCGGCACGGCGCCGGCGCTTCAGGTCGCCTTGGGGACGGCCACCGCGATCGCGACCGGCGGGCCGCTGCCGCGCGGCGCCGATGCCGTGATCATGGTCGAGCACACCCAGCCCTTGGCGGCCGATGCAATCGAGATCCGCCGCGCCGTCTCACCCGGACAGTTCGTGTCCTACGCCGGCTCGGACATCGCGCGCGGCGAGGCGCTGCTGCGCGCCGGCACCATCGTCGGCTCGCGCGAGATCGGCATGCTGGCGGCTTGCGGCATCGCAGCGGTCAATGTCGTGCGCAAGCCGCGCGTCGCGGTGATCTCCACTGGCGATGAACTGGTGCAGCCCGGACAGCCGCTCGCGCCCGCTGCGATCTACGACACCAATGGCGCGATCGTGGCTGCTGCCATCGACGAGAACGGCGGCGCCGCAACCTTCCTTGGCGCCATTCCCGACGACGAGGCAGAGCTCGAGGCCGCGATGCGCCGGGCTCTCGTTGATGCCGACATGCTGGTGCTCTCCGGCGGCACGTCGAAGGGCGCGGGCGACGTCTCCCATCGCATCATCGGCCGGCTTGGCCAGCCCGGCATCATCGCTCATGGCGTGGCACTCAAGCCCGGCAAGCCGCTGTGTCTCGCCGTCTGCGACGGCAAGCCGGTGGTGATCCTGCCGGGCTTTCCGACCTCGGCGATGTTCACCTTTCACGACATGATCGTCCCGGTGTTGCGCAGGATGGCCGGGCTGCCGCCGCGCGCGGATGCCAAGGTGAGCGCAAGGGTGCCGGTGCGGATCGCCTCCGAGCTCGGCCGCACCGAATTCGTGATGGTCTCGCTGGTCGACGGCAAGGACGGGTTGATCGCCTATCCCACCGGCAAGGGCTCTGGTGCCATCACGTCCTTCGCGCAGGCCGACGGCTTTCTGCGCATCGACGCGCTGGCCGACCAGATGCCGTCAGGAAGCGAAGCTGAGGTGACGCTGTTCACGCCGCATGTGCGCGTGCCCGACCTCGTCATCATCGGCAGCCATTGCACCGGTCTCGACCTCGTCACGGCCCGCCTCGCGCATGCGGGCCTCAACGTACGCTCGATTTCCGTCGGCAGTCTCGGCGGACTGGCGGCAGCGCGGCGCGGCGAATGCGACCTCGCGCCGATCCATCTGTTCGACGACAAGACCGAGACCTACAACACGCCGTACCTCGCCGGGGGGCTCGAACTCGTGCCGGGCTGGCGGCGGATGCAGGGCATCGTGTTCCGCAACGGCGACAGCCGTTTCGAAGGACGCAGCGCTCAGGAGGCCGTCGCCGCGGCGCTCGCCGATCCCGCCTGCATCATGGTCAACCGCAACCAGGGCGCGGGCACGCGTATCCTGATCGATCGCCTGCTCGCGGGTGCGCGGCCGGAAGGCTACTGGAATCAACCGCGCTCGCACAATGCGGTTGCGGCCGCCGTGGCACAGCGGCGTGCCGATTGGGGTATGACCATTGCGCCGGTCGCCCATGCGGTCGGCCTCGGTTTCATTCCGCTCGCCGAAGAGCATTATGATTTTGCGCTGGTGACGGCGCGCAAGCAGCGCCCGGCGGTGCAGGCCTTCCTCGACGCGCTGGCCGCGGATGAGAGCCGCGCCGCTCTGGAGCGAGCCGGTTTCCGGCCGGCATAAGACGACGACGCGGCAGTCAAAGCCGCGCGGACGAAGCAGGGTGGGGGACGCGATGGCAAAGCCGCTTTCGGTTGCGATCGTCGGTGCCGGCATGGGCGGGCTTGCGACGGCGGCGGCGCTCCGGCGCGTCAGCTTCGACGTCACTGTCTACGAGCAGGCCTCGCAATTCGCGCGGATCGGCGCCGGCATCCAGGTCGGCTGCAACGCCATGCAGGTGCTGCGCACGCTCGGGTTGGAAGAGCGGATGCGCAAACAATCCTTCTATCCGCGCTCCTGGAACAACCGCGACTGGCGCAGCGGCGACATCAAGTTCGACATGATCTTCGGCGAGAGCGCCGAGCAGAAATTTGGTGCCCCCTATCTGCTGGCGCATCGCGGCGATTTGCATGGCGCGCTGGCGAGCGCCGTTCCCGCCGAATGCGTCAGGCTCAACCACAAGCTCGTCGGCCTCGATGAGACCGCTGACGGTGTGAAGCTGTCGTTCGCCAACGGCACGACCGCTGTTGCCGATGCCGTGGTCGGCGCGGACGGTGTGCATTCCCTGGTGCGCGACATCCTGTTCGACACCGCGCCGGTCCGCTTCACGGGCCGCATCGCCTATCGGACGACATATCCGGCTTCGCTGCTCGGCGAAGAGAGGATCGACGCCTGCACCAAATGGTGGGGCGAGGATCGCCACATCGTCATCTATTACGTCAAGCCGGATCGCAGCGAGGTCTATCTCGTCACCAGCCAGCCCGAGCCGGATTTCCGCATCGAGTCCTGGTCGGCCAAGGGTGACGTGCGTGATCTGCGCGCCTCGTTCGAAGGTTTTCACCCGCAGGTCCGAAAGGTTCTGGCCGCGTGCCCCGACGTTCACAAGTGGGCGATCATGGATCGCGACTCGCTGGATCGCTGGGCCGACGGCAGGGTGACGCTGCTCGGTGACGCCTGCCATCCGATGACGCCTTACATGGCGCAGGGGGCGGCGATGGCGATCGAGGATGCTGCGGTGCTGTCGCGCTGCCTCGACAGTGTCGATCGCGACGGCGTCGCTAACGCTTTTCGCCGTTTCGAGGCGACGCGCAAGCCGCGCACAACGCGGGTGCAGGAAACCTCCCGCGCCAACATCTGGCTGAAGGAGCGGACCGATACCAGCTGGGTCTATGGTTATGATGCCTGGACGGTGCCGCTGGCGGCGTGATGTGAACGTCTTTGCCGGCGGTGGCGACTAACGGGGGTGAGCACCGCCCAAAATCCCCCGAATTTCCGCAAGATCGCGGCCCTCGTCGCCGCAGCCGGCACGCTGTTCTGGTTCTACACGTTCTACGCGATCGCCCATGTCCCGCCGGGCGACGGCAGCGGCTTTCAATGGCTCGCCGTGATCCCACTCGGCACGATCTTCGGCCTGTTCTTCCTGCCGGTCTGGCTGCTCGTCGCCATCGGACGATTTCCGCGCTTCTCCGCGTTGTTCGGTCTTTGCGGCCTGATCGCGTTCGCAATCGTGTGGACGCAATTGCTGCATGAGTTTCCAAAATCGTCGGTCTATTGAGCGGCCGCATCGAGTGCTGCGAGCCGTTCGGCCTCGGCGATGTCCTCAACCGTATTGGCGTTGAAGAACGGATCGAGCGGCTCGACCGGCCAGCTCACCGTGGCGAGCGGATAGCGCGCGGTCCAGCGATCGATCTTGCGGAGGTCTTCGCCGACAAGCGCCTGACGCAAAGCGTCGCGCAAATCGACGCGCCATAGTCCGATCACCGGGTGCGTCTGGCCGCCGGATGCGGCGACCGCGAGCTGCGCATTCTCTCTTTCGCGCGCTTCATGCAGTCGCGCGACGAGATCCCGTGGCAGGAACGGGCAGTCACCGGCAGCGCTCAGCACCCAATCGATCCCGGGCCGGTTCGCCGCGGTCCAGTCGAGCGCCGCCAAAATGCCGGCGAGTGGACCGGGGAAGTCAGGCACATCGTCGGCGACGACGGTCAGTCCAAACGCTGCGAAGCGGGCGGGATCGCCATTGGCGTTGAGGATCAGCCCGTCGCATTGCGGTGTGAGCCGCGCAATCACGCGGTCCAGAATGGTGCGGCCGCCGATCGTGCGCATCGGCTTGTCGCCGCCGCCCATGCGGCGCGCGAGGCCGCCTGCGAGCAGCACACCCTGTGTCGGTGGCAAATCAGTCATCGCCACCTTCACCCTTGCGCTTGTGTTTGGCGGACTCTTCCTCGACGTAAGCGAGGTCCTGGTCGTAGACGATGCGCGCTTCGCCCGACAGCGCGAGGAAGCGCTTTCCACGTGTGCGCCCGACCAGCGTCAACCCGACCTGCCGTGCGAGATCGACGCCCCAGGCGGTGAAACCGGAGCGCGACACCAGGATCGGAATGCCCATCCGCACCGTCTTGATCACCATTTCCGAGGTGAGGCGGCCCGTGGTGTAGAGGATCTTGTCGCCGGCCTCGACGCCGTGGCGGTACATCCAGCCCGCGATCTTGTCGACGGCATTGTGGCGGCCGACATCCTCGGTGTAGCAGAGCGGCGTGCCTTCCTTGCACAAGACGCAGCCGTGGATCGCGCCGGCCTCGAGATAGAGCGAGGGCATGGTGTTGATGGTCTGCGTCATCTGGTAGAGCCAGGAGGTGCGGAGCTGCGCTTCCGGCAGTGCGACGCTTTCCACCGCTTCGAGGAGATCGCCGAAGGCGGTGCCCTGTGCGCAGCCCGAGGTCTGCGTGCGCTTCTTCAGCTTCGCCTCGAAATTTGTGTGGTGCTCGGTGCGCACGACGACCACCTGGAGGTCGTCGTGGTATTCGACCTCGGTGACTACATCATTATATTTCAGCATGTTCTGGTTCAGCAGGTAGCCGAGCGCCAGATATTCCGGGTAGTCGCCGATCGTCATCATGGTGACGATCTCCTGCGCATTCAGATAGAGCGTCAGCGGCCGCTCCACCGGCACCCTGGTCTCGACCTTTGCGCCGGTCTGGTCGACCCCGATGACCCGCTCGGTGAGGCGCGGGTCGTCCGGATTCGGAACGATCAGGGGAATGGGGGGCTTGTCGATTTTCATCATGACGGGGACGTTAGCATGACATTCGGTCCAAGCCGATATAAGCAAGGCGAGTGGATGGTTCCAGCCGCGTGATGCGGGTGGCGGAGAAGCGAGTTGCGATGAAAGTCATCGGCCTGGCGGGATGGAGCGGTGCGGGCAAGACCACGCTGCTGACGCGGCTGATCCCGCATTTCAACGCGCAGGGCCTGCGCGTCTCCGTGATCAAGCACGCGCATCACCATTTCGACGTCGACGTGCCGGGCAAGGATTCCTGGCGCCATCGCGAGGCCGGCGCGGACGAGGTGCTCGTCGCCTCATCAAACCGCTGGGCCCTGATGCGCGAATTGCGGGGAGCGGCCGAGCCGCGGCTGCCGGAACTGCTGGACAAATTGTCGCCGGTCGATCTCGTCGTGGTCGAGGGTTTCAAGCGCGAACCGCATCGCAAGATCGAGGTCCACCGCGCCGCCAACGACAAGCCGCTGCTGTTTCCGGACGATCCCGGCATCGTCGCTGTCGCCACCGACGTGACGGTTGAAACGCGGCTGCCGACAGTCCATCTGGACGATATCCCGGCCATCGCCGCGCTGCTGCTGCGGTCTGCGATGCCGATCGACGAGGCGGTGGCGAAGAGCGCGCTGACACGCTGACGAGGCACCATGGCGCAACTGTCCGACGATTGCTTTGCCTTCGGGGGACCGATGATGTCGGTCGACGATGCCGTCGGCCTGATTGCGGCCCGCGTCAATGCGGTGACGGATATCGAGAGCGTCGCGTTGGCCGATGCCGACGGCCGCGTGCTCGCGCGTGATATCGCAGCGCCGCTGCCACTGCCGCCCTTCACCAATTCCGCCGTCGACGGCTATGCCGTGCGCAATGCGGACCTGCCGCAAGCACAGGAGAAGGCACTTCCGCTCGATGGCCGCATCGCGGCCGGCGCCGCAGGTCATCCGGTCAAGCCCGGCCACACCACGCGTATTTTTACGGGCGCGCCGATGCCGCAGGGCGCCGAGACCGTCTTCATGCAGGAGGACGTGCGCGTCGACGGTGACGCGGTCGTGCTGCCGCCGGGATTGAAGGCGGGCGCCAATGTTCGTCCTGCCGGGGAGGATATTGCCGAGGGACAGGTTGCGCTGCGCGCGGGCCAGCGCTTGCGGCCGCAGCATGTCGCGCTCGCCGCCGCCTTCGGCCTGACCACGCTCGATGTCGTCAGGCGCCTGCGCATCGCGGTGTTCTCCACCGGGGACGAGCTGGTGTCGCCGGGCGAGACGCGGGCGTCCGCGCAATTGTTCGATTCCAACCGTTTCATGCTGATGGCGATGCTGCGCCGGCTCGGCTGCGAAGTCAGTGATCTCGGCATCCTGCGCGACGAGCGGACTTCGCTCGCCGATGGTTTGAAGCGGGTCGCAGGCGGGCACGATCTCATCCTCACCACCGGCGGTGTCTCGACCGGCGAGGAGGATCACGTCAAGGCCGCGGTTGAAAGCATCGGCACGCTGGTGCTGTGGCGCATGGCGATCAAGCCGGGCCGTCCGGTGGCCATGGGGATCATCGGCGGCACGCCGCTGATTGGGCTGCCGGGCAATCCCGTGGCGAGCTTCGTCACCTTCGTCCATGTGGTTCGGCCGACGGTGCTGGCGCTCGGCGGCGGTCTGCCGGAACCGCTGCTGCCGATCCCGGTGCGTGCCGCCTTCAGCTACAAGAAGAAGGAAGGCCGGCGCGAATATGTTCGCGTCAGCTTGCGCCGCGCCGCGGACGGAACGCTCGAAGCGATGAAGTTTCCGCGCGAGGGGGCAGGGCTGTTGTCCTCGCTGGTCGAAACCGACGGGCTCGTCGAGCTCGGCGAAGCCGTGACCCGGGTCGAACCGGGGCAGAGCGTAGGTTTCCTGTCCTACGCCGGCCTGATCTGACGCCTCGCGTTGACGCTGATGTTCCATCCCGCCATGTTGCATCCATGACCAGAACGACACTCGATCTCACCGGGCTGAAATGCCCCTTGCCCGCGCTGAAGACCCGCAAGGCGCTCAAGCCGCTAAAGACAGGCGATCAACTCGAAGTGCATTGCACCGATCCCCTGTCGGTGATCGACATCCCGAACCTGATCCGGGAGACCGGCGACAAGGTCGACATTACCGAGCGCAGCGAGACGCGCATCGTGTTCCTGATCGAAAAGGCCGCCGTCCCGTAGAAAGGCGAATGTTCACCGCCGCGACGTTTGACTATGCTGGCCCCAGGGAAACGACCGGCAGCTTCGCTGCAATGCAATAAGGCCGGCTGTTGCGCGCAACTGATCTCTGGACCTAACACCTCGGGACTATGACTCTCTCAACATCGAAAGTGAGCGCTGCTGCGGGTTCCGCCGCGGGCCGGGAGACTGCCGTCAAGCTCGGCAAGACGGCCGGCGTTCCCGAGTTTGGCGCGCTCGCGCAGGCGTCGATCCTGATCGTCGATGACGAGCCGGGGATGCGCAACTTCCTCGTGCGCACGCTGGCGCCGCGCTGCAAGCTGGTGGATGAAGCGGCCGACACCGACCAGGCCTCGCGCAAGCTCGATTCCAATCGCTACGACGTCGTCATTCTCGACAACATCATGCCGGGCAAGAACGGTGTCGACTGGCTGGCGGAACAGCGCGCCGTCGGCTTCTTCGCCGACGCGATCCTGATCACCGCCTATGCCGATCTCGATACGGCGATCCAGGCGTTGCGCGCCGGCGCGGTCGACTTCGTGCTCAAGCCGTTTCGCTCGAACCAGATCCTCAACGCCGTCGCACGCTGCCTCGATCGCGTCCGCCTGCAGCGTGAAAACTACGTGCTGCGCTACGCTTTGCGCGCCTCGTCCGATCGCACCTTCCTGCGCGACAATCTGATCGG
>JAEWBW010000179.1 GCA_023390955.1 Pseudomonadota bacterium
GCTGACGGCACAGCCGCGTCACGCCAGGTCGTCGACGAAGGCACGGTCATCTCGGCCAGCGATCACTCGAGATTTTTCCCGGCATTGAGCTTCTCGAACTGCCGGAGAATTTCGTTGCCCCGCTTGACCGCGTCGTCCATCGCCTGCTGCGGCTGTTTCTGGCCGGCAAACACCGCCTCCACCTCCTGGCGCTGCGCCAGCATGGTCTGCACGAAATTGCCGAAGCGGAAGCCGCGCGAATTTTCGTTCGGCGTACCGCGGGAGAGCTGCAGCACGGCGATCTCGCGGGTCGGATGATCCTTGTAGTAGCCGCGCTCGCGCGCCAGCTCGTAGGCGCGCGTGGTCGCGGGAACATAGCCGGTTGCGCCGTGCCACCATACCTGGGTCTCCGGCTGGGCGAGGAAATTCAGGAACGCCGCCACCGCTTCGTAACGCTCCGGCGTGTGGCCCTTCATCACCCAGATCGCGCCGCCGCCGATCGTGCTGTTGAGCGGCGGATTGATGTCGCTCTCATGCGGCAGGAACGTGGCGCTCCAGGCGATGGTGGCGTTGCGCTCGATATTGCCGTGCGAGGCGGTCGAGTTGACGAAGGTCGAGCAGCGGCCGGAGGTGAACAGCTGCTCCGGGCTGAAACCCTGACCGGCGATCTGCATGATGCCGTCGTCGAGCCACTTCTTCAGCCGCGCGACCTGCGAGACCACCTTGGTCTTGTTGTAGACGAATTCGGTGCCGAGTCCGTCGAAGCCGTTGGCGAGCGTGCCATAGGGCTGGTTGTTGATGGCGCTGTAGTTCTCCAGCAGGCTCCAGTAGAAATCGCCGGGCAGCACGGTGCCGCACTCGCTGATTCCCTTGGATTTGATGGCATAGAGCTGCTTCTCCAGCTCCTGCCAGGTGTCGGCCGGCTTGTCGAAGCCTGCCTTCTGGAAATGATCCTTGTTGTACCAGAAGATCGGCGTCGAGGAGTTGAATGGCAGCGCGGACATCCGCCCCTTGTAACTCCAGAAGCTCGCGACCGGCTTGATGAAGTCGGCGAAATCGACCTTGTAGCCCTGCTTCTCCAGCAGGTCCTGCACTGGCACGACCGCTTCCGACAGCAGCATGGTCATGTAGCCCCGCTCGGCGATCTGCACCATCTCCGGCGGTCGCTTGGCGCGATAGGCGGCGATGACGCCGTTGGTCACCTCGTCGTAATTGCCCTTGGCGACGGCGACGACGGTGTATTTGTCCTGCGACTTGTTGAATTTATCGACGACCTCGTTGAGCCGTTCGCCGAGAACGCCGCTCATCGCGTGCCACCACTGCACCTCGATGCGCGCAGCCTTCGCCGGAGG
Organism: Pseudomonadota bacterium; assembly: GCA_023390955.1. Classification (GTDB taxonomy): domain Bacteria; phylum Pseudomonadota; class Alphaproteobacteria; order Rhizobiales; family Xanthobacteraceae; genus Bradyrhizobium. The sequence continues at coordinate 1,332 of JAEWBW010000179.1, forward strand.
CGCCAGCGCCATCACGGCAAACAAAGCCGCCATGAACAAAACTCTCGTCATGGGTGGTCCTCCCCTATCGACGGGCCGGTTCACCAGCCCGATGAGCATTTGTATTCTTATAATGACATATGTGTCGAGAGGATGAAAGAGGGCAGATTTTGTTCCGCACGGCCGCCCGGCGCCGGTCACAGCGATGCCCCCCGCTTGTCTGCAGGTCATCGAGATTTCTCAGGGAATGAAGCAGTCCGTCCCGCAGTTCAGGCTTCAACCTGGACCCAGATCCCACCGGCACTACTCGAGCGAAGCGCGGCGTCGACCATCGCAACGCCGGCAAAGCCGTCCTCGATCGTCGGAAAGGTTACGGCCGGATCGGCGTCAGTTCCGGCGCGACGCGCGATGATCGCTGCGGCCACCTCCGAATAGAGCGTCGCGAAGGCTTCGAGGTAGCCTTCGGGATGCCCCGCCGGAATGCGATTGACGCGTTGACCGGCGTCGTTCATCGCCGCCGTGCCGCGGCGGATCAAGCGCGGCGTATCACCGAGCGGGGACCAGATCAAAACATTCGGCTCTTCCTGCCGCCAGTCGATGCCGCCCTTCTCGCCGAACACACGCAGCCGCAGCCCGTTGGCGCTTCCCGGCGCAACCTGGCTCGCCCACAACGCGCCCCGCGCGCCATTGCCGTAACGCAGCAGAATCTGGATGTTGTCGTCGACGCGCCGCCCCGGCACGAAGCTAGTCGCCTCCGCCAGGATCTGCGCAGGCATCATGCCGGTGACGAAATGCGCGAGCTGGTAGGCGTGGGTGCCGATGTCGCCGACGCAGCCGCCGGCACCCGAGCGCGCCGGGTCGGTGCGCCAGTCGGCCTGCTTCTGGCCGGTGGATTCCAGCGGCAGCGACAACCAATCCTGCGGGTATTCGACCTGAATGACACGGACGGCGCCGAGCTCACCGCCCTGCACCATCGCGCGGGCGTGGCGCACCAGCGGATAGCCTGAATAATTATAGGTGACGGCGAAGATCGAAGCCGTGGCGCGGGCCTTGTCGCGCAGGCGGAGCGCGTCTTCCAGGGTTGCCGTCAGCGGCTTGTCGCAGATGATGTGAACGCCGGTCTCGAGAAAGGCCTCGGCGACCGGCGCGTGCATATGGTTCGGCGTCACGATCGCGACTGCTTCGACCCCGTCAGCACGCGCAACTTCACTTCGCGCCATGGTGCGAAAATCCGGATAGGAGCGATCGGCGGGCAGTCCAAGCGCAGCCGCCGACCGCATCGCCTTATCCGGTGAAGATGACAGCGCGCCGGCGACCAGCTCATAGCGATCGTCGAGACGCGCGGCGATGCGATGGACGGCGCCGATGAAGGCATCCTCTCCGCCGCCGACCATACCAAGGCGAATGCGTGGCTCGGCCATGTCCGTATCCCTTCAATTGCTCAGGTCAGGCCCAAGGCCCGTCGAGCCTGCGTCGCGTCACGCGTGTCGCGGGCAAAGTCGTCGAAGGCGCGGTCGGTGACGCGGATGATGTGATCGCGGATAAATCCCGCGCCTTCGCGCGCGCCGTCCTCGGAGTTCTTCAGGCAGCACTCCCATTCCAGCACCGCCCAGCGGTCGAAGCCGATCGCCGCCATTCGCGAGAAGATCGCCTTGAAGTCGACCTGGCCGTCGCCGAGCGAGCGAAAGCGGCCGGCGCGGTTGATCCAGGGCTGGAAGCCGGAATAGACGCCCTGCCGGCCGCTCGGATTGAACTCGGCATCCTTGACGTGGAACGCGCGGATGCGCTCCGCGTAAATATCGATGAAGGCGAGATAATCCAGTTGCTGCAGCACGAAGTGCGAGGGATCGTAGTTGATCGCGCAGCGCTTGTGATTGCCGGTGCACTCATAAAACATCTCGAAGGTGATGCCGTCGCAGACGTCCTCGCCGGGATGGATCTCGAAACAGAGGTCGACGCCGGCTTCCTCGTAGGCATCGAGTATCGGACGCCAGCGGCGCGCGAGCTCGTCGAAGGCTGTCTCGATCAGGCCCGGCGACCGCGGCGGCCAAGGATAAAGGAACGGCCAGGCCAGCGCGCCGGTGAAACTGACGCAGCCAGTGAGGCCGAGACGGCGCGAGGCCTGCGCGGCCTTCATCATCTGGTCCACCGCCCAGGCCTGGCGCTCCCCAGGATTGCCCTTCACCGCCTGAGGCGCGAACGCGTCGAAGGCTTCGTCATAGGCCGGATTGACCGCAACGAGTTGTCCCTGCAGATGCGTGGACAATTCGGTGATCGCAAGCCCGTGTCGGGCGGCGGCGCCGGCAATTTCATCGCAATAGGTCTGGGACGTCGCGGCCTTGTCGAGGTCGATCATGCGTGGATCGGAGGTCGGAACCTGGACGCCCTTGTAGCCGAGCCCGGCCGCCCAGCCGCAGATCGCGTCAAAACTGTTGAACGGCGCCGCATTGCCGATGAACTGCGCCAGAAAGATCGCGGGCCCCTTCATGGTGGCCGGTTGCTTGGTCGCTGACATCCGCTTTGTCTCCGGTTCAGGCAGAGTGGCCGGCAAGATCGCGTGCCTCGCCGAGCGGTTCAAGCGGGTCGCTTGTCCGCACATCTCAAAATATTGGCAGCGCCAATGAGGTGCTTTGCATGGCGACCTGTGTTTGAATTCGTCAGCCGCGCGTTGAGGAGCTCCCGCAAATGGGATTTGAACGTGTTCCGCTTCGGTCCAGCCCCCGAAAGACGGAGAAGTTATTTCATCAACCGGATTTGGTGCTCGAAACGACGGCTCGCGTGGTCGAAGTGCAGGGTCAGTATGTTGTCCTGGACAGGACGATCTTCTACGCCGAATCCGGCGGCCAGGAATATGACACGGGCCTGATCGACCAATTCCGTGTCGTCGACGTGCAGGACCAGGGCGGCCGGCTGCTGACGGCACAAGGCACGCGCGTGCAGATTCCGGCGATCAAGATCGATACGATCGTCGTTCACAAACTGGCCGAGCCCGCCAATCTCGAGGTCGGGCAGGACGTCAGGCTTCAGGTCGACGCTGCGCGACGAGCCAATTTGACCAGAAGCCACAGTGCAGCACACTTCGTCTATCAGGCGGCGCGCGTGCTGCTCGGCCGACCGGACGATCCCCTCTACCTCAAGGGCTGCCACATCACCGAAGACGCCTGCCGGTTCGACTTCTTCGGCAGTTTCGGCAGCGACCAAGCGCAGGAGGTGGAAGGTCTCGCCAACGAGATGATCGCGCGGGGCGGTCCTATTGGGATGGAGCAATCGGAAGTGTCCGACGAAGTCTTCTACTGGATCTGGGAAGACGTCGTCATCCCCTGCGGCGGGACACATCTGCGCGCGGCGAGCGAGGTACCCCGCATTCGGATATCGAGATCGAAGAAGGGACAACAGCTGACGAGATTTCGCGCCACGTGGGCGTGACCGGTCCGCGCGAAGCAGCGCGCCGTGCGAAACGGTAATAGCCGCCTGGCCAAGCCTATCCGCGGCACCATCTATGTATTATCCTGACAACCCAACTCGGCTGGAGGAATGCAATGAAAGCCTTCGTGCTCGCCTGTGTCGCGACGATTGCAATTGCCGCGGTTTCTGTTGCCGCTCTCAACAGCGTGCAAGAGCCTGTCCAGCAGGCCTTCACGACGACAGGCGTGCGGCTCTAGCGCGCCCTACTCGGCCGGCTGGGCGGCCGATTTCGGACCGGCGGTGTCGGTACGGGCGGACTGCTGTTCGAGCCACAGACTGTGGTGCTCACGCGCCCAGTTGACGTCGACCTCGCCCGATCCCATCGCCTCGAACGCGCCCTCCATGCCGATCGTGCCGATATAGATGTGCGCGAGCATGGCGGCGACGAACAGCACGCCCACGATGGAATGGACGATCTGGGCAATCTGCATGCCCTCGATCCCGGTGCCGTAGAACGGGAACATCAGCGCATAGCCGGTCGCAGCGACGAGCGCGCCGCCGATCACGACGATCCAGTAGATCGCCTTCTGGCCGCCGTTGAAACGGTAGGCCGGCGGATGATCGTGACCGAACAGGCCGCCGCCGCGCTTGGCCCACTCGACGTCCACCTTGTTCGGAATGTTTCCGGCGATCCACATCAGGAAGATCAGAACCACGCCGATCGTGAACGGGAAGCTCAGATAATTGTGGGCGTACTTCGCCCATTGCGACCATTCGGAGAAGGCCTCGAAGCCGATCAGCGGCAGCAGCAGCGGCCGGCCGAAGGTGATGTTGAGGCCGGAGATCGCCAGGATGATGAAGCAGGTCGCGGTCATCCAGTGCACGAAGCGCTCGAACGCATTGAAGCGCACGATGGTGCGGCCCGATCGCCCGCTCTCCAGCTTCACCATGCCGCGGGTAAGATAGAAGATCACGAGTACCGCCAGCATGCCGACGATGGCGATGCCGCCGATCCAGCGCAGCGTGACGTTGCGGAATTCGCGCCAATCGCGGCCCTGAGGCTGCTCAAGAACGCCGGAACGCTGATCGGGAATGGTGACGCGCCCCTGGATCCGGTTCAGCTCTTGAAGGAGCTGCTGCTCCTTCACTGCGCTTGCGGTCGGATTGACCTGCTGCGCACTCGACGGCGCAGGCCCGGCCATCACCAGCAGGAGAAGTGCCCAAGCGCCGAACGCGAGGCGAAACACTCTTCCAAACGACGCCATGAGCTCCTCCCGGATATTGTCCCGCCCGACTTGTCCCGCCGCTTTGCCCCACTCAGGATTCGATCGACTCGCGATAGGCCGTCTTCCAGCCCCACGCGCCGGAGCCGTAGCCACGCCGCGTCACCCGCTCCTTGTAGATCTGGGCGATGATCTCGCCGTCGCCGGCGAGCAGGGATTTGGTCGAGCACATCTCGGCGCAGAGCGGCAGCTTGCCTTCGGCCAACCGATTGGCGCCGTACTTCTCGTACTCCTCCTTGCTGCCGTCGGCTTCCGGGCCGCCGGCGCAATAAGTGCATTTGTCCATCTTGCCGCGCGAACCGAAATTGCCGACCTTCGGATATTGCGGCGCGCCGAACGGACAGGCGTAGAAGCAATAGCCGCAGCCGATGCAGAGGTCCTTGGAGTGCAGCACCACGGCGTCCGCCGTGGTGTAAAAGCAGTTCACCGGACAGACCGCCGCGCAAGGCGCGTCGGTGCAGTGCATGCAGGCCATCGAGATCGAGCGCTCGCCGGGCTTGCCGTCATTGATCGTGACGACGCGGCGCCGGTTGATGCCC
>JAEWBW010000234.1 GCA_023390955.1 Pseudomonadota bacterium
GCACGTACTGGATCCACATTATGATCGGGTAGTGCACCAGGAACATGCCGTAGGCTTCGGCCTGCATGCGGTCGAGCAAGGTCGGCCCCGGTGCCTTCGAGTGCAGGAAGAACGCGAGGATCGCGAACAGGATCGCGGCCGAGAACAGCACGAAGAACGTGCCGTAGAACAGGTGATACCACCACGGCAGCGCCGGCGGATTGTCGAGGATTTCGCGCTTGATATAGATCATGCACCACATCAGCGCGTAGGGGACCAGCGTCACGAACAGCCAGGTCCAGCGGCTTTTTGGCAATTGTCCGTCCGCGCTGAGCACGCCGGTGCTCATATTGGCGCAGCCGACGCCGGCGCCGATGAAGAAGTAAGCTGCGTACAGCAATATGCGGCTCGCCTGCACCGAGAACGGCCCGAACTCGAACCAGTGGTTGGTGCCGTAGTGGATCAGCGGCGGGATGTAGGCCAGCTCGGTGACGACGACGAGCAGCAGAAAGAAGCGCAGCGGCTGGCTGAATCCCTGCTGCGCGATCCGGTTGATCGGAAACACCAGCGTTGGCGAGAGCCGGTAGAGCAGGCTCGCGGTGATATCGAAGACCATCAGCACCCAGACGAACCAGATCGGGCCGCTCGGCCAGGGACCGACCGTCACCGTCTTCCACCAGAACGCGGAGAAGGTCAGGTTCGGCGTCTCGCGCAGCGCCAGCGCGTAATAGGCGATCGGGATCAGCGTGACGGCCGCGATCATGAAGGGCAGGCCGAGCCGCAGCATGCGCTCGCCCAGGAATTTCGGCAGCGTCTTGTGGCCAAGGCCGGGCCAGACGAACAGGCCCGACAGGAAGAAGAACATGGCCATGAAGAAGCTGTCGTTGGCGAGCACGATCAGGTCGAAGCCGATCCACTCGGTCGGATCGGTGTGGCCGAAATAGGTGTAGGGGATGACGGCGTGATGCAGCAGCACGATCAGCGTCAGGAAGGTCCGCGTACGGTCGAGCGAGAGGTTTCGTGTTTTGGCCTTGGGGGCCGCGTGGGCCTGCGTACCGGCGGCTGCCGCCGTCTCTGATACCGTCGTCATGCCCCCCCCCGATCGTTTCGTCCCTGGCGAGATGTTGCCGCCGGGAACCCGATTGAGCAAGGGTACTTTGTGCCAGTTCTCGTCGTTGCGGGCGCTCAGGAACCAGTTCCGCGCAGCGAAGTTAGGGTCCGCGTAGAGGTTGTGGGCCGCAAGCTGCGGCCTCTGGTCGGAGCGGGCGATGACGATCCTGAAGTGGGCGCTGATCTTCCTGTTGATTTCGATCGTGGCCGGCGTGCTCGGCTTCACCGGCCTCTCGGCCGCCTCCGCCGATATCGCGCGCTTCCTGTTCTACGTGTTCGTCGTGATCTTCCTGGTGCTGCTGATACTCGGACTCACGATATTCAGGGCGTAGCTGCCATGAACTCCGTCGTCATGCCCGGGCATGACGACGACTTTAGCTATCCCACTTCCTCGATCTTCACCTTGTCCGGATAGAAGGCGAGGTGGCCGGAAATTTCGGCCATCGCGGGGAAGGGCGTCTCGTAGGTCCAGATCGCGTTGTCGAGCGTTTTGCCGTCAGACTTGACGCTGAAATAGCTGGCATCGCCCTTGTAGGGACAATGGGTGACGCGATCGGTGCGCTCAAGCAGAGCCATATTGGCATCCTCCCGCGGCAGATATTGCACGGCGGGATACCTCGCTTCCTTCAGCGTCAGGGCCCTTGCGCTCTCCGCAATCACCACATCGCCCGCGGTGACCCGCACGCGGCGGGGGTTCTGGGTGATGGTGATGGGGTGGTCGGGACCGGGCAGTTTCATGATTTCACGCCTTCTTGCTTCAGCAGCCGCGCGCGGCACTTTGTCGTGTCTTTATCCGGCTGGAAGCGGGAATATAGTGCCGGAAGGCGTGACCTAGAAGGTCGTTCACGCTAAGTTTGGCCCCGCCGGGGCGGGGACCCCCGACAGCGATTCGAAGCCGAGACAGGAGCGAGACCCGAATGCCCATGGACGCCCACGATATCGAGGCGATGATCAAGGCAGCGATCCCCGATGCCGAAGTGACCATCCGAGACCTCGCCGGCGATGGCGACCACTATGCCGCGACCGTGATCTCGGAGTCCTTCCGCGGCAAGTCCCGCGTCCAGCAGCACCAGATCGTCTACCAGTCGCTGCAGGGACAGATGGGTGGCGTGCTGCACGCGCTGGCACTGCAAACCGGGGTACCCGGCACCTGATCTGATCGCGCAACGGGGGGAGACAATGGCTGCGGACAATCCGCGCGGCGCGATGTTTCGTGTCATCCTGCCGAACCAGCACAGCCGCGTCACCAATGCCGAGCTGTTCTTCGACCTCGTCTTCGTCTTTGCGATCACGCAGGTCTCGCACACGCTGCTGCACCATTTCACGCCGCTCGGCGCGGTGCATGTCACGGTGCTGTTTCTCGCGGTGTGGTGGGTCTGGGTCTACACCACCTGGGTTACCAACTGGCTCAATCCGGAACTGACGCCGGTCCGCATCCTGCTGTTTCTCATGATGCTCGGCGGTCTCGTGCTGTCGACGACAATCCCGAGCGCCTTCGAGGGCCGCGGCCTGTGGTTTGCGATCGCCTATGCCTCGATGCAGGTCGGGCGCACCGCATTCTGGTTGTTCGCAACCCCGCACCACCGCGTTCTGGTGCGCCATAACGCAATCCGCATTCTGACCTGGCTGTCCATCTCCGCGGTGTTCTGGATCCTCGGCGGCTTTGCGGAAGGTGAGACGCGGCTCTGGCTCTGGATCGTCGCGCTGACGATCGAGTATATCTCGCCGGCGGTGCGGTTCTGGGTCCCGAAACTCGGCTTCTCCTCGGTCGAAGCGTGGGCGGTCGAAGGCGGTCACATGGCCGAGCGCTGCGCCGGCTTCATCATCATCGCGCTGGGTGAAGCCATCGTCGTCAACGGTGCGACCTTTGCCGAACTGGAGTGGACCGCGCAGAACATTGCCGCCTTCCTGTCAGCGCTCGGCGGCGCAATCGTCATGTGGTGGATCTATTTCCACAAGGGCGCGGAAGCCGGCTCCGAGCGACTCTCGAAGTCCGCCGAATCCGGCCGACTGGCGCGGCTCGCTTACACCTATCTGCACATGCCGATCATTGCCGGCATCATCCTCACCGCGGTGTCGGACGAACTGGTGCTCAAGCACCCCGCCGGCCATTCCGACATCAGGACGGTCGTCAGCACGGTCGGTGGTCCGCTGGTGTTCCTGGTCGGGACCATCCTGTTCAAATACGCGATCCGCGGCTTCCTTCAGCTCTCGCACGGCATCGGCATTCTCGCGCTGCTCGGCCTTGGATGGTTCGGCGGCCACCTCTCACCGCTCGCGCTGTCGATCGCGACGACGATGGTTCTGATCGTCGTCGCGATCTGGGAGTCGGTGTCGCTCGGACCGGCGCCTCAGGAAGCCGAAGTGGAGTGAGAGCGGATCACTCCGCGACCTCGAGGGCGTGCACCGAAAACATCTTGGCCGCATCCGTCCAGGTCTCGCGCACGCGCCAGCCGGCGCCGCGGGCCAGCGCCGCGAAGCGCTCGATGCTGTATTTGTAGCTGTTCTCGGTGTGGATGCTCTCGCCCGGTCGGAACGAGAACGTCATACCCAGCAGGCGCACGGTCTGGGTCTTCTTGCTGAACAGATGCATCTCGATGCGGTGCTTGTCGCGATTGTAGATCGCGCGGTGCGTGAAGGCGGAGAGATCGAAATTGCCGCCGAGCTCACGGTTGATGCGCACCAGCACATTGAGGTTGAAGCGGGCGGTGACGCCGGCTGCATCATTGTAGGCGTCGTGGAGCACGCGCTCGTCTTTTTCGAGATCGGCGCCGACGATCATCTGTGCGCCCTTGCCCAGGATCTCGCGGGCGCTGTTGAGGAAGGACTGGGCCTCGTGCGGCTCGAAATTGCCGATGGTCGAGCCCGGGAAGAAGCCGACCTTCGGCAGGGAGGCGACCGCCTTGGGCAGCGCGAACGGCGTGGTGAAATCCGCCGCCACCGGGTAGATGCCGAGCGAGGGGAAGTCCCGCTTCAAGCCGTTCGCCTGCGCTTTCAGGAAATCGCCGGAGATGTCGACGGGTACATAGGCGGCGAACTTGCAGTGGTTCAGCAGCAGGCGGACTTTTGTGGTCGCGCCGGCGCCGAATTCCACGAGCGCGGCGTGCTCCGGAATGATCTTTGCGATCTCGCTGCCGTGTTCTCTGAGGATCGAAAGCTCGGTGCGGGTCGGGTAATATTCGGGGAGCCGCGTGATCGCCTCGAACAGCTCAGATCCGGTCGCGTCGTAGAAATATTTCGGTGACAGCTTCTTCGGCTGCTGCGACAGGTCCTCGATCGCCTCGCGGGCAAAGGCCGTGGTTTGTTCGTCAGGAAGATGGGCTTCAGCCAACGCGCTGGCATGCACATTCATGATACTCTCCTGAACGCGCTGTCCGGCGCGCGGTTGTCGTCGGAAGAATCTTAGTCGTACTGGGCGAGCCGCAATCCCGTGAACTGCCAGCGGTGGTGCGGGTAGAAGAAGTTGCGATAGGTGATACGGCTGTGCCCCTGCGGAGTTGCAAGCGAGGAGCCGCGCAGCACCAGCTGGTTGACCATGAACTTGCCGTTGTATTCGCCGAGCGCACCTTCGATGGCGCGGTAGCCGGGGTAGGGCGAGTAGGACGAGCGGGTCCATTGCCAGACGATGCCGAAGGCGTCGTTGAGCTGGCCGGCGCGGGCCGCGACCTCCCACTCTATCTCGGTCGGCAGGTGCTTTCCGGCCCAGCGTGCAAACGCGTCGGCCTCGTAATAGCTGACATGGCAGACGGGCGCGTCCGGATCGACCGGCTTGAGGCCCGCCAGCGTCATGATGTGCCAGGCACCGTCGACCTCGCGCCAATGGCCTGGAGCTTCCCAGCCCTCGTTGCTCACGGAGGCAAAGCCGTCCATCAGCCACAGCGTCGGTGTGCGATAGCCGCCGTCCTTGATAAAGGCCAGCCACTCGGCGTTGGTGACGAGATTGCGCGCGATGCGGACAGGGCCGACGAGAGCGCGGTGCGCCGGCTTCTCGTTGTCGAAATGATAGCTGTCGTCGACATGGCCGACGGTGTGGATGCCCTCGTTCAGGGTCAACCAGTCGTCGCCGCCACGGGTCGGGGCCGGAAAGCGCCAGTCCGGATCATAGGCGGGAAGGACCGGGTTCTGCGCAAAACCATGCAGGATGTCCGTGAACATCAACTCCTGATGCTGCTGCTCGTGGTTCAGTCCGACCTCGACCAGCGGAGCGATGGCGCGCAGCTTGGTCTCGTCGGCTTCGCGGAAGAATTTGACGACCGCCGCGTCGACATGCCTGCGATAGGCGCTGACCTCGTCGGCACTCGGCCGCGTGATGTCGCCGCGGCGATGCCGGGCGTGACGGGGCCCGGCGCTGACATAGTAGGAGTTGAACAGGAAGGCGAAGTCGGGATGGAAGGGCTGGTAGCCCGGACAGTGCTCGCCCAGCAGGAATTGCTCGAAGAACCAGGTGGTATGGGCCCGATGCCATTTCGCAGGGCTCGCGTCCGCCATCGACTGGATTTGCTGGTCCTCGGGGCTCAGCGGCGCAGCCCGGCGCTCGGTCTCGTTGCGTACCGTCAAAAAGGCGTCCGCGAGATTCTCTGCAAGCCGGCTGGAAGCTGACAACGGTGACGAAAGCGGGGGGGCGGCCGTAGCGGAGGCTTGTTTCGTCACGGTTTTCTCCAGACAGGACAAGAGAACGTTGCTGGCGTAGCCCGGTTCCAAAAGCGGGGTCCGTCCTAGATAGGGCCTCCCCGACGGTATAAAAGTATCTCCGGCGACGATATTCGTGCGATCCGCCAAGCGGGCGGAGCGAGGCCGCAAGGAGGTCCCAGGGGCGGGAAGCACCCCGTCGCGGGGCTCCGTCGCCGCCATTTTACTTTGGATGCACAATAGTTTGGGCTACATATATAGGCAGGTATCGGGTTAGATCGGCGGGAGCCAGCCCGACGGATTGTTGAGGGCTCCGCCCCAGAAGGACACGGATATGAGCATCGAGGAATTCATCTCTAGCGAAGTGAAGTCGAACGACGTGGTGCTGTTCATGAAGGGCACGCCGCAGTTTCCGCAGTGCGGCTTCTCCGGCCAGGTCGTCCAGATCCTCGATCATCTCGGCGTCGGCTATAAGGGCCTGAACGTTCTGGAATCCGCCGAGCTGCGCAACGGCATCAAGACTTTCTCGAACTGGCCGACCATTCCCCAGCTCTATGTGAAGGGTGAGTTCATCGGCGGCTGCGATATCGTCCGCGAGATGTTCCAGGCCGGCGAGCTTCAGCAGCTTCTCTCCGAGAAGGGCGTTGTCGTCAGCGCCGCAGTCTGACGCCTGACGATGCTGTCGCGCCGGATCGGTGGCGCGCAGCTCGATGTCATCGTTGCCGACATCACAACGCTCGGCGTTGACGCCATCGTCAACGCCGCCAATACGTCGCTCCTTGGCGGGGGCGGCGTTGATGGCGCGATTCATCGTGCCGCCGGTCCCGAGCTTCTCGCCGAGTGCCGCACGCTCGGGGGATGCCCGACGGGCGATGCCAGAATCACCAAAGGCTATCGTCTGCCTGCGCGCCGTGTGATCCACGCGGTTGGCCCCGTCTGGCACGGCGGCGGCAATGGTGAAGCGGAGGCTTTGAGCGCGTGTTATCGCCGCTCGCTGGAGCTCTGCCAGGCCAATGAGCTGACCTCACTGGCATTCTCCGCGATCTCGACCGGCGTCTATCGCTTCCCGGCGGACCAGGCCGCGGAGATTGCGGTCCGAACGACGATCGACGCATTGCCCGCCGCCCACACTGTTTCCCGCGTCATATTTTGTTGTTTTTCTGACAGAAGCGCCGGCCTCCACGCGGACGTTTTGGCGCGGTATGGCAGCCCTTGTGCCTGACGGCGCGGCAAGTACACTCCGCCCGCCCATGTTCCGTGGAGGGGATATGAATTTACATTCTGGATTACGCGCGTTCGCCTGCGGCGCGCTCATTTCATTTGGTGCGATGTCGTCCGCCTGGGCGGAAGGCACCTATGAGATCCCGGCCGGCGCGCATTTCAACAAGGACAAGCTCGCCAAGATCAGCGAGTTCTTCAAGAACGAGGTTGCGACCGGCAAGATCGCCGGCGCCAACGTCCTGATTCAGCAGAACGGCAAGCCCGTCTTTCACGAAACTTTCGGCGTGCAGGACGTGGTGAGCAAGACGCCGATCACGGACAAGACCATCTTCCGCCTGTTCTCGATGACCAAGTCGCTCACCGCTGTGGCCTCGATGAAGTTGGTCGAGGACGGCAAGATCAAGCTCGACGATCCCGTCTCGAAATACATTCCGTCCTTCGCGAATGTGAAGGTCGGCGTCGAGAAGAAGGCCGAGGACGGCACCAAGTCGCTCGAGCTCGTGCCGCCCACGCGGCCGATGACGGTGCACGATTTGATGACGCACACATCGGGCGTCACCTATGGCTTCTATGGCGACAGCCTCGTCCGCAAGGCCTACAAGGACGCCAACATCTATGCCGGCGATTACGATCTCGCGGAGTTCGCCGAGCGCATCGCCAAGCTGCCGCTGCACAACCAGCCTGGCGCATTGTGGCAATACGGCCATTCCACCGACATCCTGGCGCGCGTCATGGAGGTCGCTGCCGGCAAGCCGCTGATCGACATCATGCAGGAGACGCTGCTTCGCCCGCTCGGCATGGTCGACACCGGCTTCTTCGTCACCGATCCCGAGAAGCAGAAGCTGATGGCGCAGCCGGTGCCGAACGACAGCGATTTCCGGGTCGGCCGCATCAACGATCCGACGGTGGTCAAGAAGATCCAGTTCGCCAGCGGCGGCATGGTCTCGACCATGGCGGACTATGAGCGCTTTGCGAAGATGCTGCTCAATGGCGGCAGCCTCGACGGCAAGACGATTCTCAAGCCCGAGACGTTCAAGCTGTTGGTGACCGATCAGATCGGTCCGAAGTCCGGCGTCGATCGCGACTATTTCTATTTTCCTGGCGACGGCTTCGGCTTCGGCCTCGGCCTTGCGGTGCGCACCGATCCCGGCAACGCCAAGCCGCCGCCGCCCGGCAATCTCGGCGAGTTGAAGTGGGATGGCGCCTCCGGCTGCTATTTCGTGATCGACCCCAAACAGGACATGTTCTTCGTGCTCATGGAGCAGACCCCCACCGAACGCCAGCGCGTGCAGCGGACATTGAAGCAGTTGGTCTATGAAGCGATGGAGAAGTGATGTGTACGGGCGCCGCGCGCTGATCGCGGCGCTCGTTCTTCTGTTCGGCGCCATCGGCGCGCAGGCAGGATCCGAGCGCGCTGCCCGCCAGTTCTCGCCTGAAGGGCTGGCCAAGGTCTCCGAATACATCCGCAACGAGGTCGCGACCGGCAAGATTCCGGGCGCGATCCTGCTGCTGCAGCAGCACGGCAAGCCCGTCTATTACGAGAATTTCGGCGTGCGCGACGTCGCGACCGAGATTTCGATGAGCGCGGACACGATCTTCCGCCTCTATTCGATGTCGAAGCCGATCACCTCGGTGATGGTGATGATGCTGGTCGAGGACGGCAAGATCGCGCTCGACGATCCCGTCTCGAAATACATTCCGGCCTTTGCCGGCATGAAGGTCGGGGTGGAGAAGAAGGCCGAGGACGGCAAGGTCGAGCTTGGCCTCATGCCGCTCGATCGTCCGATCACGATCAAGGATCTGCTGCGCCACACGGCGGGACTGCCGTACGGCTATTACGGCGGCAGCATGGTGTGCGCGCGCTATGCCGACGCCAATCTCTTCAACAGCGACCTCTCCAATGCCGATTTCGTCGCGAAGCTCGCCACGCTTCCGCTCGCCGAGCAGCCCGGCACGATCTGGGATTATGGCTATTCCACCGACGTGCTCGGCCGCGTCGTCGAAGTCGCGTCCGGCAAGACCCTGCTGCAATTCGAGAAGGAGCGGCTGCTCGATCCGCTCGGCATGAGCGAGACGGCATTCTATGTGGCCGATGCCGCTAAATTCGCACGCATCGCCGAGCCGATGCCGACGGATCGCAACATCAATCCGACGACGCAGGTCCGCGACATCAGGCTGCCGTCGAAATCGGAATTCGGAGGTAGCGGCCTGGTCGGCACGATCGGCGACTATGCCCGTTTCGCGCAGATGCTGCTCAATGGCGGCACCTATGAGGGCCGGCGCTATCTCAAGCCCGAGACCGTTGCGCTGATGGCGTCGGACCATGTCGGGCCCGAGACGAAGATCGTGCGCGACCAGAATTACTTTCCGGGCAGCAGCTCCGGCTTCGGTCTCGGCTTTGCAGTGCGCACATCGGTGCCGCCGGGCACCTCCTGGCCGCTCGGCGAATATCGCTGGGACGGCGTCGGAGGCACCTTCTTCTTCATCGATCCCGAAGACGATCTGTTCGGCGTCTTCATGGTGCAGACCCCGTCGCAGCGCGGCCGCATTCAGCTGGCGCTGAAGACGCTGATCTATCAGGCGATGGGACGGTAGACTTTGATGTTCTACGCTCCGCGCACGATTTCGCGGACGTAGCCGATCGTTTCCTCGATCTGGCTCGCGTTGACGTCAAGATGGGTGCAGGCGCGGATGCGGCCGTCCATCATGGCGAGCGTGACGCCGCGCTGGCGAAGTGCTGAGACCATCTTGTCGCCGGGGATGCCCGCGCCGTCAGGCTTGAAGAACACGAGATTGGTCTCGGGCTCCTGCACCTCGACGCCCGAGATCTGCGACAGGCCGCGGGCCAGCACCCGCGCATTGGCGTGGTCGTCGGCGAGGCGGTCGACGTGGTGGTCGAGCGCGTAGATGCAGGCCGCAGCGCAGATGCCGGCCTGACGCATCGAGCCGCCGAGGCGCTGCTTCCATTGCCAGACCGCGTCGATGAAGGCGCGCGAGCCGGCGAGGACACCGCCGATCGGCGCGCCGAGGCCCTTCGAGAAATCGATCCAGGCCGAATCCCATCCCGCCGTCATGTCGCGCGGCGAGATGCCCGTTGCCACGGTGGCATTGAGCAGGCGCGCGCCGTCCATATGGGTGATCAGGCCGTTGGCTTTCGCGATCGCGACGATCTCGTCGAGCGCCGCCTTCTTCCAGATCGTGCCGCCGCCGATATTGGCGGTCTGCTCGACGCTGACGACGGTCTGCGGCGGCTGGTAGCGCGAGCGCGGATGCAGCGCCTTGCGGAACGTCTCCGGCGTGAACTGGCCATCGGCGCCCTTGAGCTGCGTGACCTGGAAGCCGCCGAGCGCAGCATGCGCGCCACCCTCGCGGGCGATGATGTGCGCGGTCTCATGCGCCAGGATTTCGTCGCCGGGGCGGCAATGCACCAGCGTCGCGGTGACGTTGCACATCGTGCCCGAGGGCATGTACACGGCCGCTTCCTTGCCGAGCAGATCCGCCACGCGCTCGCACAGCGCATTCACCGTCGGATCGTCGCCGACTTGCTCGTCGCCGACCTCAGCCCGGGCCATCGCCTCGCGCATCGCAGCCGTAGGCCTCGTCTGCGTGTCCGAGAGCAGGTTGATGCGCACCGGCGGCGCCTTGGGATCGATCGGGGGAGGGGTGTAGAGCATGGCGGGTCTCGTCATCTAGTCGAACAATTGCGGTCGGATGTCTTGCGCGCCGTGGATGATGGCACGGATTTCGACGTGGTCGGGCTGCACCGTGTAGAAAATCAGATGGGATTGGAAGCGGAAACGTCGATAGCCCACCGCGAGTTCATCCACTTGCTGACCGACCAAGGGGAAGTCGGCGAGGAGGCCGAACGAACGAATCAAGCCGGCGTAGTAGGCCTCGGCCTGATAATTGCCAAACCGGCTCTCGGTGAAGTCGTAGATGTCGATCAGATCGGCGCGAGTACGCTCCGATAGCCGGTACTCAGCCATGACGGCGTTGAGCAACGCGTTGACGTGCAGCGGCGAGGATGTCGTCCGGCGTGTCCGAAGTGAAGCTATTGCAATCAGGCTGTGCGAACAGTGCTTGATAGCGACGGACCTGCTCGTCGCGAGGTAGATTGGCCCATGTCTCAAGTTCGGCTTCGGTGGGCGTTGCCGAGGGAGTGATGTTGGCGAGCTGGTCGGTCGTTTGGGACATCGACAAGACGATACCACAACAAAAAGGCCCCGGAAACCGGGGCCTTTCAGTCGTGGATCGCGGAAATATCAGCGCGAATAGAATTCGACGACCAGATGGGGCTCCATCTGCACCGGGAACGGCACGTCGGAGAGGCTGGGGATGCGCGTGTATTTCGCGGTCATCTTGCCATGGTCGACTTCGAGATAGTCGGGGGTATCGCGCTCGGGGAGCTGGCTGGCTTCCAGAACGTGGGCGAGCTGCTTGGAGGCTTCCTTGACCTCGATCACGTCGCCGACCTTGAGCTGGTAGCTCGAGATGTTGACCTTGCGGCCGTTCACCTTGATGTGGCCGTGGTTGATGAACTGGCGGGCCGCGAAGATCGTCGAGACGAACTTGGCGCGGTACACGACCGCGTCGAGACGACGCTCGAGGAGGCCGATCAGGTTCTCGCCGGTGTCACCCTTGAGGCGGCTCGCCTCGACATAGATGCCGTGGAACTGACGCTCGGAAATGTTGGCGTAGTAGCCCTTCAGCTTCTGCTTGGCGCGCAGCTGCACGCCGAAGTCCGAGAGCTTGCCCTTGCGGCGCTGGCCATGCTGGCCGGGGCCGTATTCACGACGGTTCACGGGGCTCTTCGGGCGGCCCCAGATGTTCTGGCCCATACGGCGATCGAGTTTGTACTTCGCCTCACTGCGCTTAGTCATCGCGTCCTCTTCAGGTACATGGTTTGAGGAAACGCGCCCTCCTGTGTGACGGGCTAGCCCGGCACTGACAGGCCTGATCCCCAAAGCTTAAGGGATGAGACCACGGGTCGCGAAACGCTTCGCGGGCCGAAATCGGCCCGCGAGCAGGCGGCTTTTAGGTGGTTTTGGGCTGCCGTGTCAATCTTTTAAGTCCCGACGGCACGGATCGATTTCGGCTCGGCCGGTTGCCTGAAACCGCGCAATTCGGCAGCGATTTCAGTGTTCAGAACCTGTTCCAGCCGGGTCAGGACCCGGGCGATCGGGGCGGCATCGGTAATCCGGTGGTCCCAGCGGATCACGACGTCGATATTCTGGTCCGCGCCCACCACCCCATAGCTCAGGATGAACGGTCCCGGGCTGATGGCATGGAGCTCGCCGCCGCCATAGGCGGCGACCGAGGTGACCGAGAACGTGCCCAAATAATTGGCCCGCTGCCGGCCGAAATTGAGCCCGATCAGCCAGGACAGCCGCCGCAGCGGCAGCGGCAGCCGGGTCGCCCGCATGATCTTGCGGAACATCGGCACGTCCTGGAGCGGCGCCTCCTTGGCATGGCGGATCGTGGCGTCGATCTCGGCGAGCGAGAGCACGGCGGGCCCGAGGATCGGCTGCGGCAGCACGCATTCCTCGCCGTCCTCGACCCGGGCAATGGCGACCAGCGCAACGCTGCGGGGCAGCTCGTAGAATCGCGGCCACGGCCATTTAGCGTAGAGGGTGCGCAGGATCGGCTCGTCCTGGGCGATCAGCGCGAACGCCTTGACGAAGATCGCGGCCCAGCCGGCAGGCGAGCCCGAGCCGGCGCGCGCCTCGAGCAGGGGGCGGATATGGAGCGGGCGGGACAGCGAGACGAAGGGCACGCCGGTGGAAGCGTGCATGAGGTCGAAGATCAGGCGGCGCGGCAGCGAGATTTTCTTTGGTGTACCGCGCATCGTTTCCAGCTTCCCGCGAACTCAGGGATCGGCGGCGAGTCGACCCTGCGCCACCGCCCTGATCTAGCACGAACCAACCGGGTTTGGAGCCAGTTGGTTCGCCCGGGCTCAAGGGGCCGGCGTCGCCAGCGGCTTGGTCTTGTCGTAGATGTAAATACCAAGAATTTTCAATGCTTTATCGCCGTGGGTCTTGGCGTCATGCACGGTCCCGGCCGGGATCACGTAGGAATCACCGGCCTTCAGCGTCTTGCTCGGCTGTCCCTCGACCAGCAGCTCGACCTCGCCCTCCATGACATAGCCGGTCTCGACGCCGGGATGGGTGTGGCGGCCGGCGGCGGCGCCCGGCGGCAGTTCAGCGATCGCGGTGACGGTGGTGTAGCCGTCCGGGAAGTCGATCTTCTGAAGGGGCGTGCGCTTGATGCCCTGGGCGACGGCGGCGCAGGCGAGGCTGGTGAAGGCGACAACGAGCAAAGTCTTTTTGAGCATGGTTGTTTCTCCCTATGTCCGCGAGCGTAGCAGCGCGGATCGTTGGTGCAAGCGCCCGAGCGCCTTAGCGCTTGATCCCGTCGAACGCGGCCATGATGCCGCGCTGGAACAGCGACCAGTCGAAGCCAAGCGCGATCGCGCGGTAGCCACGATCGATGAGCTGGTTGGCTTGCTCTGCGGTGCGCGCCACGCCGCCGATCGGCACGCCGCTTTTGAGGATGCCGGCTTCGGCACGCTTGACCAGCTCCAGGAGTTCGGGGTCGTCCATCTGGCCGCGCTTGTTGATGGAGGTGGCGAGATCGCCGGGTCCGATCACCGCGACATCGATGCCGGGTGTTGCCATGATCTCGTCGATGCGGTTGACCGCGTCGACATGCTCGATGGTGATCATGCAGATCATCTCGTCGTCGGCGCCGGCCATGTAGTCCGGCATCGACTGACCCCAGCGGAACGGAGCGTGGAAGGGACCCCAGAGACGATCGCCGCGCGGCGGATACCGCACGCTGCGCACGGCCTTCTCTGCGTCTGCGCGGTTGGTGATCATCGGGAAGTTGATGCCGAACGCGCCAATGTCCATCGGCGCTTTCGCAAGCCACGGTTCGTTCGCGGCGATCCGCACCAGCGGCGTGCATGGCGTGCCGGTGGTCGCTGCAATCATCGCATGCGCCTCGGTGAGCCCGATCGGACCATGCTCGAGATCGACGATGATCCAGTCGAGCGAGCGCGCCATGATCTGCACGGTCTGCACGCTGGGGATGGTCGCGATCGCACCGAAGGCGGGGCGGCCCTCGCGCCACAATTGACGAAGGCGGTTGAGCGGCGTGGGCGCATCAGGCATTTTGCGAACCTGCTGTTGACGACGGTGCAACCTAGCAGCGCATTGCTGCCGCCGGAAGTCAGGCCGGCAGGCGGCCGCCGAAGTACGGCGTCAGTGCAGGCCCAAGGTCATGCGCGCGGCGCGACGTGAAGATCATCTCGGCGCCGGACTGCGGGATCTCGCTGCTGGGCGCACCGAGCAGGTCGGAGACGCGCCGCGCGATCGCCGGTGCCGGATCGATCCATGCGACCGGCCACGGCGCGAGTTTCGTCAGCCGTTCCAGCAGCAGCGGATAATGCGTGCAGGCGAGCACGACCGTATCGGTGCGGGCGTTTTCGTCAGTGGCATCGCCAACGAAGCAGGGCGCGAGCTCAGCGCGAATATCGTCGTCGCTGACCGTGCCGCCGCTGAGTGCTGCTTCCGCCAGCGAGGCGAGCTCGGGCGAGCCGACCAGCGTCACTTCGCAGCCCTGTGCGAAATCGCGGATCAGCGTGTGGGTGTATTCGCGCTTCACGGTGCCCTTGGTGCCCAGCACAGAGACGCGGCGGGTCTTTGACTGCGCGCAGGCCGGCTTGATGGCCGGAACGGTGCCGACGAAGGGAACGGCATAAGCCGCACGCAGGTGTGACAGCACGAGCGTCGAGGCGGTGTTGCAGGCGATGACGATGAGGTCGGGGTCGTGCGTGCCGATCAGCTCACCCATCAGCGGTACCACGCGGGCGATGAGCTCGTCCTCGCTGTGATGTCCGTAGGGGAAGAAGGCGTCGTCGGCGACATAGACGTAGTGCGCGTCGGGGCGCGCGGCGACGACCTCGCGCAGCACCGAGAGCCCGCCAAGGCCGGAATCGAACACCAAAATCGTCGGGGAATTGGTCACCGCGTTACCCTAGCCCGGCATGGTTATCATTTGGTTTTTTCGGCCTTTTTGCGGCAGGGACCGCAAGACTTTGGAATGATTCAAGTCGCCTGCGGTGCCCCGGATGGCTATCAGGACACCATATTGCGGCGCAGATATCCGCAAGTTTCTCCGTAAATACCCTGGAGCCGACATGATCAGGAATACGACGACCGGCTGGGGCAGCGTCTCCCGGTGGTTTCACTGGGTTTTGGCGGCCGCCATCATCGGCATGATCGGGTTCGGCTGGTGGATGAACCACATGCCGGCGCGGCCCGACCGGTTCTTCTACCGCTCGATCCATGCCGATATCGGCTACGTCGTCCTCGTGCTCATGATTGCCCGCCTGGTCTGGCGTATCCTCAACCCGACGCCGGCGCAGCCGGCCGACAGCCGGCCCTGGCAGAAGATCGCCGCGGGGATCAGCCACGCCGCGCTCTATCTCGCCACCATCGTGGTCGTGATGCTCGGCTGGGCTCATTCCGGCGCGCACACGCCGGACTATTCCAGCTTCTTCGGCCTGTTTCAGGTACCGCAATTCACCTCTCCCGACCGCGCGGCCGCGCGGGTCTATGAGGATCGTCATATCCTCGTCGCGTATGTGTTGCTGGGGCTGATCGCGATCCACATCGCGGCAGCAGCGTGGCACCACTACATTCGCCGTGATCGCGTCGTGACGCGGATGGTGGGGGACGAGGCGTAGGGGGCGAGGGGGCGGAGTTCGTCCGCGGCGACGTCACTCTCGATACCGTCATCCTGAGGCGCTCGCGCAGCGAGCCTCGAAGGATGTACGGCCCCGATGCAGCTGGGCCGTCGCCCTTCGAGGCTCGCTTCGCTCGCACCTCAGGGTGACGGATCAGCACACACTCTCTCGTCCTCGCGGCTTGTTTCGCCCGAGCTTTGCTTGTCGCTTCACCCTCATCAATCAAGAGGGCGCAGGGAAGACCGGGTGCCGGCTGGCACCCGCGGTCTGCCGCGCGAAAAATGCACGCGGAAAAACCGCACAGCAGCATACAGGTGACGCCGGAACACCCGGCCTTCCCTGCGCGATGGCTTTACGGCTTATGCCGCGCTCTCCCGGGAGCCAAACTTCCTTCTGGCCTCCCTCGCTTCGCGAATTGACGACGCGCTTCACCCGGTTGGGCTCCCCGCATCTTCGCGAAAGCTTGACCGTAGCAATGACGGCCAGGACCACACGGTTTTGCCGTACGCGAACTCACCCGCCACAGGGTTTGCCGGCATGTGCACATGGCCGGCAAAATGTTGGCGAGACGAGCCTTCAGCGCCGTTCGTCTGCACACAGCCTCGGGTTCACAGGGACTACCCGCCCACCCCGCGCCATCTTGTGCCCAACGCCGTCGCGTCCACCGCAACCCGGCCCACGACACGTGACGATTTACGATCGCCCCTCCTGGCGAGCCGAGATGAGCGATACATACGACAAATCCGAATTTCGGTAAAGCGGAATATTTTTGACGGCGGGTATTGACAGGATTTTGCGGTGTCGAAGTGTTTTGCCCGACGGGCAACGCATACATCCATTGATCTGGATCAACGGCGATGCGCGCGGCTCGCCGACCCTTGTCGTAAGGGCGGGGCGAAAACTCTCAACTTCATAAGCATGAACGGGCGAACCGGTGGCTTGCCTCGGGGACGGCGGCGACCGCCGCTACGCCGGCGCGTCCCCATCTGACTTCGGCCGACGCCAACGACGGGAGGAATGCCATGAGGAAGCCGAGCAAGAAGGCGACGTCGTCGGGATATCTGTTCAATGATTCCCACATCCACCTGACCAATTACGTTCAGGAAGGACCTGCCATTCGCGAGTACCTGAAAATGATGGGTACGACGATCAAGCGGTCGGTCCTCTTCGGACTTCCGCTTCAGCAAACCTGGTCCTACATGGAATCCGGGGACATTCCGCCCGCGTACTACATGCAGGCCGACGCGCCGCTCTATTATTATTCCTTCACGGACGCGCAGATTGCCATGTCGTACATGTCACTCAGCGCAGACGAGCGTGCGCGCTTCGACCCGATGATAAGCGGGTTCAATCCGGCCGACATGTACGGCGTGGATCACATTCGCCGTGTTCTGAAGACGTTTCCCGGCGTGTTCTGCGGCATCAGCGAGTTTTCGGTCTACAAGGAGTTCGTGTCGTCGAAGATCGCCGGTGAAAAGGCCAGCCTTACAAATCCAGCTCTCGACCGTATCCTCGCATTCGCAGGCGAGGTCGGATTGATCGCATTGCTCCATACCGACATCGAGCGACCTTTTCCAAAGCTCGATCAGCCGCCACATCTGGCCTTGCAGACGAAAGAGCTGTTCCTGAGGCACCGGAAGACCAAGATCATCTGGGCACACATCGGACTCGGGCGTATCGTTCGTCCGCTTGTGCAGCAGGCCGATGCGATTGCACGCGCGCTCAAAAATCCTGATCTCGATCATGTCTACTTCGACATCTCCTGGGACGAGGTGTCAAAATACGCGACCGAGTCCGAGGAGAGCGCGAAGCGCGTCTCGACCATCATCAATCGCCATCCGGAAAGATTTCTTTTCGGGACCGACTGCGTGGCGCCGCAAAGTCGGCAAGCCATGGTCAAAGTGTTCAACGGCTACGAGAAGATCTGGAGCCGCCTGACCCCTGAAGCGAAGCGGCTGGTTTGCTTTGAGAATCACGAGCGGCTGTTTGACCAGGCCAAGAAAGATGTCCGCGCTTGGGAAAAGGCCAACCTAAATCGGCTGGCCCCGTAATCTCCGTAGCTAGGCGTTTAGTCCTAACTTCGGTTCGGTTCCGCCTCATGGGGCGCGAGCAACTCGTAAAGGCACTTGTCGTTGCGGCGGGTATGTTCACCGTGGCCGCCGTCGCGTTCGTCGTCTTCAGCCATTGATCTATCTCAAACAGCGCGAGCTCGTTCCGCGCTGGATTGGCGCCGGGGCAGGATCAAAGGGGCACGCAACGATGCGGCCATGGATGCTTTACACTTTTGCTTGGGGCGTGACTGCGGTCGGCCTGCTGACGCTGTTGTCCATGATGCAATGAGGCCGCTCCCAACGCCAGGCTCCCAAGCCTGAGCCATGCCGGATGATGGGTTTCGCTACGCTCCACCCATCCTACGCCCCGTCGCTCGCCTCACGCGATCCGGTTCGTGGTTGCGGCCTTCAGTTCTTTCAGCTGGTCCTGCGCGTCCTTCAGCTGTCCCTGCACGCGCCCGATGTTTTCGAGGAGCCGCTGGCTGGTGAGGACCAGGAAGTAATAGCCGAACTGCGGATCCTGGAAGTAGATCTCCAGCAGCCGCTCATAGGTGATCGTCAGCACCTGGCCGGCCTCGATGCAGACCACCGTGCCGGTGCGCTGGTTGTCCGGCGTGAGAAAGCCGAGCTCGCCCATCAGGCGACCGGGCGGAATCTCGATGCCGATCTCCTTGACGAGGAATTTGCCCGTCACCGTCAGGAACATCTCGTTGGCGGGATCGCCGAGCTTGAACAGGGTGTCGTTGCGGCGGTACTTGCGCTCGGTCATGAACGGCTTCAGCCATTCCATCGACATGTCGCCCTGCGTGGCGTGGCGGGCCTTCTTGACCAGCTTGAGCATCTGCCGAAGCCGGAACGCGTTGATCGGGACCAGCAGCAGATACAGCAGGAATGTCGAGGTGGTCCCGGACAGGAGGCCGAACAGCGAAAAGAAGGCGCAGCCGATCATGTTGGCGACGCGCAGCGGCACCATCGTCTGCATCAGCAGGGTGGCGACGAAGAAGACGGCGCCCACCACCGCGAACAGGTTGGCCAGCGTGATGCTGTGCAGGAGGATCTCGAGGATCCGGTTGAACAGGACGTCGTAGGTGAGGGTGTTGGGATCGAGCCCCATCTGGACCAGGATCTTTGCGATCCTGAAATTGTCCGCAGCCGTATCGAGAATGCGCTGCAGGATCGAAGACATGTCGGCGTGGCTGGGCTCGAACATAAGGTCCCCCGCGAATGGCGGTCGGTGCAGTCGGGATCATCGACATCGGTGATGGTGGTTTGAGTAAAATGACCGCCAGTGCCGATGCAAGCAGCCAATTTTACCCTGAACCGCGGTTTCGGCAATCAATCCTATGGCGCAGTTCGGAGGCGGTCCCACCGATGATGATTCGCGGGCAAATCTGTCCTGTCGTCTGGCAATCCGCGGGCCGGCATGCTTGATGACATGGCCGGACTGGAGGACCTTAAAATGCGCACGACATTGGTCGGCGTCCACCGTATTCCCACCACCGGCCCCGGCGACGTGTCGGGCCTGCTGCGGCTTATCGCGCCGTCAGGTCCAATCGATCCGAAATCGATCGTCGCGGTGCTGGGCAAGACCGAGGGCAATGGCGGCGTCAACGACTTTACGCGAGAGTTTGCAACTTCTGCCCTGTGCGCGGCCCTGGCGCCCCATCTCGACCTGACGCCCGCCGAGGTCGAGCACCGGATCGCCTTCGTGATGTCCGGCGGCACCGAGGGCGTGCTCACGCCGCATATCACCGTTTTCACGCGCGAGCCGGCCGGGCCAGAAGCGGCCGATATGACCGGCAAGCGCCTGAGCATCGGGATTGCGCAAACACGGGATTTCCTTCCCGAAGAGCTGGGGCGGCGTGCGCAGATCGAGGAGACCGCGAAGGCGGTCACCGCGGCCATGACGGATGCCGGCATTGCCGAAAACGCCGATGTGCATTTCGTGCAGATCAAGTGCCCGCTGCTGACCAGCGAGCGCATCGAGGCCGCCGAGCGGCGCGGCAACAAGACGGCGACGATCAGCGCCTACGGCTCGATGGCCTATTCGCGCGGCGCCTCCGCGCTCGGCGTTGCGGTGGCGCTCGGCGAGATCGACGCGGAAATCCGCGATGCGGACGTGTTGAAGCGGTTCGACCTGTTCTCGTCGGTCGCCTCCACCTCGGCCGGCATCGAACTCATGCACAATGTCGTCATCGTTCTCGGCAATTCCACCACGGCTGCCAGCGATTGCGAGATCGGGCACGCCGTCATGGATGACCCGATCGACGCGGCCGCCGTGATCGCGGCGCTGGACAGCGTCGGCGTCGGTGCGAATCTTCGGGCGCAACGCGAGCTCGTCAACGTCTTTGCCAAGGCGGAGGCGCCGCCGAGCGGCAAGGTGCGCGGCGCGCGTCACACCATGCTGGAGGACACTGACATCAGCGCCACGCGTCATGCCCGTGCGGCGGTCGGCGGTTTGATTGCCGGCCTTGCCGGCACCAGCGTCGTCTATGTCTCCGGCGGCGCCGAGCATCAGGGGCCTGCCGGCGGCGGACCCGTCGCCGTGATCGCCAGGCAGCCGAAAACAGGGTAGGACGTGCCGCTGTTCCGTCCGACGCGAAAGAAGAGGAAACGCCCATGCTCACCGTCCACCATCTCGGCAAGTCGCAATCCGAGCGTATCGTCTGGCTGTGCGAGGAGCTCGGGATTCCCTATGAGCTGAAGTGCTATGCGCGCGATTCCGTCACCATGCTGGCGCCGGCGGACTACAAGGCGCTGCATCCGATCGGGGCGGCACCCGTCATCGCCGATGGCGAAATCGTGCTCGCGGAGTCGGGTGCGGTCGTCGACTACATCGTTGCGAAATACGGCGCGGGCCGCCTGACGCTAGCGCCCAGCGATCCCAACTTTGCAAACTTCCTGTACTGGCTGCATTTCGCCAACGGCACGCTGCAGCCCAGCATGGGCCGGATGATGATTTTGAACCGGCTTAAGCTTGCCGCCGACAATCCGGTTCTCGCAGCGATGAGCGGGCGCCTCGATCGCGCTATCGACCTGGTCGAGGCGCGAGTGGGTCAGGCGCAGTATCTGGCGGGCGATGCCTTCACCACCGCCGACATCATGCTGTTCTTTTCACTGACGACGATGCGCTATTTCCAGCCCTATGATTTGTCGCGCTGCCCGAACATCCTCAAATATCTCGCGCGGATCGGCGCCCGTCCGGCCTACAAGCGGGCGATGGAGAAGGGCGATCCCGGCATGGCGCTGCTGCTCAGCTGATGGCCCGGGATGCTGCGACGACGGTGGTCGGCTCCCTCTCCCGCTTCCGGGGGAGGGCTGGGGTGGGGGTCTCTCCATACAGAGATTCCCCAAGAGGCGAGATCCCCCACCCGGCGCTACGCGCCGACCTCCCCCGCAAGCGGGAGAGGTCGATCGAGTCCGCGGCGACACCAGCGATTCAATTTACGCCCACTCGGCTCTAGCGCTTCGCGCCGGCGTCGACGACCTGCTGCTCGACGATTGTGAGGCGGCCGGGCAGGGCGCAGGCGCGCAGCATCATGGCGACCGAGTTGGCTTCCTCGATTGTGAGATTGCCGGAGATCTGGCCGGAGCCGCCGGTGATGGGCTCGCGGATGACAGGTGCGGACAGGACCTTGTCGTCGAGGACGATGGCGACGGGACGTCCGATGTTCTCCGAGGTGATATGCGCAAAACGCCGCGTGCCGCGCCCGTTGTAGCGGAATGAGACGATCGGCTGATTGGTCGCCCGATCGAAACCCGGACTGGCGTCGATGATGTCGTCGCCGTCGAGCGCGCGCTCCCTGAGAACGAGGTAGGGAAGCTTGTCCTTGAAGCCGTTGAGGAGTTCGGAGCCGGCCGGGACTGCGCCGCGTTGGGCCTCCGTCGGCGACATCGAGACATCCACGAGGCGCAGGCTGAACTGCACTTTCCTGGCGAAGACCGCGGCGATGCGCTCGGGGTCGGCGACGCCAGGCAGCAGCACGCGGATGCGGTCCGAGCCATCGACCTGCACGCCGGCCTGGCTGATGCCGAGATCGCGCAGGCGCTGGTCGATCATCTCCATCGCCTGGTCGACGAGATCGTGCAGGCGGTCGGCGTAACCGGCTTCCGTTGCCGCGAATTTGAGCAGGCCATCGCCGCCATCGGTCACGCCGATGCTGTTCGGGGCGGTGCCTGCCGCAGCGATCTTGCTCTTGAGGAGGTCGCGGTTCCTGGAGTCCGCGACCTTGATCTCGACGCCGCCCTCGCGCAAGGCGAGGCCGGAGAACGGGATACGGCCCTCGCGCACGATACGGTAAATGTCGTCGCGCAGATCCGTGGCCATCGCCTCACGCAGCGCATCCGTGTCGACCTTGAAAACGATGCGCGAGCCGCCTTGCTTTTCGATCAGCTTGGTGGCGTTGGCGACGACGGCCGCCCGCGCCTTGTCGAGCTTTGCGTCGCCGGCGTTGGCCTCGCGCGGCGCCGCGATCGCGCAGATCAGGCCGCAGGCGACAATCAGGCCGTTCATCAGGGCGCGCGCGGTCATGCTCATCCTCTGGTCGGCACCGTGACACGAAGCCGCTGCCAATCCTTGGTCCCCTCATTGCGCACGCAGGTTCAAATCGGACGGTATCCCCGGACGGATCAACCTCGCGATCAGTCTTGCGGGGACACGCTGTCACGCCCGGTTACCTTGCTGGTGCATTGGCGCATCCGGCGATGGACGGCGATCCAATCATCGATCATTCTGTCGCCTGCGACCCGCGACGACAAAGGCCGAACGGCCATGCGGGCACTGGCATGAGGGAAGAAACATATGGCGGGCATTCACGCGCTCGATCGGCTCATCGGCAACGATTATCCAACCCTGCTCACGGACGAAGAGGTCCGCGAGCTCGAACGTATTCCCTATTCGGAGCGCGTCGCGGCCGAGAGCACCTATGATGCGATCAGGCTCGGGGCGGCCAAAAATCCCGATGCACCGGCGATCCAGTTCCTGCAAAATGCCGATCCGGCCGACACGCCGCTCGTCGTCAGCTACCGCGATCTCATCGCGCGCGTGACGCAGGCCGCCAACATGTTCCACGGCCTCGGCGTCGGCAAGGATGACGTCGTCAGCTTCATGCTGCCGCTTCTGCCCGACGCTTTCGTGACGCTGTTCGGCGCGGAGGCCGCCGGCATCGCCAACCCCGTCAACCCGCTGCTCGAGCCGTACCAGCTTGCGGAGATTCTCGAAGCCGCGAACACCAAGGTGTTGGTGGCGCTCGGACCGTTGCCCGGCACCGACATCTGGCAGAAGGTCGAGCAGATCAGGCCGCAGCTGAAACATCTGAAGGCAATCGTGCAGGTGCATGGCGGCGGCGATCCCGCCAACGGCATCTTCTCCTTCAACGATCTCATCAAGCAGCAGCCGGCGGACCGGCTGGTCAGCGGCCGCAAGATTCTTGGCAGCGACGTCGCGGCCTATTTCCACACCGGCGGCACCACCGGCACGCCAAAGCTCGTGCGGCACACCCACGCCAACCAGGTCTACCAGGCCTGGGGGCTCAATTTGCTGCTGAAGGGGAAGCCGGGCAATCTGCTGTTCGGCATGCCGCTGTTTCACGTCGGCGGATCGCTGACGCAGGTGCTGACGACGTTCGCGGGCGGCGGCTCGCTGGTCGTGCTGTCGGCATCGGGCTGGCGCAATCCCAACTCGGTAAAGAACATCTGGACGCTGACGGAGCGCTTCAAGCCGGAGGCGCTGTCGAGCGTGCCGACGGTGCTTGCCGCAACGCTCGGGGTCCCGCCCGGCAATGCCGACATCTCCAGCCTGAAATACGCGGCCGGCGGCGGCTCGGCGATTCCCGTCGCCGTCGGCTCGGCGATCCAGGAGCGCCTGAAGCTGCCGGTGGTCGAGGTCTATGGCATGACCGAGACCTCGAGCGTGCACACCATGGCCTATCCTGATCGTCCCATTCGCCTTGGTTCGGTCGGCCTGCCGATGCCTTATGCGCGCGTGCGCGTCGTCAAGCTCGACGCCGACGGCAATCTCGAGCGCGACTGCGCGGCCGACGAGATCGGCGTCGTGATCATGGCCGGGCCCGGCGTGTTCAGCGGCTATCTCAACGACGCCCACAACAAGGGCGCTTTCGTCGACAAGGTCTGGGTCAATTCCGGCGATCTCGGCAGGCTGGACGCCGACGGCTATCTTTGGATCACGGGCCGCGCCAAGGACCTCGTGATCCGCGGCGGCCACAACATCGATCCCGCGCCGATCGAGGAGATCATGTTCCAGCATCCGGCGGTGGGCTTTGCCGCCGTGGTCGGGCAGCCCGATGCCTATGCCGGCGAATTGCCGGTCGGCTATGTCCAGCTCAAGCCGGGCGCGAGCGTCGAGCCGGGCGAGCTGGAATCCTGGGTGCGCGAACGCACGCCCGAGCGCGCCGCCGTTCCCGTGCAGATCATCCCGATCAATCCGATGCCGGTGACCGGCGTCGGAAAAGTGTTCAAGCCGCAATTGCGCTGGGACGCCGCGCAGCGCGTGTTCACGAAAGTGCTGACGCCGCTGGTCGAGAAGGGTGTCGATTGCAAGGTGAAGGTCGGCGCCCACGGCAGCCACGGCTCGATCGCCACGGTGACGATTGCAGGCGTCGCGGCCGACAAGCGCGAGACTGTCTCGGCCGAGGTGCAAAAATTGCTCGGGCCGTTCGTGATACGGCACGAGGTGGAGTTCGCTTAAAGACTTTTTACGAAGGGCGTTGACCGAGTCCGCGCCATGTGCGGGCCCGGCTACGTCTGACGCGCAGCGGCGTGCCGGCACGACACAAATTGTGTTCCGTCGATTGGGTGAACCGATGTCTTCGTTGAAATACCGCCGCGAGAAGTTGCACTGGATGGAGTTCGTCGGCCTCGCGCACAGGCGATCCTATGGCGACGCTCTGAGGCTTTTCGTTTGGGCGACGGGGGCCGTGCCGATATTGATCGCGATGGCGGTGGATGTATTTTGGCCCGGATGGCTCGATCAGAAGTCGGTGCTGTTCGGCATCTTTATGACGCTGTTGATGATGCCCGTGATGGGCAAGATCGGCGTGCGCCGTCACGTCCGGAAGGCCGGTTGGATTCTCGGTGATCGCGAGATCACACTCGCCGACGAGGGCCTCGTCGATGCGGGCAAGAGCGCTGCGCTCAGCGTGAGCTGGCCCGCCATCGAAGAGGTGAGCGTCGAGAAGGGTGTGATCGTGCTCTGGATGGATGCTGCCTCGGGCATCTTCATCCCGCGCAGTGCATTTGCCTCGCCTGAGGACGAGACGAATTTCGTGGCATTCGCGCAGAAGCACAGCGCTGCACAGGGCGGACCAAGCCGCCCTGTGCACGGTGCACAAGATAACGCGATCTAGCCCGCCGGCATGCTCTTCTCGATCAGGCGCACCCAGTAGGAGGCGCCGTGGCCGAGGATGTTGTCGTTGAAGACATAGCCGGGGTGGTGGCACTCATTGCCGTCGCCCATGCCGACCAGGATCATCGCGCCGGGGCGCGCTTCCAGCATGAACGAAAAATCCTCGGCGCCCATCATCGGGATGAACTTTTCGTTGACCCTGTCACGACCGACGATGTCGGCGGCAACGGAGGCCGCGACGCCGGCTTCGCGCGCGTGGTTGATCGTCACCGGATACATGCGGCTGTAGATCGTCTCGGCCGAGCCGCCATAGGCGCGCGCGATGCTGTCTGCGACCTCGCCGATGCGGCGCTCGACGAGATCGCGGATCTCGGGATCGAGCGTGCGCACGGTGCCGCCGAGCTCGGCGGTCTCCGGGATGATGTTGAACGCGGTGCCGGAGTGGAACTGGGTGATCGAGATCACCGCCGACTTCAGCGGATCGACGTTGCGCGCGACGATCGACTGCAGCGCGTTGACGATCTGCGAGCCGATCAACACGCTGTCGACCGATTTGTGCGGGCCGGCGCCGGCATGGCCGCCCTTGCCGTGCACGATGATCTTGATGTTGTCGGAGGAGGCGAGCATCGGGCCCGTGGTGGTGGCGAAATCGCCTTCGGGCAGGCCGGGCATGTTGTGCATGCCGTAGACCTCCTGGATGCCCCAGCGCGTCATCAGGCCGTCATCGACCATGGCCTTGCCACCGCCGCCGCCTTCTTCGGCCGGCTGGAAGATCACCACAGCGGTGCCGTCGAAGTTGCGGGTCTCGGCGAGATATTTGGCGGCGCCCAGCAGCATCGCGGTGTGGCCGTCATGGCCGCAGGCGTGCATCTTGCCCGGCACCTTCGAGGCGTAGGGCACGTCGGCCGCCTCCAGGATCGGCAACGCGTCCATGTCGGCGCGAAGGCCGATGGTCTTGCCGGACGTGCTCTTGCGGCCGCGGATCACGCCGACCACGCCGGTCTGGCCGATGCCGGTCACCACCTCGTCGCAGCCGAACTCGCGCAGGCGATCGGCGACGATGCCGGCGGTGCGATGCACTTCGTAGAGCAATTCGGGATTCTCGTGGAAGTCATGGCGCCAGGCGGCCATTTCGTCGGAGAGGGCGGCGACGCGGTTGATGACAGGCATGGGGAATCCGTTTCTTCTGTGTTCACGGGGAACGATGGCGCGAAGCGTACTCCGCGGCATCGCGGTCCGCAAATGGTCGCGCGGGCTTTTGCAGGTCCGTTCGGTGGCCCTATAAGGTGAGACAGGAATGCGGGGACGGGGGCAGGCGATGCGGTTCGGACGCGATGTTGTTGTGCTGGCGGCCTGCTTTTCGATCATGACCGGGCAGGCTTTCGCCTGCGATGTCGGGCAGGCCACCGCCACCGTCACGGCCATCAGCCAGAAGATCGGGGCGCGCCAGGTCAAGCGGATCGAGCTGTCAAAAATCTCGGACCGGTTGCTGGCCAGCGTTCCGGTCGCGCCGGAGCGATTTGCGACCTATTCGAGCGAGCGCAAGACGCTGGTGCTGACCGATCGCGACGCCAGTGAGCTTGCCGTGGCCGTCAAGGCGCTGACGCCGTCGGAGCTGGCCTATCCGCCCGATCTGCGCTGGCAGCTCGTCTTCCTCGACGAGGCCGGCGCCAAGCTGCACACCATCTTCTTCAGCAAGCGCTATGTGCAGGGGCGCGGCCGCGCGGGTTATATCGACGGCAACAGGTGCAGCTTCAGCACCGCCACCGTCGGCAGCCCGGCGCTGGTGAAGTGGCTGCAGAAGCGGCTGTAGCTCAGCTCTCGCCGAACACGCGCTTGAAGATCGTGTCGACGTGCTTGAGGTGATAGCCGAGGTCGAACTGCTCCTCGATCTCGGCGTCGGTGAGATATTTCTTCACCTCGGCGTCAGCCTTCAGCAGCTGCAGGAAGTCGCCTTCGCCGCGCCAGACCGGCATCGCGTTGCGCTGCACGAGCTTGTAGGAATCCTCGCGGCTCGCGCCCTTCTGCGTCAGTGCCAGCAGCACGCGCTGCGAATGGACGAGACCGCCGAGGCGGTCGAGGTTCTTCTGCATGTTGGCGGGGTAGACCAGCAGCTTGTCGATCAGGCCGGCGAGGCGCACCAGCGCGAAGTCGAGCGTCACTGTCGCGTCCGGGCCCATCATGCGCTCGGCCGAGGAGTGCGAGATGTCGCGCTCGTGCCAGAGCACGACGTTCTCCAGCGCCGGCGTCACATAGGCGCGCACCATGCGGGAGAGACCCGTGAGGTTCTCCGACAGCACCGGGTTGCGCTTGTGCGGCATCGCGGAGGAGCCCTTCTGTCCTTCTGAGAAGAACTCCTCGGCTTCCAGCACCTCGGTGCGCTGCATGTGGCGAACCTCCACCGCGATGCGCTCGACCGAGGCGGCGATCACGCCGAGGACCGAGAAGAACATCGCGTGGCGGTCGCGCGGGATCACCTGCGTCGAGATCGGTTCGGGCACGAGGCCCATGGCCTTGGCGACATGCGCTTCGACGCGCGGGTCGATCTGCGCGAAGGTGCCGACAGCGCCGGAGATGGCGCAGGTCGCGACTTCCTTGCGCGCCGCGATCAGGCGCTCCTTGGCGCGCGTGAACTCGGCATAGGCGAAGGCGAGCTTGAGGCCGAACGTGACCGGCTCGGCATGGATGCCGTGCGAGCGGCCGATGGTCGGCGTCATCTTGTGCTCGAAGGCACGCTTCTTTAGCGCCGCCAGCACCTTGTCGAGGTCGGCGATCAGCAGGTCGGCGGCGCGGGTGAGCTGGACGTTGAGGCAGGTGTCGAGCACGTCGGAGGACGTCATGCCCTGGTGGACGAAGCGCGCCTCGGGGCCGACGATCTCGGCGAGGTGCGTCAGGAAGGCGATGACGTCGTGCTTGGTCTCGCGCTCGATCTCGTCGATGCGGGTGACGTCGAAGGTGGCGTCCTTGGCCTTGGCCCAGACCGTTTTGGCGGCTTCCTTGGGGATGGTCCCGAGTTCGGCCAGCGCGTCCGCCGCATGCGCCTCGATCTCGAACCAGATCTTGAACCGGGTCTGGGGCTCCCAGATCGAGGCCATTTCCGGACGGGTATAGCGGGGAATCATGGGGCGGCTCCAAAGGTGGGCGGGCGGCGAGGGCGGGGCGCGCGGCCAGCCAAAATGCTTTTTCCGCCGTGCTTTAACAGAGCGGGAATGGGAAACAAACGGCGAAACAGGCGTCCCGGGCCAGCAAATGGGGGATTACCGGGGACACGGGGCCCGCCCTCAGATAGGGGCTATCACTCACACATATTTGACTGACAGATATTGAAATCTGTCAGCGAGAGATGTATATCCCTCTCAGGACGATCCGGAAGGACGTCCCACGGCCCCCGCCGGGGGTCCCTGAGGTCCGAAACAAATGGGTCTTTGGGGACGTAATTGAAGGGCGGACCGTGGACGAGTGGAGAACTGAAATGACGACCGAAATCTTTAATTTCACCGGCGCGATTGGGCATTGGCTCAATGTGCTGGTTGCGCGCCAGATCGCGGCGCAGGCTGCAAAACTGCCCCATTAAGGCGAGAGCATTCCGAACGGCCGGCAGCGGGCGCTTCGGAAGCAGCCCAATCGCCGGATGACTGAGCCCTCAACGGGAACATGGTGCTGGCATGAACGAAGCCGTTGTACTGACGTCGGAGCGGATCCTGGATGTAACCGAGGATGTGCTGCGGCGTTTCGGACTCGCGAAGGCCACCGTGGTCGATGTCGCCCGTGCGCTCGATGTGAGCCATGGCAGCGTCTATCGCCATTTCCCGAGCAAGGCCTCGCTGCGCGAGGCGGTGGCGAAACGCTGGCTCGATCGCATCGACGGCCCCTTGCGCCAGATCGCACAGGACAGCGCCAACCCCGCGCCTGAAAGGCTCGACCGCTGGCTGCGCACGCTGTTCGACGCAAAGCGCTCGCGCGTGCTCGACGATCCCGAGATGTTCGAGACCTATCTGACCCTGGCGCGCGAAGCCTGCGCGGCCGTCAAATGCCACAAGGACACCATGATCGACCAGATCGCGGCGATCCTGGCCGATGGCGTCAAGCAGGGCGTGTTCGCTGTGGACGATTCCAAGACGACGGCGCGTGCGATCTTTGACGCGACGTGCCGCTTCCATCATCCGGCGCATGCCGATGAGTGGAAGGACGCCGATTTGCCCGCGCGCGTCGATGCGACGCTTGCGCTGCTGTTGCGCGGGTTGAAGGCCTAAGCCCGGATTGGCGCTCTTTTCCCCTCTCCCCCTGTGGGAGAGGGTGGATCGCCGCGCAGCGGCGAGACGGGTGAGGGGTCTTTCTCCGCGAGTGAACCCTTCTTTTGTTTTTGCGTGCGCGGATTGAACCCCTCATCCGGCGCCATAGCCGAAGCTTCGCTTCGGCGTTCTTTAGAACGGCGG
>JAEWBW010000285.1 GCA_023390955.1 Pseudomonadota bacterium
CTCGGGCAGCTTGTCGCCAACTTGGATCGCCATCGTACTTCTCCCTGAAAAACGGTTCCGCTTTGTAGACCGGGCGGCGGGGACGCACAATATTTGCAGCGCTTAAAGCTGCGGCACTGGCAGCCCTTCACCGGGATGTCATCAGCCGGAAAAGCCGCCGGCATCGAGGAATGCCTGCTCCTCCGCCGTGGTCGCGCGGC
The DNA here is from genome assembly GCA_023390955.1 of Pseudomonadota bacterium. GTDB lineage: Bacteria > Pseudomonadota > Alphaproteobacteria > Rhizobiales > Xanthobacteraceae > Bradyrhizobium. The sequence continues at coordinate 201 of JAEWBW010000285.1, forward strand.
CGAGGACGCGGTTGCGATGAGGAAAGCGGCCGAAGCGGCGGATGATGTCGGCGTGCTCCTCAGCGTAGTCCAGGTTCTCGCTGCCCTCGATGGCCCGGAACAGCGCGACGCAATGCAGCTGGTCCGGCAGGTGCTCGGAATGCATGAAGGGCAGATAGAAGAACTCGCGCAAAGCAGGATCGACCCGCTGGTCGGCGCCGCGGGCAATCGCACGGCGAGCCACCTCGCGCGCCTGCGCATCGCTGGCATAGGTCAGCGCGTCGTCGCGGAACATGTTGCGGGGGAACTGGTCGAGCACGATGACGAGCGCCAGCGCTGCGTCATCGCTCGTTTCCCAGGACGCGAGCTCGCCGCTGGAGGCCGCCCGCCATAGGTCGAGGAAGCGGGCGCTAACGTCCGCATCGAACGCGGCGTCGCGCGTGTACCAGCGCTCGCGGCCAGCCTCGCGCCAGAAGGCAAGAATGCTCTCTGGCGCGATATCGTTGACGTCAGGCATCGTGGACGCGTCGACGGCTTATGCTGCCTGCGCCTTCTTCTCGTCGCGCAATTCGCGGCGCAGGATCTTGCCGACATTGGTCTTCGGCAGATCGGTGCGGAATTCGATTTGCTTGGGCACCTTGTAGCCGGTCAACTGCTCGCGGCAGTACTTGATGACGTCCTCGGACGTGAGGTTCGGGTCCTTCTTGACCACAAAGGCCTTCACCGCCTCGCCGGAGTTGCTGTCGGGAACGCCGATCACGGCGCATTCGAGCACGCCCGGATGACCCGCGATTACTTCCTCGATCTCGTTCGGATAGACGTTGAAGCCGGAGACCAGGATCATGTCCTTCTTGCGGTCGACGATCTTGGTGTAGCCCGTCTCATCCATCACGCCGATGTCGCCGGTGCGGAAGTAGCCGTCGGCCGTCATCACCTTGGCGGTCTCCTCCGGCCTGTTCCAGTAACCCGACATTACCTGCGGGCCCTTGGCGCAGATTTCGCCGGGCTGGCCGAGCGGCACTTCATTGCCGTCGTCGTCGCGGATCGAGATCCAGGTCGAGGGCACGGGGATGCCGATCGAGCCGGAGAAATCGTTCGTGGTCGCCGGATTGCAGGTCAGCGTCGGCGAAGTCTCGGACAGGCCGTAGCCCTCGGCGATGAAGCAGCCGGTCACTGACTTCCACTGCTCGGCCACCGGGCGCTGCACAGCCATGCCGCCGCCGTTGGAGATCTTGAGCTTGGAGAAGTCGAGCTTCTTGAAGTCGGGGTGGTGCATCAGCCCGTTGTAGAGCGTGTTCACCGCCGGGAAGCTGTTGACCTGGTACTTCGCCAGCTCCTTGACGAAGCCGGGGATGTCGCGCGGGTTCGGGATCAAGAGGTTGCAACCACCGGCGCGCACCGCAAGCAGGTAGCAGGCCGTCAGCGCGAAGATGTGATAGAGCGGCAGCGCGCAGACGATCATGAGCTGGTCGACATGCGGGGGCGCCGCGAGCGCGGGCTGCAGCCACGCGTCGTTCTGCAGCACGTTGGCGACGATGTTGCGGTGGAGCAGCGTGGCGCCCTTGGAGACGCCGGTGGTGCCGCCGGTATATTGCAGGAAGGCGACGTCACCCGGCGACAGCTTTGGCTTGTTGAAGGGCAGGCCGCGACCGGCCGAGAGTGCCTCGTTGAAGGCGACCGCGCTCGGAATCGAATAGGCTGGCACCATCTTCTTCACGCGGCGCACGACCAGATTGACGATCATGCCCTTGATGCCGAGCAGGTCGCCCATGCTGGCCATGATCACGTGCTTCACGGCGGTCTTGCCGATCACCTGCTGCACCGTGTGGGCAAAATTCTCCAGCACGATGATGGCTTCGGCGCCGGAGTCCTTGAGCTGGTGCTCGAGCTCGCGCGGCGTATAGAGCGGGTTGACGTTGACCACCGCGAAGCCGGCGCGCAGCACCGCTGCGGTGGCGACCGGATATTGCAGCACGTTCGGCATCATGATCGCGACGCGGGCGCCGCGCTGCAGGCCGCGGCCTTGCAGGTACGCCGCGAGCGCCAGCGACATCTGGTCGAGCTCGCGATAGGTGATCGCCTTGTCCATGCAAATGAACGCCTTGCGATCGGCGAACTTCGCAAAGCTCTCCTCCAGGAGATCGACCAGCGATGCGTATTGGGTCGGCTCGATATCAGCGGGCACGCCGGGCGGATATTGCTTGAGCCAGATGCGCTCCATAGGTACTCCCCTCCATCAAGGCCCGTTATGTCCGGGCTTGCTCCATTGCCGATAGTATCGAGCTTGCCGCAACCGGTGGCAAGACGTGGAGGCTTAGGGCAAAGGGTCAGACGAGGCTACTGGAATCGGCGCAAAAAGCCGCCTTCGCACCTGCGACCGGCAGGCGCGGCGTCGTATCCGGACGCCGTTAACTGTTGTTGGGCTTGGCCGCTGGCTTGGTGGCCGCCTTTGGCTTGGCCGGCTTGGGATCGGCGTTTGCTGCGGGCTTCGCCGCCGTGTCGGGCTTGGCGGTTGCATGCCGGACGGGCTTTGCCGCGGGCTTGGCGGAGTCGGCAGGCTTGGCGTCGGCTTTGGCATCCGGCTTGGCTGCCAGCTTTGCGCCCGGTTTGGCGTCCTTCGCGGCGTCCTTGCTCGCCGTCTTGGGTGCCTCACCGGCATCCGGCTTCTTGGCGACACGCGACTTCTTGCCACGCTGGCGCGGGCTCGGCTGCTGGGCGGCATCGGCCGCAACCGCCGCGATCAGGGAGGCGCCCGTGCGGGGCGGGCCGGTGTAGACCGGGACCGGCTCGGCCGCCGCGGCGGCCGTCTGCATCAGTTCGGACGCCCGCATCTTAGGGGGCTGCAGGCCTGCGGTGAAGAAGGTGACAGCGGCTTCGCCGCCGGTAGCCGACGCAGAGCCGGCGCTGCCATTGACCGCGATCAGCGCATCGTCATCGTCGCTCGCCGGGCGCTTGCGATGACCGCCGCACATCTCCTCGCGCAGGTTCGGCGGCGAGGCATCGACCGGCGCGAGGCTGTCGACGGTGCCGAGCGCGGGGCGCAACCATGACAGGCCGTCCTGCGAGAAGCCGCGCTCGAGAAGCTGCGCCGCCTTCACCGCCCGCGCGGTGCCGGAGTTGGCGCCGAGCACGACCGCGATCAGCCGCCGTCCGTTGCGCGTGGCGGATGCCACGAGGTTGTAGCCGGAAGCGCAGATGAAGCCGGTCTTGAAGCCGTCGGCGCCGGGATAGCGGCCGATCAGCTTGTTGAAATTGCCGGTGACGCGCTTGCCGAAACGGATCGCCGGGATGTGCATGAAATATTCGTATTCCGGCAGATCGCGCAGGTACGAGCGCGCCAGGATGCCGAGGTCGCGGGCCGACGTGATCTGGCCCTCGGCGGGCAGGCCGTTCGGATTGACGTAGCTCGTCTGCGTCATGCCGAGTTTTTGCGCGGTGGCGTTCATCATGGCCGAGAAGCCGTCGACCGAACCGCCGACGCCTTCGGCGAGCACCACGGCCATGTCGTTCGCCGATTTCACCATCATCATCTTGAGCGCGTTGTCGACGGTGACCTGCGTGCCCGGGCGGAAGCCCATCTTCGAGGGCGATTGCGAGGCGGCGGTCGGCGAGACCGTGAGCAGCGAGTCGAGCGTGAGCCTGCCCTCCTTGACCGCCTTCAGCGTGACATAGGCGGTCATGATCTTGGTCACGGAGGCCGGATACCACGGCATCGTCGCATTGTCGGCCTGCAGCACCTTGCCGCTGTCGGCTTCGATCAGCAGCAGTGCCTCGGCGTTCGCGCGGTGCGGCGACGACAATGTCAGCGCGGCAGCAGCGAGCACGATGTGGAACAGGGGACGACGAAGCAGCGGGCGAAAGAAATGCACTATCCGATTCCGGTCCTTGGAGATCCGCCGGTTCCGGACGGTTCTCGTGATCTTGAGTCTCGAATTTTGAAATCCGGCGCCGCCGCTTGCGGCGGTGCAAACCTATACCGGCTCGTGCGTCGAGAACAGGGGTTTCGGCCGGGTATTCCGCAATGAAATAGGCCGAATTTCGACGGGCTTATGAGTGCTCGTTCACGGCGATTTGGCTGCCGTCGCGGCAGCCTCAGCCGCCGTCACGCTGGCCCGTGCGTCTTCCTGGACCATGAACTGGGCCTTGGCCAGTTCCGCGAAATGACCGCCCTTGGCCACGAGTTCATCGAAAGTTCCGCCTTCGCTCACGCGGCCGTTCTCGAACACCAGGATTCTGGTGGCGTTGCGGATGGTGGAGAGGCGGTGCGCGATCACGAAGGTGGTGCGACCCTTCATCACTTCATCGAGAGCGGCGTTCACCTTGGCCTCGGTGACCGCATCGAGCGCGCTGGTGGCTTCGTCGAGGATCAGGATCGGCGGGTCCTTGAGCAGCGCGCGGGCGATCGACAGGCGCTGCCGCTCGCCGCCGGAGAGCATGCGGCCGCGCTCGCCGGCATTGGTCTCGAAGCCGCCGCTGCGGTCGATGAACTCGATCGCTTGGGCGCGCTCGGCCGCGAGCCGCATCTCCGCTTCGGTGGCATCCGGTTTGCCGACGCGAAGATTCTCCGCGATCGAGCGGTTGAACAGCAGCGCTTCCTGAAACACGACGCCGATGTTCCGCCGCAGCGACGTTAGCGTGATGCCGCGCACGTCCATGCCGTCGATCCTGATGAAGCCGGACTGCGGATCGAAGGCGCGATGCAGCAGCGCAATCGCGGTGGACTTGCCGGCGCCGGTCGACCCGACCAGCGCGATGGTCTGGCCCGGCAGCGCGGTGAAGGAGAGGTCCTCCACCGCCGGGCGCTTGCCGTCATAGGAGAAGGTGACGTCGTTGAACTCGACGAGGCCGGACAGGCGCCCGGCGTCGATCGCATCCGGCCGGTCGTGGACCGCGGGCACGGCGTCGAGCACGTTGAAGAATTCGCGCAGGCGCGGCGCTTCCATGAAGACGTTGTTGATGAAGCTGACGACCTGCTCGAGCTTCTGGATCAGCAGCGTGGCGAAGCTCACGAACATCACGATCTCGCCGACCGTGGTCAGCCCCTGGTCGTGCAGCGCGATGCCGAGCGTGAAGATCGCGAGCACAGTGATGGTGGTAGAGGCCCGCGTGATCACGGTGACCAGCGCCCACCACGACAGCACCGGCATCTGCGCTTCGAGCAGCTGGTCGGCGACGGAACGCAGTCCCTTCACCTCGGACTCGACGCGCACAAAGCTCTGCACCAGCGCGACGTTGCCGAGCGCATCGGAGGCGCGCGCGGAGAGCTCGCTGTAATGCTCCTCGACCGCCATCTGCATGCCGAAGGTCCGGCGCACCACGAAGGTCGTCAGCGCCGTGAACACGATGCAGAGCACGAACAGGAGGATCGCCATCCGCCAGTTCAGGTAGAGCGACAGCGGCAGCAGCACCACGACCGAGAGGATCGCGGCAAAATGCTCGCGGAAGAAACCGAGCCACAGCCGCCACAACGCGTCGGTGCCGTTGAGCATCACCTTCATCAGCCGGCCGGAATGGGTGCCGGAGTGGAAGGTCAGTGGCAGCTGCAGGATGTGCTCGAAATAGTCGGTCAGCACGGCCTGGCGCTGGCGATGCGAGAGCCGGTCGGCCTGCAGCGCCACCACCGCGCTGCAGCCGATGGTGAACAGTCCGAACGCCACCCAGGCCATGAGGAACGGCCAGGCCGAGTTCGTGCCGGCGACCGTCTTGCCGGAGAGGACGTCGATGATGCGGCCGAACAACACGGGTTCCGCGAACTGCGAGGCGGCCAGCAGCAGATTGGCGACCGCCAGCAGCCAGCCCAGCCGCGCCTCCTTGCCGAGCAGCTCGAGAACGCGTGTGTAGAGGCGGAACATGGACATGAAGGCGCGGAGCTCGGGCTGATGGCAGAACCGGGACGGGCCTGCATTCTAATCAGGGATGGCCCGGGAGATACAGCGGAAGCTCGCGGTTTTACTCAATTGATCAGCCGTCCGCCCACCGGCGGCAGGAATTGGTCGTCGAAGATGTCGCCGGCGCTCGGGCGCTTGCGGAATTTGAAGTCCTTTCCGATCTGGTCGATCGAACGTTCCAGCCGTGCCGGATCGATGCCGCCGAGGCCATTGCGTCTGGTCTCGTCGGTCAGGATGTTGTCGGCGAGCACGGTGCGCAGGCGTTCGAGCTCGAGGGCGCGGTCGCCGCCGTCGATGCGGCTCACGGCCTCGTCCACCGCGCGCTCCGGCTCGCGGACGGTCGTGTTGAGTCCTGCGATCAGCGCCCGCACAAGGCCCTTCGCGGCATCCGGCTTCGCCGCGGCGAAGGCCGGGTTGACCACGACGGCGAAGCCATAGGCTTCGCAGCCGTAATCGGCATAGCGCAGCACGACGAGGTCGCCGGCCGGCACGCCGCGGTCGCGCAGGTTCACGGCAGAGAGATAGGAAAATCCCGCGACGGCGTCGACCTGTCCGGCGGAAAGGATCGGCTCGCGCACGGCCGCGCTGGTCTTGTGGAATTTCACGCGCGACGCTTCGATGCCGTTGCGCTGTGCGAGCGCCGGCCACAGCCGGATCGACAGATCATTGTCGGACACGCCGAGCGTCTTGCCGTCGAGATCGGCGAGCGTCTGGATGCCGCGGCTGCGCCGCGCGACCATCGCGTAAGGCGCGCGGTTGAACAGCATGAAGATCGCCTTGACCGCCGGCGCATCCGCCTTGTCGCGAAAGCGGATCAGTTCGTTGATGTCGACGAGCGCGAGATCGCTGTCGCCCTTGGCGACGCGCGCGATCGCCTCGTGCGAGCCGGCTGCATGATTGAACGAAACATTGAGATGCTCGGCGCCGAACCGGCCGTCTTTGGCGGCGATGAAGAACGGCGCCATGCTGGCGTCGAAGGGACGATCGAATGTGAACTTCACCGCGACCTGCGGCGTGTCATCGGCAAGGAGCGCACGCGGACTGCCTGCGAAGAGGCCGATCGCGAGAGCCAGCAGCAGGCGGAGTGCGGTTGTCTTCAATCCGAACATTCGTCGCGCCGGTCCCGCTCATTGTTATGGTTCGATGACGCTTGCAGCGCCGGCCGGTGATGATTGTCCCGGAGCCAACATGAACGGTGGATGAGCGTGGTTGCGGCATGATCACGCAACCCCGTTCAGCTTCTGTTGGGGTTGGGGAACCCAACATGGGCTGCGGGTGTTTGAAAGACATGAGCCTGTCTGCAGGCACCATTCAGGTCCCAAGGAGGGTCCAGGACATGTTTGACAGATTTTCGAAGTTTACCGGCCGCAAGGCCGTTCTCGCCACCGCCACTGTGCTGGCCCTGACCGCCGTCGCGCCGACGGCTTCCTATGCGGGCGGCCGTCACTGGCATGGCGGTGGCGGCGGGGCGGCCGCTGCCGCGGTGTTCGGCCTCGCCGCGACCGGCCTTGCGATCGCAGCCACCCGTGATGCCTACGCTTACGGCCCGGGGCCGGGCTACGGCTATTATGACAGCCCCGCCTATTACAGCGCCCCGTCCTACGGCCCCTATTACGGCCCGGGCCCGAACTACCAGTACCAGCGCTATGGCGGCACGGCGCCGTCGGAGGCCTGCGGCCAGGGCTACTACCAGAACTGCTACTGACCCTTCGGCCATGAAGCATTGACCAAGACCGGCCTTCGCGCTTGCCGCGGAGGCCGGTTTTTTGCTTATATTGCCGAACGTTAACACGCGTTCCATTTGTTTAGAGTAGTTTTGTGTAATGAGTGATTCGCTTGAGCGGCTATATCTGGCTGTGCTCGCGGCCAGAGACCTTGATCCGGCAACTTCCCGCACGGCCCGGCTGTTTCAGCGCGGCCCCGCCAAGATGGCGAAGAAGCTTGCCGAGGAAGCCATCGAAGTCGTCATCGACGCGGTGAATGGCGATAGCGACGCGGTGATCCGCGAAAGCGCGGACCTGCTCTATAATCTCACCGTGCTGTGGGCGTCGGCCGGGGTTCGGCCCGAGGACGTCTGGCGCGAGATGGCGCGGCGCGAGGACATGCTCGGCATTGCCGAGAAACTGCCCAAACCCGCTGCCATGAAGATGCCCAAGACGGCAGCATCCCGCATGCCTGTCCGGCGGCCAATTGCCGCGCTCGAGGGCCGGGCACGCAAGCGTCACTAAATTCGGTAAAGATCGGTCCCATCCCACCATGGACAAATCCCTCCCATGGTGCTTCATCGCGGCGCCATGCTGAAACGTATCTACGACTGGTGCATCGACGCCGCTCACAAGCCCTACGCGCTCTGGATCATGGGAGCCGTGTCTTTCGCGGAAAGCTCGTTCTTTCCGATCCCTCCGGATGTGATGCTGATTCCGATGTCGCTGGCGCGCCCGCAGCGCGCCTGGCTCTACGCGACCATCTGCACCATAACTTCGGTGCTGGGCGGCGTTGTGGGCTACGCCATCGGTGCGCTGCTCTTTGACAGCGTTGGCCAGTGGCTGATCCATGTGTACGGGCTCGGCGGCAAGGTCGACGCCTTCCGTGCCTCCTATGCCGAATGGGGCGCGGTGATCATCCTGCTCAAGGGCCTGACCCCGATCCCCTACAAGCTGGTGACCATCACCTCGGGCTTTGCCGGCTACAACATCGTCCTGTTCATCCTGTGCTCGATCGTGGCGCGCGGCGGACGGTTCTTCGTCGCCGCCATCCTGCTCAACCGTTACGGCGACTGGATCCGGGAGCGGATCGAGCGGCATCTCGGCCTGTGGGTGACGCTTGGCGCCGTGGTGCTGGTGCTCGGCTTCGTCGTTGCGATCAAGTTGATCTAAAGGGGCATGATCCGGAAAAGCGTGAAGCGGCTTTCCGATAAGATCATGCCCTAAAACAACATCCCCACACGGCGCGGGAGCTTTGCCCTCGCGCCGGCTTCGGTTACGTTTGCCGCCATGATGGTTCGCTCCGGTCATTCCGTAGTCAGGCAATGGAGCCTCGCCTGCGCGGCACTTCTGATCCTGCTCGGCAGCGGCGGAGCCGGATGGCCGCAAGCGGCGAGCCCGGCAGCGCCCTCCCTCGGCGTGCAGCAATCCGGTCCCCAGCAGGCGCCGCCGCCAACGACGCCCGCGCCAGCCGCGCCGCCGGCGCGTGAGGAAAATCCCGGCCTGATCAACGAAATGGGCAAGCTGTTCGACAAGCTGCCCTCGATCCTGCCGCCGATCAAAAGCCCGAGCGAGACCATCGAGGATCTCAACAAGAGCGCCAAGGATACCGGCGATGCGCTGTCGCGGATCGCAAAGCCCTCGACCATGGTGACGGGCCGCGTGGCCTGTCCGGCCTCGCCGAACGGTGCGCCCGATTGCAAGCTGGCCGCGGTCAGCCTCTGTGAAAGCAATGGCTACAAGGACGGCAAGAGTCTGAGCGCCGATTCCTCGGAAAAGTGCTCGCCAAAGGTTCTGATTCCCGGCCGTCAACGCAAGCCCGACGATTGCCGCACCGATACCTTCGTCACCCGCGCGCTCTGCCAATAGCGCTACGCGCGAGACCTGATGACTTTCCAAGACGACTCGCAAGGAGTGCATCATGAGCCGGACGGAGCAGGACTTCCTCGGACCGCGCGAGATCGACGACGACATCTATTACGGCGTCCAGACCATCCGCGGGAAAGAGAACTTCCACATCACCGGCATCCCGATGAGCCAGGAGCCTTACTTCGTGAAGGCGCTTGGCTACGTGAAGAAGGCCGCGGCCATGGCCAACCGCGATCTCGGCGCGGTCGATGCCAAGGTTGCGGACGCGATCATCCTCGGCTGCGATCGCGTCATCGCCGGCGACATGATGGATCAGTTCGTCACCGACTTCATCCAGGGCGGCGCCGGCACCTCGACCAACATGAACGCCAACGAGGTGATCGCCAACCTCGCGCTGGAATCGCTCGGCTTCGCCAAGGGCGACTACCAGCATGTCAGCCCGAACGATCACGTCAATTACGGCCAGTCCACCAACGACACCTATCCGACCGCGTTCCGGCTGGCGCTGATCCTGCGGCTCGAAAGCTACATGACCGCGCTGCGACAGCTGCAGGAAGCGTTCTTCGCCAAGGGCCGCGAGTTCGACCGCGTGCTGAAGATGGGCCGCACGCATCTGCAGGACGCAGTGCCGATGTCGCTCGGCGCCGAATTTCGCGGCTGGGGCACCACGATCGGCGAGGAGGTCGACCGCATCTCCGAGGCGCGCGCACTGCTGCGCGAGATCAATCTCGGCGCCACCGCGATCGGCACCTCCGTCACGGCGGCGGTCGGCTATCCCAAGCTTGCGGTCCGGCACTTGAGCGCGCTGACCGGCGTTGATTTCATCCTCGCAGGCGATCTCGTCGAGGCTACGTCCGATACCGGCGCCTATGTGCAATTGTCGGGCGTCCTGAAACGCACCGCGAGCAAGCTCACAAAAATCTGCAACGACATTCGCCTGCTGGCTTCGGGGCCGCGCGCCGGCTTCAACGAGATCAACCTGCCGCAATTGCAGCCGGGCTCCTCGATCATGCCGGGCAAGGTCAACCCTGTGATCCCCGAGGTCGTCAACCAGACCAGCTTCCTCGTGATCGGTCTCGACACCACCGTGACGCTCGCGGCGTCAGCCGGCCAGCTCCAGCTCAACGTCATGGAGCCGGTGATCTCGTTCGCGCTGTTCTTCTCGATCCGCACCATGGAGCGCGCGGTCAACTCCTTGCGCGAAAACTGCGTGGTCGGCATCACCGCCAACGAGGAGCACACCCGCAACATGGTGCTGAACTCGCTCGGGATCGTCACCGTGCTGAAGCCGCTGCTCGGTTACAAGCAATGCGCCGAGATTGCGCGCGAGGGCTACAAGACCGGCAAGTCGCTGCACCAGATCGTGGTGGTCGAGCGCAAGCTGCTGACGCAGGCGGCATGGGACGAGATGTTCTCGTTCGAGCGGCTGATCAATCCGGATTTGATTTCCTGACTGTCATTCCGGGCTCGCGCTACGCGCGCCCCGGAATGACGAAGGAGAAAATTTCCACTGACTGGAATTGCGGTACCCGCATCCGCCGCCCGGCGTCAAAACGCAATACTTGACAGTGGAAAGATTGCCTTGTTGGTATGAAACCCAACCTGCATTTTTTGTCGCTGAAGGATCGTTCCGCAATGTCCATGCCTGCTTTGTTCAAGGGGCGCCTGTCGATCCCCGTGATCGGTTCGCCGCTCTTCATCATCTCCGTGCCCGATCTGGTGATCGCGCAGTGCAAAGCTGGTGTGGTCGGCTCGTTTCCGTCGCTGAACGCGCGGCCGCCGGAGCTGCTCGACGAATGGCTGGCGCGCATCACCGAAGAGCTCGCGGCCTATGACCGCGCGCATCCCGACAAGCCGTCGGCGCCGTTCGCGGTCAACCAGATCGTGCACAAGTCGAACAACCGGCTCGATCACGACATGCAGCTGTGCGCCAAGTACAAGGTGCCGATGATCATCTCCTCGCTCGGCGCGCGCGAGGAGCTCAATCAGGCCGTGCACGGCTGGGGCGGCATCGTCTTCCACGACGTGATCAATCAGAAGTTCGCACACAAGGCGATCGAGAAGGGCGCCGACGGCCTGATCCTGGTCGCGGCCGGCGCCGGCGGTCATGCCGGCACGATCTCGCCGCTCGCCTTCGTCGCCGAGACGCGCAAGTGGTTCGACGGTCCGGTGGCCCTGTCGGGTGCGATCGGCAACGGCAAGGCGATCCGCGCTGCGCGCATCCTCGGTGCCGACTTCGCCTATATCGGCTCGGCCTTCATTGCGACCAAGGAAGCCAACGCGGTCGAGAAGTACAAGGAGATGATCGCGGGCTCGACGGCCGACGACATCGTCTATTCCAACCTCTTCACCGGCGTGCACGGCAACTATCTGAAGCCGTCGATCCTTGCCGCCGGCATGGACCCGGAAAATCTTCCGACGTCCGATCCTTCAAAGATGAATTTCGGCACCGACGCCTCCGGCGAGCGCGCCAAGCCGAAGGCCTGGAAGGAAATCTGGGGCTCGGGCCAGGGCATCGGCAGCATCGACAAGGTCGTCCCCGCCGCCGAGTTGATCGCGCGCTTCAAGAAGGAATACGACGAAGCGATCGATCCGCCGTT
>JAEWBW010000557.1 GCA_023390955.1 Pseudomonadota bacterium
GCCGAGCTCCAGGTTAAATCGATCTTCGGCAAGAATGTCTGCGACAACGCAGCCGGGCAGGCGGCTTTCACCAAGCTGATGAATCGCCTGCACGACGTTGCCGGTCTCGATGCAACCGCGAAATCGATGGTGCTGCCGACGGCGTTCCCCAACGCCTTCGCGCTGCCCGGCGGCAAGGTCTATCTGTTGAGGGGATTGCTCGACAAGGCGGAGAACCCGGACGAGGTCGCCGGAATCCTCGCCCACGAGCTCGGCCATCTCAAGCATCACGACAGCATGCGCGGCCTGATCTACAACGGCGGCACCTCGTTCCTGATCGGCCTGCTGTTCGGCGACGTCACCGGCTCGTCCGCCGTGATCTTCGCCTCGCGCAGCGTGGTCGAAGCCTCCCATTCGCGCGAGGCCGAGACCGCCGCCGACACCTTTGCCATCGAGGTCATGCATGCGCTCGGCCGCTCGCCGAAGCCCGCGGCCGAACTGATGTTCCGCATCACCGGCAAGGAAGGCGGCAGCGGCTTTACGATCCTGGCAAGCCATCCGCTCACCGAAGACCGCCTCGCGCGCATGACCAGGGAACATCGCCCCAACAGCGGTCCGCCGCTCCTCAACGACAAGGAGTGGAAGGCGCTGAAGGGGATTTGCGGCAAGAGCTAGCGTCAGACGCTACGCGTCGGCGTGCTTCGACAATCTGAGCAATTCGGGCCGGTAGGGCGGGTAGGGATCGTCGTCCTCGGGAATGGCGCATGAGCCGAATTCCTGGTGGATCTTTTGCATCTCGGCGAGACGATCGTTCAGCCGCTGCAGATGCTCCGACGAGGTGGCCTTCCAATAGCGGAACGTATCCGGTGTCACCGGGAGGAATGCGGTGCCGAACAAGGTCGGATCGGGCACGACGGTGCGTCCCAACAGCAGGAATCTGTCATCGCCCACGATGACGAGTGTCGCATAGCCGCTGCCTCTTGTTCGCCTGATCCCCTGCAGCGACCATTCGACAAGCTTGCTGAAGTAGGGCTCTTCGCGCCAGCGATCCGGAAATTCGGGATCGACCTGCACGTTGACCGCGTCCTGGCTGAAATGCGGCACCATGCGCGACGTCACCGTAAACCAGGCATCGTCGAGATGGCCCTGATGCCAGGCGCAGCGGAACGAGCGGCACATCTGTGGACGATGCTCGTAGATGCTGCACCCCGTGCCCGTCTCCCAATGCCGGCAGAGCTGGTTCACCGGCTTGTCGACAGCGCTTACCTCGAGGATATCGCAGCAGAGATTGCACGATCCGCATTCGCGCGCAGGTGGCGCATTGGCGGCGCGGAAGCCGTGGCTGTCGCGCACGAGCAGCTTCTGCCGCTCCAGCGCATTCAATGCACGTTCCACCTTGAGGCGGGATAGGCCGGTGGCTTCAATAACGCTCTTTACGGTCGCCGAGCCGCTTGAGACGGCGCGCGCGACGCTCGACGTCGCTTCTTCCATTGTCTTCTTGTTCTTGTTTTTTCTTCTTCGTCTTGGAGCGGACTATTCAGTCTCTGACGAAGTGAGACAACGCGTCGCAGCGCGGTCCCGCTCTACCGCGATCGCATGATCACGTTGGGGTGAGCGCTTTGGTTCCGCCTTCGGAACTAGAGGCCATGGCGCAATGGAAAGCAGGAGAGGTCTGTGCCTCTCCTCCTACTGTGCATGGGGTTGTTTTCGAACTTTGATGGAGGAGGCCCGGCGCCAGCTCAGTCCGCCAGGTTGTTCACCTGCTTGATCCAGCCGCGTACGTCCGCGAGCACCTCGGGCAGCACGGCGCGGACCTCCTGCACGGTCATGCCGGGCTTGATGCGGGGGTCGTAGAGCAAATTGAGGATGTACTGGTCGTAGACGTCGAAATAGCCCATCGAGACGTTGTCGTTGAACATCGTCCACGGCACGCTCGCGGTGTCGTTGATCGGGCCGAGCGACTGCAGCAGCTCCTCATAGGCGCAGTCGAGGAAGACGAAGTCGCCAGTGTCGACGGTGAGGATCACGTCGGAATGCTCGATCTCGAAATTGTCGTTCTTGCGGAAGCCGGACAGGCATTGCGGATCCAGTGAGTTTCGGATCTCGCGCGCCTTCTGCGTGCCGTAGAAGCTCGCCAGCGTGCGGAAGAGGTCGCGGTCGCGCACCAGCTTCACGCGCACATTCGCTGCCTCGTTGTTGTCGGTCATCGCGATGTCGAGATGCCTGACGCGCGTGCCGATATCGGCGACGACCTTGGCGAGCTGAGCCTTGCGGTCGGCGCGCTCGCTCTCGGCGTAGACGCGCACCGGCCCGTCGAACTTGCGGATGCGGTCGACGCGACCGGCGAGATGGTACTCGGCGCCGAACGCCGTCTTCAGGAAACCGTCGACGATCTCGCCATCGGTAAAACTCTTGCGCTCGCTGCGCTGGCGCGAGGCGATCGCGGGCAACTCTCCAGCGGTCGCGTTCGCCACGACGTCGCCGGCGACCACGAGGGTCGCCAGCGCCAGCAGGCCGGCACGAGAGTAACGAGAGAGCAAATGCGATGCGATCATTGTCATCCAACGCTGCCGGAATCGGCGGAAGGACACAAGATCGCGGAGCGGGCGCCTACCGGGTTCCCGCTGCGTCTTATGGCCCTAGTTGTTCAGCACGACCACCGTGGTGCCGACCCCAACGCGGCCGTAGAGATCTGTGACGTCGTCATTGGACATGCGGAAGCAGCCCGAGGAGACCGCCTGCCCGATCGTCTCCGGCTCGTTGGAGCCGTGGATGCGGTAGAGCGTCGATCCCAGATACATCGCGCGCGCGCCGAGCGGATTGTCGATGCCGCCCTTCATGTGACGCGGCAGGTCAGGCCGGCGCGCCAGCATCTGCGACGGCGGCGTCCAATCCGGCCATTCCTTCTTGGCGGTGATCCGGTGCGTGCCGCCCCAGCGGAAGCCGTCGCGGCCGACGCCGATGCCGTAGCGCAGCGCCTGGCCGTTCTGCAGGACGAGATAGAGCCGGCGCTCGCCGGTGTTCACCACGATCGTGCCCGGGGCGTACTGGCCGGAATACATGACGGTGGTGCGGGGGATCGGGTTCGAGCCGCCACGGAAGAAGTTCGGGCCGCCGCCCATGATGTCGCGCGAGTCGAACAGGTTCTCCGCAAAACTCGTGCCCGCACCGGCCGTCAGAAGCACCAAGGCGGCGGCGGTTGCGGCAAAAAACCGGATCATTCATTCCCCCAGCAAATAAAAATCGATTCAACGGAAAACCACAGGCCATATTTGCCCGCTTTTCGCAAGCCACGGCCCCGTGAGCACGCAGCCGGCGGCGATTGCCGTTACCAAATCGGCAATGGCGGCAAAACACTATTAGCCAAACCCCCGCATCGCCGCGCCGGGCAGGGTTGCAAGAGCCGGTATTCCTTTGACGAAAACGGCGAACAATGATTGATCGGGACACAGCATGGAAACGGCAGGGGCGGGGAGTTTTGCGATGAACGGTGCGGAAAGCCTGGTGCGGACGCTGGTTGCGGGCGGGGTCGACGTCTGCTTCACCAATCCCGGGACCTCCGAAATGCACTTTGTCGCAGCGCTCGACCGCGTGCCCGGCATGCGCTGCGTGCTCGGCCTATTCGAGGGCGTGGTGACGGGGGCTGCCGACGGTTATTACCGGATGAAGGGCCAGCCGGCCTCCACGCTGCTGCATCTCGGGCCCGGTCTCGCCAACGGCCTTGCCAACCTGCACAATGCCAAGAAGGCACATTCCGGCAGCGTCAACATCGTCGGCCAGCATGCCGGCTACCACATCGCCTACAACGCGCCGCTGACCTCCGACATCGAGGGTTTGGCGCGGCCGATGTCGGCCTGGGTCCGTACCTCGCCGGACGCCAAGTCGGTCGCCGCTGACGGCGCCGCGGCGATCGCCGCCGCGCGCAGCGCGCCGCCGCAGATCGCGACCCTGATCCTGCCCGCCGACACCGCCTGGAACGAAGCCGACGGCATCGCCGAGGTCCCGACCGAGACGCAGCGCCCGTCCTACTCGCCGCAGGCGGTCGAGAAGGCCGCCAAGATCATCCACGCTGATCCCGAGCACACGCTGGTCCTGATCACCGGTAGTGCGCTGAGCGAGAAGGCGCTCGTGTTTGCCGAGCGCATCGCCGGCAAGACCGGCTGCAAGGTGATGGGCCAGACCTATCATCCCCGCATGGCGCGCGGCCGCGGTCGTTTCTCCATCAACCGCATCCCCTATGTGATCGAGCAGGCGCTGCCGATCCTGAAGGATTTCCGCCATATCGTGCTGGTCGAGGCCAACGATCCCGTGGCTTTCTTCGCCTATCCGAACAAGCCGAGCCTGCTCAAGCCTGAAGGCTGCGAAGTGCATCGCATGACCTCCTGGGGCGAGAACTCGGTGGCGGCGCTCGAGGCGCTCGCCAACGTGCTCCATGCCGGCCCCAAGGACGTGAAGCCGCAGCAACTCCAGGAACTGATCAAGCCGACGGGCGCGCTCAATCACACCACGATCGCGCAGGCGATCGCCTGTGCGATCCCCGAGAACGCCATCGTGGTCGACGAATCCATCACCACCGGGCGCGGCTTCTTCCCACCGACGGCGGCAGCCGCTCCGCATGACTGGCTGCAGAACATGGGCGGCTCGATCGGCTTCTCGACGCCGGTCGCAACCGGCGCGGCCGTGGCCTGTCCGGACCGCAAGGTGTTCTGCATGGTCGGCGACGGCAGCGCGATGTACACCATCCAGTCGCTGTGGACGCAGGCGCGCGAAAATCTCGACGTCGTCACCATCGTGTTCGCCAACCGGATCTACCAGATCCTGCGCGGAGAATTCGACGGCGTCGGCGCCGGTGCGCCGGGCCAGCGCGCGATGGACATGCTCAAGATCGACAGCCCGACCATCGATTTCGTCGCGCTGGCGAAGGGTATGGGTGTGCCGGCTCGCGCGGTGACGACGGCCGACGAGCTCAACAAGGCGCTGGCCGAAGCCGTTGCCGAGCCGGGACCCCGGCTGATCGAAGTCCAGATGTGAGATAAGCTCGCGCATACCCCGGAGGGCGGGCGTACAGAGGTCGGGAGGCACCATGCAGACCGAGCTGAACAAGGTGGTGGCGGCGCTCCGTGAATTCTATGCCCATGAAGGGTTTCTGTTCGAGAAGGACATCGGCGAGCGGGCGGTGACCCACCGCTTCGCCGTCTATCTCGAACGGCAATTTTCAGGCTGGGCAATCGATTGCAATTACGACCGGCTCGGCGAGCGCACGCTGCATCTGCCGCGCGGCTCCACCATCTCGACCGACGACCATCTCGGCAAGTCGATCTATCCCGATGTCGTGGTGCACCAGCGCGAGATCCCGAACAATCTGCTCGCCGTCGAGATCCGCAACGCCTCCAATCACACCGCCATCGAGCACGACCAGCACAAGCTGATGGCGCTGACCGATCCGCACGTCTGGTTCGCGTACGGGATCGGTGTGCTGCTCGTGCTCGCCCGGCAGAACGTCACGACCTCGGAGGTCTATGTCGGTGGCACGCTGGACCGGGCGATCACGCTCTGGTTCGCAGAGCGGCTGGCCGAGGTGGGCCTCGGCGCCGACGTCGCGATCAATAATAGCCGCGGCGCTGCTGCTGCGGGTAGGCATAGCGCGGGTTGATTCCGCAGGACGCGTTGGTGCCGGAGGCCGAGGCCTGGCACTGCTGGTAGCTCGCGAACTGGCAGTTGCCGGGATAACCCCAGATGCGGCCCTGCAGGCAATAGCGGTCGTTGGCGGCTTCGGCCGACTGCACCTGGAAGGTGACGGCGGTGAACGCAGCAAGCGCTGCCAGGATGGGGATGGTACGGCGCATTTTTCTCTCCTTCGAGAACGGGTTGCAAAGTCAATGTCGGCGCAGACCCGGTGTTCCAGGCATGGCGGGCGACGCGTGGTCACGTCGTCGTTGGTCGGGACCAGTGCGGCCCGCGTTCGACATTCTACATCATCATGCCAGCCTGCGCCGCGACTTATGTGACCTCGAACACAGTCCGCACCCGGCTTCCGGCCTAGTCTTGTCCATACTTGCGCCGGCGCATGACGCGGGATTAGCTTCCGCCATTGGGTTCAGGCATTCGCGAGCTACTCGGGAGGTTTTCATGAACAAAGCATATGTGTTGGCTGCGACCGCAGCCCTGGCGCTGACCTTGCACGCGTCGTGCGCCCTGGCGCAGACCGCCGCGCCGGCTGCGACCGGCACGGCGCCGGCCGCCACCACCGCCGCGCCCGCTGCTACCACGGCCGCCCCGGCCGCGACCGACGCGACGACCCCGTCGTCCGGCTCGAAAAAGTCGGCCGAGAAAAAGCCCGCCAAGA
>JAEWBW010000383.1 GCA_023390955.1 Pseudomonadota bacterium
GTCGTCGCCATGCCTATTCCTTCCAAAGATATTCGCCGCGGATCGCAAGCCGCTTGTCCTGACTTAGGTGTCGGGTCGCAACTTTGCCAGTGCACGCGACGGCATGGCCGGGGTGCGCGACGGGGCAGGCTCGCTGAAGTGTGGGCCGGCTTAATCGATCGCCTTGGCGAGCCGCTTGTCTTCGGACGGCGGCTGCTGGGGCAGGCAACCCTTGCAGATGACAATGGAGCGGTTGAGCCTGGCCTCGTGATCGACCTCGATGCCGTCGCGCGCTTCCGCTTGTTCGGAACGGGCGGCGCTCCGTGTTGCGCGTGATCGCTCCGATGCCATCCTCGGCTTGTTCGGATCCTCGCCGGCGCCGTCCCAGGCATACCGGGCGGGCTTGAAGGCGGGGTCAGGGGTGAGATGGGCCTGGGGCCCCACCGCACATCCGGCAAGCGCCAGCGACAACAGCAGGAAGGCGGGCGCTTTGATCATGGACGCAGGACTCTATACGCGAGGGCTGAGCGAGGTTGCCCCGGTCATGCTTAAAATTCCCTGAACGGTGCCGGCGGTGCGAGCGACCAACACGGATGCGATATCTGTTTCTGCTGCTCGTATTCATTGCCACCGCTGCGTGCGCCGATGACCCCAGGCCGTTCAATCCGGGCGATTATCCGCCTGCGGTGCAGAAGGCGCTGCAAGACGCCGTTGAGGTGTGCCGGAACGAGGATGGCGGTCCGGTGACTTTTGCGCCGGACACGGTGCGCAAGATCGACCTCACCGGCGACGGGCGCGACGACTACATCGTCGATCTCCGCGACACCAGATGCGGGGACCGCGAGACCACCTACTGCGGAACCGGCGGCTGCACGCTGACCATCCTGGTGACGCTGCCGGACGCAGATTTGCGTCCCGTCTTCGACGGCCGTGTCCTCGACTACAAGGTGTTGGCGAAGCCGATGAAGCGCGGCGCCGCGCGAACCATCCGCTTTGCTCTCCATGGCGGCTACTGCGGCGGCTTCGGGGCGCAGGCTTGCTCCAGGGAGCAGGCCATCTCCGCAAAGCCGTTCGCGTTCAAGATGCCGCAATAGCGCAGCTGCGCTACGTTCCCCACCAGTTCGTCAGCTGGGCGGCGGTGCCGTTGTAGTTCTCGCGATCGCATCGGCCGATGCCGTTGACCTGATGGGGCTCGGGCCCGACCCCGCCATCGGTGTACTGCCACATCGTCCAGGAGTTCCAGCACGGAGGAACGACCGGGGTCGGTCCATATTGGGCGAGCCAGAACCAGCAATTCTTGAGGACGGGATCGACCGACGTCCCGAGGGCCTGCTTGATGGTGTGGCCGCTATAGAAGCCGGGCCAGCGGCCGAGCTTGCTGTGGATATGCGTGACGAAGGCGCGGGCTTCTTCCAGCGTCATGCTGGTGCCGGCCGGATTGTCCTCGAAGTCGAGCACGACCACTGTGGTCGGTTTGGGATTGACGACGTCGAGGAAGTGCTGGGCTTGGGAGACACCGTTGGCGCCGGTGCCGAAGTGATACGCGCCGAACAGGAGCTGTGCCTGGAGGACAGCATCCCTGTTCGCCGCGAATGTCGGATCGATGTAGCCTTCGCCCTGCGTGGCCTTCTGGATCACGCCGACGATTCCGGCGGCCTTTGCCTGACCGAAGTTGAGATGCGTTCCGTTGTGGTGCGAGATATCAATAACCGAATTGCTGACTGCCAAATCGTCCTCCCATCGATGAAACAACTGCGATTTGCAGCCGCCCCGTGATTTGAGCGTGATCGGACCGTGAATCGGTGCCGGAATGCCGCATGAGGGCCTGCATTTCGGCCGCCTTGCGACGGCTGCAGGGATCGCGATAAATGGGCCGTAACGAGCGGGCATCAGCGTCGCCCGCCAATGAAGAGGAAGCCCATGCAGCCCCTGCGCATGTCCCGCCGCGTTATGAATCTCGCTTACATGCTGACCCAGAACGCACGGCGGCATGGGGCGCGGCCGGGTTTCGTGTGGGGCGAGCGGTCCTGGACCTGGAAGCAGGTCGATGCGCAGGTGTCCGCGCTTGCGGCCGCGCTTGCCGCGCGTGGTATCGCCAAGGGCGACCGCATCCTCGTCCACTCCAAGAACGGCGACGAGATGTTCTTCTCGATGTTCGCCGCCTTCCGGCTCGGCGCCATCTGGGTGCCGACCAATTTCCGTCTGATGCCGGACGAGGTCACCTATCTCGCGCAGGCCTCCGGCGCGAAAGCCTTTCTATGCCATGTCGACTTCCCCGAGCACGCCGCGGCTGTGAAGGGCGGGACGCTGGAATTCACCTGGAGCATGGACGGCAAGGCCGCGTTCGGCGAGCGTTCGGTGGCCGATGCCATCGCGTCGCAGGCAGGCCAAATGGTCGAGAATGTTGCCGTCGAGCACGATGATCCCTGCTGGTTCTTCTTCACCTCCGGCACCACCGGCCGGTCCAAGGCGGCCGTGCTGACGCATGGCCAGATGGGATTTGTGGTCACGAACCATCTTGCCGATCTCACGCCCGGTGTCACGGAGGCAGACGCGTCGCTGGTGGTGGCGCCGCTGTCGCATGGCGCCGGCGTGCATCAGCTGGTGCAGACCGCGCGCGGTGTCTGCACGGTGCTGCTGCCGACCGAAAAATTCGATATCAACGAGGCGTTCCGGCTGATCGAGCTGCATCGGGTCGGCAATCTCTTCACGGTGCCGACGATCCTGAAGATGATGGTCGAACATCCCGCGGTCGACAAATACGATCATTCCTCGCTGCGTCACGTGATCTATGCGGGCGCGCCGATGTATCGCGAGGACCAGAAGACCGCGCTGAAGAAGCTCGGCAAGGTGATCGT
>JAEWBW010000403.1 GCA_023390955.1 Pseudomonadota bacterium
CGATCCGACAGGTGCAACGCAGTCTGCATCATGACAAACAGTACCGATTCAGCCCACGGCGCGTGTCGTGTGCACGCCTCGGCAGACAAGTGCTGGCAGCCGTGCGTAGCAGGGCTGCTCGAGCAGGAAGCTCAACAATAGCGAGCAATTCCGAGGCACCACAGGCAAACGTCAGGTAGTCAGCCGCCTCGGTCATGTCGCGTTCGCACTCTTAGAGACTCGTCGTGTAAGCGGAGCGGGGGGGGGTGGCTTGGCATTCGACATGGAAGATCGCGAAGACGACCGCGACGCCGAGTTTCAACGCTGACGCTTCCGGTCCGGCCTTGCGGCCGGACCGCCCTTTGAAATCCTTTTGACCTGGACCGCATCATGGCCGCAACCTCGCAATATCTGACGCTCGGGCTCGCCGGCGAGACGTTCGGCATCTCGATCCGCAACGTCCGCGAGATCCTCGACATGCGGCCGATCTCGCGGTTGCCGCACGCGCCGAGCTTCCTGCTCGGCATGATCGACGTGCGCGGCAGCGGCTATCCGATCGTCGACCTCCGGACCAAGCTCGGCCTGCCGAGTGTACCCGCGACCGAAGCGACCCGCATCATCATCCTCGACGTCCCGATGAAGGACCGCCTGGTCGGCGTCGGCTTCGTTGCCGATTGCGTCTTCGAGGTCACCGACATCGACGAGCAGGCGATCGAGCCGGTGCCCGAGGTCGGCGGCAAATGGCAGTCCGATTATGCCGCCGGCATCGGACGCAAGGGCGAGAAATTCGTCGTCATCTTCGACCTCGCCAAGCTGATGGCGAACGACGAGCTCCCGGGCGGGCGCGCGACCAACGACGCTCCCCGCGCCGCCTGAGCCCGAAATCACGATGCGTAACGCGTAAGCACCTCAATTCGAACCCGACGGAACTAAAATGAGATTCACGGTAAAAGCCAAGCTCGCCTCCGCTTTCGGCGCGGTCATCGTTCTCTCGATGATCACGGGCGGCGTCGCCTATAACAGCCTCTCGAGCTTGACCACTCAGCAGGAGCGGATCGTCGGCCAGGCCAACCGCACCAAGCTCGCCGCGGACGTGATGGACGTCCTGCAGGGGCAGCAGCGTGCCGAGAACCGGATGATCCAGGCGGTGACCGACAAGGAAACCCAGGACAATCACAGCGCGATGCTGGCGCGTCGCGAGAAGATGCAGAAGATCTTCAATGATCTGCATCGGCAGGCGAGCGAAACCGGTCGGCGCGTGCTGGACCAGGCCGTCGGTCCGATGAAGCGTATGAACGAGCTTGAGGATCAGAGCGCGAAGTTCGCGCTCCTCAACTCCAACAACAAGGCTGCCGAACTCTGGAAGACCGAAGGTCAGGCTGCCGCCAAGGACCTCGACCTGATGTTCGAGGCCGCGGCTGCGGAACTGGGCAAGAGCGGATCGGACAACCAGCGTGCGCTCACCGCGATGCTGACCGCGCGCGCGGACATTGCGCGCCTGTCCCGCTCGATCGTGATGGCCTATACGGCGACCAGCGCCGAGGAAATCGATGCGGACGTCAAGGCGGCCGGACAACGCCTGAACAATATCAAGGCCGCGGTGGCCCAGGCTGGGCAGACGGGTGCGGCAGCGGGGATCAATGCGCAGTTCGATCGGCTTGCGAAGGCCGTCGACAACGCCTCGCGCCTGTCCCTCGAGGCCGGCAACATGAAGGCAACCGCGATCGCGAGCGGTGAAGGCCGCAAGGTCTTCAACGAGACGCTCCAGGCGGTCGAGCAGTACGTCAAGCTGAACGAGAAGCAGATGGCTGACGTCGCGGAGGAGGGCGCCAAGGAGGCGGCTCTCGCCAAGACGCTGCTGATCAGCATGATCATCGGTGCGCTGCTGATCGCGGTTGCTTCGGCGACCTGGATCGCCCTCAACATCAGCCGCGGTCTCGGCCGCGCGGTCGGTCTTGCCAACGCAGTCGCAATTGGCGACCTCAGCCAGAAGATCGACGTGTCGAGCAACGACGAGGTCGGCGATCTCGTGGCTTCGCTCAATGCGATGACGGCCAATCTGAACGTGACGGCCGGGGTGGCGAACGAGATTGCCAACGGCAACCTCACCGTCGAAGTCAAGCCGATGTCGGACAAGGACACGCTGGGCATCGCGCTCGAGCGCATGGTCGAAAAGCTGCAGCAGATCGTGACGGAAGCGCTGACCGCTGCGCAGAACGTCTCGGCCGGTAGCCAGGAGCTCTCGGCCAGCGCCGAGCAGCTCTCGCAAGGCGCGACCGAGCAGGCTTCGTCGGCCGAAGAGGCGTCTTCCTCGATGGAGGAAATGGCCTCCAACGTGAAGCAGAACGCCGACAATGCCAGCCAGACCGAGAAGATCGCGGGACAATCGGCCAAGGACGCCGAGGCCAGCGGTGCGGCCGTCGGCCGTGCGGTCGAGGCCATGCAGACCATCGCCGAGAAGATCACCATCGTGCAGGAGATCGCGCGCCAGACCGACCTGCTCGCGCTGAACGCCGCGGTGGAAGCCGCGCGCGCAGGCGAGCACGGCAAGGGCTTTGCGGTGGTCGCCTCCGAAGTGCGCAAGCTTGCCGAGCGCAGCCAGGCCGCCGCCGCGGAGATCGGCACGCTGTCTGCGGAAACCGTCAAGGTGGCGCAGGAAGCCGGCACCATGCTCTCGAAGCTCGTGCCCGACATCAAGCGGACCGCCGAGCTCGTCGAAGAGATCACCGCGGCCTGCCGCGAGCAGGACGTCGGGTCGTCCCAGATCAACCAGGCGATCCAGCAGCTCGACAAGGTTGGCCAGCAGAACGCCAGCGCGTCGGAACAGGTCTCCTCGACCTCGGAAGAGCTGGCCTCGCAGGCCGAGCAGCTGCAGTCGACGATCGCTTACTTCCGCATCGACCACGGTGCGAAGGCGGCGGCGCCTGCGCCGATCGATCGCGCCGTGAACCAGCTGCGCGCGAAGGCGGCGACGATGGCGGCGAGCGAACGTCCCGCCGCCAAGAAGCCGCTGGCCAAGCCCGCGCGTGCCATGAAGGCCGCGAACGGTGGAGGCTTTGCCTTCGACATGGACGGCGCCGAGGACGATCGCGACGCCGAGTTCCAGCGCTGAAGACACCGGCGGACCGGCCGCCCGACATGGGTGGCCGGTTCGATACTTTGAAATGATGTAGCGCGCAGGATTTGAAATGGCCCGGATGGCCCGATATTTAGCTCAGGCGGCCATTGCGGGCCAGGGCAGGCGGCCATGATGCCAGCCATGCAAGAGACGGTCGCGCATCTGTCGGACCGTCATTTCCGCAGCATCGCCGAGTTGATCGAGGGTCAGGTCGGCATCAAGCTGCCGCAAGGCAAGCGCCTGATGCTGGAGGGGCGGCTGCACAAGCGTGTGCGTGCGCTGAATTTTTCCGACATCAACGAGTATGTCGACAACCTCTTCGACGCCGGCCAGTTCGACAGCGAGCTCACGCATCTCATCGACGTCGTCACCACCAACAAGACTGACTTCTTCCGCGAGCCGGCGCACTTCACCTTCCTGAAGGAGATTGCGGTTCCGGCCTTGCTCAAGCAGCATCGGAAGAGCAGTCCGAAACTGAAGGTCTGGAGCTCGGCCTCGTCGACGGGCATGGAAGCCTATACGACCGCGATGGTGTTGGACGACATGACGCGGACCGGGTCGCGGTTTCAGTTCCGCATCCTCGGGACCGATATCTCGACGGCGGTGCTGCGCCTGGCCAAGACCGCGATCTACAGCCGCGACGTGGTGTCGCCGGTGCCGGAGCCGTTCCTGAAGCGATATTTCCTGTCGTCGCGCGACAAGTCGCGCGGCGAAGTGCGGGTGGTGCCGGAATTGCGGCGCATGACGCATTTCATGCGGATGAACCTGATGGATGCTTCGTACCCGGTCGACCGGGACGTCGACATCATCCTCTGCCGCAACGTCCTGATCTATTTCGAGCGCGAGACCCAGAAGAAGGTGATCGAGCAGCTCTGCAGCCATTTGCGGCCTGGCGGCTATCTGCTGGTCGGGCATTCGGAATCGATGATCCACAGTGCCGTGCCGGGCCTGAAGCAAGTCCAGCCCACCGTTTTCCAGATCTAGTCGGAGCCGAGCGAAGATGCCGAAGGAAAAGGTTCGCGTTCTGATCGTGGACGATTCGGCGTCGGTGCGCCAAATCCTGCAGTCGATCCTGACCGAAGACCCCGAGATCGAGGTGATGGGCGCGGCCGCCGATCCGTTCGCGGCCGCACGCCGGCTTCAGAACGAGATTCCGGACGTGATGATCCTCGATCTCGAGATGCCGCGCATGGATGGCATGACCTTCCTGCGCAAGATCATGGCGCAGCGTCCGATCCCCGTGATCATCTGCTCCTCGCTCACTGAGGAAGGATCGAACGTCATGTTCGAGGCGTTCGAGGCCGGCGCCGTCGACATCGTGCCGAAGCCGAAGATCGATACGCGCCAGGCGCTGATCGAATGTTCGACGCGCCTGCGCGAGGCCGTCAAGTCGGCCGCCCGTGCGCGCGTGCGTCCGCGCGCCGAGCGGCGGATGATCGAAAAGAAGCTGACGGCGGACGCGATCATTCCGCCCCCGGTGCAGAGCCGGGTGCGCCCGACCACGGAGCGCATCGTGTGCATCGGCGCATCGACCGGTGGCACCGAGGCGCTCAACGACGTGCTGGAGATGCTGCCGCCGAACTGTCCACCGATCCTGAT
>JAEWBW010000405.1 GCA_023390955.1 Pseudomonadota bacterium
CATTCCTCGAGGGCGACCTGCATCTCCATCCGCGCCAGGTTGGAACCGACGCAGCGGTGGATGCCGAGGCCGAAGGCGGCATGCCGGTTCTCGCGGCGGTCGATCACGACCTTGTCGGCGTCCGGAAACATCTTGGGATCGCGGTTGGCGGCGGGGAAGGAGAGCAGCACCATGTTGCCCGGCTTGACCGGGCAGCCGGAGATGGTGGTCTCCTTCATCACCTCGCGCGCCATGGTCACCGGCGAATAGGCGCGCAGCAGCTCCTCGACCGCGACCGGGATCAGCTCCGGCTCGGCGACCAGGCGCTCGCGATCGGCAGGCGTCCTGGCGAGGTGCCAGAGCGAGGAGCCGATCGCGCTCCAGGTGGTGTCGATACCCGCGATCAGCAGCAGCCGCAGCGAGCCGTGGATGTGGGAATCCTCCAGCGGCTCGCCGGTTTTGCTCCTCGCGTTGAGAAGGTAGGAGATCAGATCGTCGCCCGGCTTCTGGCGGCGGGCTTCGATATGGCCTGCGAAATAGCCGGTCATCTCCTCCACCGCCTCCTTCAGCTTCATCTCGTTCTTGATGCTGAGCTCGAGGATCATGTGGATCCACTTGACGAAGAGATCGCCGTCGCTCTCGGGAATACCGAGCATGTGGGCGATGGCGCGCACCGGGATGTGCCGCGTGTAGTGGGCCGCGGCGTCCACCTTGCCGTCGGCGATGAACGCGTCGATCAGCTCGTTGCAGATGGCGCGCACGCGCGGCTCGAGCTTCTTCATCGCGTCGGGCGTAAACGGTGGCAGCAGCAACTGCTTTGCCGGCTTGTGCTCCGGCGGATCGGAGGTGATCGGCGGAGCCGCGTTCCTGGCGACCTCCGGCCGCACGTCGCGAACGATGATGCGGCGCGAAGAAAAGCTCTCGGTGTCGTTGGCGATCTCCCGTACAGCCTCATAGGTCGTCGGCAGGTAGCAGCCGAGGAAGCGCTCGGTGCGGACGACGGGGCTTTTGCTGCGCAACTGGTCCCAGATCGGGAAGGGGTCTTCGGTCCACTGCGGATCGGTGTGGTCGAAATCGTGGAGCCAATCGGTGACGGGCGGATGGGCGGTGGGCTGGCTGATGTCGGACATCTCTGCAAATTCCTTGTTTGCAAAATGCTGAGGACGTGTGTTCACGCTGGAGCACGCAGGGACGACGGGCTTTCGCCTAGTCCTCGGTCACCTCGATCGCGATTTCCGGACAGTTGGACTTGGCAAGCCAGGCCTTGTCTTCGAGGCCGGCCGGGACGGTGCCGTCGCCGACTTCGTGGGCATTGCCGTATTCGTCGAGCTCGAACAGTTCCGGCGCCAGCGCCTTGCAGCGGGCGTGGCCCTGGCACTTGTCTGGATCGACGTGAACCTTCAATCGTTCAGCCATTACAGCTCCCTCGGTCGTGCGCCTTTCAGCCCAAGGGGCTGAGCGCGTTCCTCAATTGGCGATTTTTGGCGCCGCATTCGCTGCGGCTTAAGTTATAGTATATTACATTGCCGACGGGCTTTCCCTGTCAAGCGCAAACTTATAGGTTTCGGGTCACATGCCGTCACAACTTGCCCGGAAACCACAAAATACCTACCACCACGGCGATCTCCGCGGCGCCCTGATCAAGGCCGCCTTGCGCGATGCCGAGCAGGGCGGGCCGGAGGCGATCAGCATAAAGGCGCTGGCGAAGGAGCTTGGCGTCTCGCAGCCGGCGCCGTACCGGCACTTTGCCGACCGCGATGCTCTGCTCGCAGCGGTGACCGCGGAAGCCTTCCGCGAATTCTCCGCCATGCTGCGTGAGGCGATGGCAAAGGCCTCGAAGCAGTCGAAGCTCTCACGCCTTGCGCAGGCGACGCTCGATTTCGGCCTCAAGCGCAACGGCATCTATCGCCTGATGTTCGTCTCGCGCACGGTTTCCTGCGCGGCCAAGGGCAGCGAGCTGCACGCCGCGACCAGCGAGACCTTTGGGCTCGTGCTCGAGGCCCTGGAGGCGCCCGCCGTCGGCTATCTGCGCGAACGGCACGCCCTGAAAATCTGGGCGGCGCTGCATGGCGTGGTCATGCTGGCGGAGCAGGGGCTGTTCACCGGTGAGGCCGCACACACCACCCGCGAGGAACTGGTCGAGGATTTCGTGAGCGAGACCAAGGTTGCGCTGGCGGCCGCGATCAAGGACGCGCGCCGCCGCGAAAAGAGCGGCGACTAGGCCTTTCCGAGCAGCTTCTTCAGCTTTGCGACGGCGCTGTCGGGCGTCGTCACCACCGGTCGGCCCGTCGCGGCCGCGACCATCGGTGCGGTCGAAGCGATGCTGAACTGGGCGAGCGCGATCGCGTCGCAGTCGCGCAAATCCTTCGAAGCTTCCACGATCAGCCGGTCATGCGTGACGCGGTCGCCGCGGTCGAGGGCAGCAAGCGCGCCCTCGGCCAGCTTCGGTACGATCTGAACCGAGCCAGGAAATTCCGGCGGCATCGATTGCAGGGTCGGCGGGAAGGTCGAGAGCAGACCAATCCTGCGGCCCATCATCACCGCCTGCTCGATCATGGCCTCGTTGGGCTTGAGCACGGGCATCGGCGCATGCGCTCGGGCCACTGCCTCGATGCAGGGGCCGAATGCCGAGCAGGTAAACAGGATCGCATCCGAACCGGTCGCGGCGGCATAAGCGCCCAGCGAGAGAAAGCGCTCGGTCATGGCGTCGTTGAGCTTGCCGGCGCGTGCGAGATCCGCCGACAGGCTGTCGTCGAGCAGGTTCATCAACCGCACATCGGGCCAGGTTTGCGCGAATGCGGCCTCGATCGGTGCGATGGAGTGCTTTAGCGCGTGGATCAGCGTGATGCGCATGGTGCCTGCCTTCTTTCACCTCTCCCCACGAGCGGGGAGAGGTGAACACGGGATCTCCGTTTACTTGAACGGAATGGCGTACATCAAGCCGCCCTTGCTCCAGAGGCCGTTGAGGCCGCGGTCGAGCTTGAGCGGGCTCGCCTTGCCGACATTGCGCTCGTAGATCTCGCCGTAATTGCCGGTGGCCTTGATCGCCGTGACCAGCCATTTGTTGTCGAGCCCGAGCCGCGATCCGAGATCACCGGAGGCGCCGAGCAGCCGCTGGATCGCGGGCGTCTGCGACTTCGCCATCTCCTCGACATTGCCTTGCGTCACGCCGAGCTCCTCGGCCTCGATCAGGCCGTAATGCAGCCAGGTGATGATGTCGCTCCAGACCTCGTCGCCGTTGCGGGTGAAGGGACCGAGCGGCTCCTTGCTGATGGTCTGCGGCAACACGACATAGTCGGCCGGGTTCGGCGCGGCCGTGGTGACGGCGCCGGCGAGCGCGGAGGCGTCCTGGGTCATGGCGTCGCAACGACCGCCGAAGAAGGTCTGGTACATGGTGTCGATGCGGTCGAACACCAGCGGCTTCCAGTCGATGCCGTTGGCGCGGCCGTAATCGCCGAGCGTGACCTCATGCGTGGTGCCCTGCGCGACGCAGACCGTGGCGCCCTTGAGATCCTTGATCTCCTTCACGCCGAGGTCCTTCTTCACCACAAAGCCCTGGCCGTCGTAAAAATTGATCGGGCCCTGGCGCAGGCCGAGCGTCGCACCGCGCAAGTACGTCTGCGTCGAGTTGCGATAGAGCACGTCGATCTCGCCGGACTGCAGCGCGGTGAAGCGGTTCTGCGCGGTCAGGGAGACGTAGCGCACCTTGCTGGCATCGCCGAGCACGCCGGCTGCGAGGGCGCGGCAATAATCGACGTCGAGGCCCTTGTAATTGCCTTGCGAGTCCGGTGCGGAGAAGCCGGCAAAGCCGGCGCTGACGCCGCACACCAGCGTGCCGCGGCTCTTGACCGTGTCGAGCGTTGCCGCCGACGCACCAGCCGTCGATGCCGCAACCAGTCCTGCAGCGATAACCAATTTCCTCATCATGCTACTCTCCCCTCAGTGATTGACACTACGCAACACGTTGTCGACGGCTGTGCCGAGCCTGTCGACGATCAGATCGATTTCATCCGGCGATGAGATGTAGGGCGGCGCCAGCAGGATATGGTCGCCGCGCGCGCCATCGACGGTTCCGCCGCCCGGATAGCAGCCGAGCCCGTTGGCGAAGGCTTCCGCCTTGATCTTCTGATTGAGCTTGAGCGCGGGATCGAACGGCGTCCGGCTTGCGCGGTCGGCGACGAGCTCGACCGCCCAGAACAGGCCGCGGCCCCTGATATCGCCGACATGGCGGTGATTGCCGAAGCGTTCGGTCAGCCGTTGCTCGAGCTGCTTGCCGCGTTCCTTGATCCGATCGAGCAGATTGTCCTCGCGGATCACCTCCTGCACGGCCAGCGCCGCGGCGCAGGCGAGGGGATGGGCCAGGTAAGTATGGCCATGCTGGAACGCGCCCGAGCCGGCGCGGATGGCGTCGATGATCTTGCCGCCGGCGAGCATGGCGCCGATCGGCTGATAGCCACCGCCGAGCCCCTTTGCGATCGCCTGGATGTCGGGCGCGACGCCTTCCTGCTCCCAGGCATGCGTCGTTCCGGTTCGGCCCATGCCGCACATGACTTCATCGAGAATGAGCAAGGCACCGTGGCGATCGCAGATCTCGCGCACGGCCTTGAAGTAGCCTTCCGGCGCGGGAACGCAGCCGGCGGTCGCGCCGACCACCGGCTCGGCCAGAAAGGCGGCGACGGTGTCGGGGCCCAGCTGCTGAAACTCGGCCTCGAGCTCGGCGGCGAGCCGCGCCACGAATTGCGCGTCGGACTCGTTGTCGCGCTTCTCGTGATAGGCGAATGCCGGCGTCACGTGACTAAAGGCAGGCGACAGCAACGGAGCGTAGGGCTCACGACGCCAGGCGTTGCCGCCGGCGGACAGCGCGCCGAGCGTGTTGCCGTGGTAGCTCTGGCGGCGCGCGATGAAGTGGCGACGCTGCTTCTCGCCACGTTCGAGGAAGTATTGCCGCGCCAGCTTGATGCTGGCTTCGATCGCCTCGGAGCCGCCGCTGACGAAATAGGCGTAGGCGAGCCCGCCGGGCTCGTGGCCGACCAGCGTTTCGGCCAGAGCTTCCGCCGGCTCCGACGAGAAGAATGCGGTGTGTGCATAGGCGAGCGATGAGGCTTGCCGCGCCATCGCCGCGATGACGCGCGGATGCTGATGGCCGAGGCAGGAGACGGCAGCGCCGCCGGAGGCGTCGAGCACACGCCGCCCGTCCTCGGCAATGAGATAGACGCCTTCGCCGCCGATCGCCTTGGGCGGGGTGTCGCGGAGCGAACGGTGCAGCACACGGCTGGTGCGTTGGGCCATGGGTCAGCCTTTCTCTGGGACGTAGGTGGAACTCGCGGCAAGCCGCGCCTCAGTATCCTGCAGGCGCTTCTTGGCCGCCGAGCCGCCGAGCGAGAACGTCACCGCGGCGAGCGACTGCGCGATCGCGATGGCACCGGTCAGACTCGGGAAGAAGCCGGGCGAGGACGCGGCTTCGAACAGCAGCACATGATCCGCGCCTTCGGCCATGGGAGCTGCCGGCGTATCGGCGATCGAGATGAGAGTTGCGCCGGTACGGTAGGCCGCTTGGGCGACGCGCACGCTTGCATGCGTGTAGGGCGTGAAGCCGATCACGACGACGGCTTCGCCTGAGCGGAAGGCGCCGAGATCGAGATCGTCGGGGCCGGAGCCGCCGACGATCTGAACTTCGTCGGGGCGGAACAGCCGCAGCTCGTAATTGAGCAGCTCCGCGACGCTGCGGCAGCTGCGAAAGCCCGCGATCCAGATCCGCTTCGCCGCATGCAGCGCGCGCGCCGCGTCCACGACGGAGCCTGAGGATATGCGCGGCAAGCCCGCGGCCTCGGCCTCCAGCTTGTCGTGCACCAGCGCCACGTCGGCATGCGGGCCGGCGCGCCGGCTTCTGGCACGGCCGGAGAAGGGTGAGGTCTGCGACGGCCGGCGTGCTTCGGTCAGCGCCGCGCGAAGCTCGTCCCAACCGGAATAGCCGATGGCTTTGGCGAGCCGCGTGAACGCTGCGGGATCGGCGCCGGCTTCTGCGGCGAGGTCGCGCATCGAACGGGTGGTGGCGTCGTAATCATTGGCCGCGACAAACCGCCCGACCTCCTGCAAGCGCAGGGGGAGCGATGGCAATGCAATCCGGAGTTCGCTCAGCGGCGAGGATTTCGCGGGCTCGGCCATGAAACATTCGTTGCACGTATCTAAGTTTGGTGCAACAGTTGATGCGCGCTTCGCCGGACATCGCTCTTTTTCTTCTTTTCAGAGGACATTTGTGCCGTGACGACCGATAGCTCAGCCAGATCAGATGGACCGAGACCGCCGCCGCGCCGCCGCTTTGCCTTCGTGCTCGGAGGTCAGCAGCTCAAAGGTCTGTTCTGGCAGGTGCTTGTCGTTGGCATCGCGCTCGCGATCATCGCGTTTCTCTGGTCCAACACGGTTCACAATCTCTCCGCGCGACGCATCACGACGGGCTTCGCCTTCCTCGGCCGCGAGGCCGGCATGCCGATCGCCGACAGCCTGCTCGCTTACTCCCCGAAGGATACCTATTTCTGGGCGTTCGCAGCCGGTGTCGCCAACACCCTGCGTGTCGCGGTCATCGGCATCGTGCTTGCGACGCTGCTGGGCACGCTGATCGGAATCTCCCGGCTCTCCGCCAATTGGCTGCTGTCGCGGCTTGCGGCTGTCTATGTCGAGACGCTGCGTGATATCCCGCTGCTGCTGCAGCTCCTGTTCTGGTACGTGCTGATGCAGGCGTTGCCGGCCGCGCGGCTGGCGTGGAAGCCGATTGAGGGCGTCTTCCTGTCCAATCGCGGATTGATCCTGCCGGCGGTCCCGATCAACAGGGGCGAGCTCTGGGTGATTGGCACGGCGCTCGTGGGCGCCGCCGTGGTCTATGTTGTCAGGCGCTCTCTGATCGCGCAGCAGATGCGCGACGGCAAGCCGCGGCCGGTCTGGCCGTTCGCGCTAGGACTCATCGTGGCACTGCCGGCGCTGGTGTCGTGGCAGCTCGGCGTGTCCTGGACGCTCGAATGGCCGGCGTTGCGCGGCTTCAATTTCGTCGGCGGATTGACGCTCGCGCCGGAATATTTTGCGCTGTTGATTGCGCTCGTCACCTACACCTCGGCCTTTATCGCGGAGATCGTGCGCAGCGGCATCCAGTCGGTGCCGCGCGGGCAATGGGACGCCGCCAATGCGCTGGGGCTCCGGCGCGGCTTCATGCTGCGGCAGATCATCTTGCCGCAGGCGCTGCGCGTCATTGTGCCGCCGATGACCAGCCAGTATCTCAACCTGACCAAGAACTCCTCGCTTGCGGTCGCGATCGGCTACCAGGATGTCGTCTCGATCGCCAATACCACGTTGAACCAGACCGGGCAGGCGATCGAGGCGATCGCGCTGATCATGGCCGTGTTCCTTACCATCAGCCTCTCCATCAGCTTCTTCATGAACTGGTACAATGCGCGTATCGCGCTGGTGGAGCGCTGATCATGACGGTGATCGCCGACATCCCCGAGGCTCCACGCGCTGCGCGCCGCCGGCAGACAGGAAATCCGGCGCTGCGCTGGCTGCGCGCAAACCTGTTCTCGTCGATTCCGAACGGCATCCTCACATTCGTGCTGCTTGCGATCCTGGCCAAGGGCATTTTCAGCTTCGTGCAATGGGGCATCGCCAACGCCGTGTGGCTGACACCGGCAAACGATTCCACCGCTTGCAAGGCGGTGCGCGGGCTGGGGGCGGGCTGGGCCGTCATCCCCGAAAAATATCGCTTCATCCTGTTCGGCACCTATCCGTTCGACGAGCAGTGGCGGCCGGCGCTCGCCGTCCTCCTCTTCATCGCGCTGTACTATCTCTCGACCCGGCGCGCGCTGTGGCGGCGCGAGCTCGCTTATCTCTGGATCGGCGCGCTCGCGCTGATCAGCCTGTTGATGTGGGGCGGGGTGCCGGGATTGCCGTTCGTCTCGCAGGACCGCTGGGGCGGCCTGCCAGTCACGCTGATTCTCGCGACCTTCGGGCTGGCCTTCGGCTTTCCGCTCGGCATTCTCGTCGCGCTTGGGCGCCGTTCAAAGCTGCCGGCGATCCGCTCGCTCAGTGTGCTCTATGTCGAGCTGATCCGCGGCGTGCCGCTGGTCAGCCTGCTGTTCATGGCGAGCGTGATGTTTCCGCTGTTCATGCCTGGCGGTTTCAACATCGACAAGCTGTTGCGCGCGCAGATCGCGATCATCCTGTTCGCTGGCGCCTATCTGGCCGAGGTCATCCGCGGCGGCCTGCAGGCCGTGCCGCGCGGGCAGTATGAGGCGGCCGATGCGCTGGGGCTGTCGTACTGGCGCAAGAACCGGCTGATCGTCCTGCCGCAGGCGATCCGTCACGTCATCCCGACGCTGGTCAACACCTTCATTGCCTTCTTCAAGGACACCAGCCTGGTTCTGATCATCGGCATCTTCGACCTGCTCACGACGGCCAAGACCGCGATCATCGATCCCGCCTGGCAACAGTTCTCGGTCGAGGTCTACATCTTCGTCGCCGCGATCTACTTTGTATTTTGCTTCGCGATGTCGCGCTACAGCCGTAGCCTGGAGGCGCAGACGGCTGGAAGGTGAACCGCAGGTAATTTTGGCTCACGCATCATTTATGCCCCGCCTACGACACGGGCCTGAATCCTGACTGGGAATCCTACGCTTTGAGATCCATCTGCAATTTGCTGGTGGCACTCAATGAGGCTCGTAGAGTCATGATGAAGTCAGTTGTCGTCGCGTCGGCCATGCTGGTCGCGCTTTGCTCCGCCGCGGACGCCCGCGCCGTCGTGCACCATCCCCGCATGGCGTCGGAATCCGCCATGCAGATGTCGGAGGCTCATCCGGCCTCCACCGGTTTCGCCGCTCCAACCGAGGACATGGGCAACGAGGCCCATGTCTATCACGGTGGACCGAAGGTGAATGACTGAAGGCCCGGCCGACGCGCCAAACGCTGATATCGAGCCGGGCAGAGGCGATTGAGCGGCAAGGCCTGGCGGCGTCGGCGGGACGACTGAATGTCCCGCCGATGCTGTCGGCGTTATGCCTTCAGCCTTATGCCTTCACTTTGGGATCGATCGGCGTGGTGCCGCGCAGGCCCAGGATATCCTCCAGCACCTTGGCGCCGGCGATCACCTGCGCATCCGCGCGGGGCGCGCCGACGACTTGCACGCCGACCGGCAGGCCCGAGGCGGTGAAGCCGCACGGCAGCGACAGGGACGGGCAGCACGCTACGGTGATCGCGTAGACGATGCCGAGCCATTCGACGTAGTTGTCGAATTTCTTGCCGTCGCATTCGGCGACGTAGCGGTTCTCGATCGGGAAGGGCGGCACGATGGTCGCGGGCGTCAGCAGCAGGTCGTAGGTCTTGAAGAACTCGACCGCACGTGCTGTCATGCCGACGCGCTGGGCTTCGGCGCGCTCGATCCGCTCGACCGTCAGCTTCAGCCCTTCCTCGATGTTCCAGATCACCTCCGGCTTGAGCAGGTCGCGCTTGGTGCGCAGCAGCGTTGCCTTGCTCATCGCGAAATCGAGCGCGCGCAGCACGTGGAAGCATTCATGTGCATCGCGCCAGTCGGGATGGGCTTCCTCGACGATCGCGCCGGCCTCGGCGAAGCGCTCGGCGGCCTTGCGCGTGATCGCCTTGACCTCGGGATCGACCGGCGTGATGCCGAGATCGGGCGAATAGGCGATGCGTTTCGGCTTCTTCGGCGCGCGCGCGGACGACAGGAACGAGGTCAACGGCGCCGGCAGCGAGAGGGGATCGGCGGCGTAGTCCCCGCTCATGGCGTCGAGCAGCAGCGCGAGGTCCTCCACGTTGCGCGCCATCGGTCCCTGAACGCCGAGATTGCGGTCGATCGCGACCTTCGGCGTATTCGCGACGCGGCCGATGCTGGCGCGCATGCCGACGATGCCGCAGAAGCTCGCAGGATTACGCAAGCTGCCGCCCATGTCGGAGCCCTGCGCGAGCCAGGCCATGCCGGTCGCGAGCGCCACCGCCGCCCCGCCGGAGGAACCGGCAGCCGATTTGGTCGTGTCCCAGGGATTGAGGGTTGCGCCGAACACTTCGTTGAAGGTGTTGGCGCCTGCGCCGAACTCCGGCGTGTTGGATTTGGCGTAGATCACCGCGCCATTGGCTTCGAGGTTCTCGACCATGAGATCGGACTCGGCGGACACGTTGTCCTTGTAGATCGGCGAGCCCTGCGTGTTGAGCACGCCGGCGACATTGGAGAGGTCCTTGATCGGCACCGGCAGGCCCGCGAGCAGCCCGCGCGCGCCGGCCGGCTTCTGCATCAGCGCCTTCGCATTGGTCCGCGCCCGATCAAAGCACAGCGTCGGCAGCGCATTCACCTTGCCGTCGACCTCGGCAATGCGCTTCTCCAGCACATCCAGCAGCTCGAGCGGCGAGACGTCACCGGAACGGAGCTTGTCGACGACGGTGCAGGCGGTTTCGCGGATCAGGTCTTGAGACAAATACTTAACTCCTCAATTTGTCATTCCGGGGCGATGCGCAGCATCGAACCCGGAATCTCGAGATTCCGGGTTCGTCCTTCGGACGCCCCGGAATGACGGCTACGCCAGCTCCCTAAGCGCCGCTTCCACGACCTTGCGCGCATCGGCCGTCAACGGGGCCTGCGGCGGGACGGGGTCACCGACGTCATAGCCCTGGATGGCAAGGCCCGCCTTGATACAGGCGGCGAGGTTGAAGCGGGCGAAGGCCTCGTTGATGCGCCACAGCCGGCGCTGCAGCGCCATGGCCTCGTCCCAGCGGCCGGCCTTGCCGAGATCGTAGAGCCTAACGCTCTGGCGCGGGATGATGCAGGCCGGGCCTGCCATCCAGCCGAGGCCGCCGATCAGCATCACCGCGGCCGGGATATGGGCGGAGGCCGAGAACACGCGCAGGGAATCGCCGCAGCGATTCATGATCGAGAGCAGCCGGCCGGTGTTGGTCGAGGCGT
>JAEWBW010000426.1 GCA_023390955.1 Pseudomonadota bacterium
GGGTAGAGTATCTGTGCGTCCGCCGACGTCTGGTTCCTGAGTTGACATACGAATTGGCGGTGTGCGGCGTATCTCTCGATGATGAGGGCCAAGCGGTGGACAACCACACTTTGCAGCCAATGACTGACAATGCTGTGGTCGACATAACGGACGGCGGCGTTGAGGTCATTGCTGCGAGGCTTGAACAGCTCGAATGGCCAGAGAGCGATCTGGAGCTGGTCGTGAGGGCGATCGCCGGATTGTAAGGTCCCCTTTTGGGGTCGAATGGCGCCAAAGAGTTTCGGAATTGCCGGGTTTGAAAATCGGCGGTCTCGCGGCGCCTCTGGGGACGCAACTCGAATCCCAAGCGGTCGACAAAAGGGCAGGAAACTGCGGTTCTGGGAAAGGCCACGATAGTCCTCTCCTGGGCACGTGATTAATCGCTCAAGGTCCTCGAGCACGCGTGCTTACCCCGTGCTTTCATCTGTGTTCCAAGCTGAGCTAGAATTGTGGGGAACCTGGGATTGGATGTTAGCGCGCCGTCGATCGATACACGTCGGCGCAGCAAGATTGAGTCGAAGGTCAGGGAAAGCCAGATTCCCGGACGAGCTGATTGGGAATTATCGGGCACGACTGACG
The DNA here is from genome assembly GCA_023390955.1 of Pseudomonadota bacterium. Lineage (GTDB taxonomy): Bacteria > Pseudomonadota > Alphaproteobacteria > Rhizobiales > Xanthobacteraceae > Bradyrhizobium. The sequence goes on from JAEWBW010000426.1 coordinate 619, forward strand.
ACCCATTACGCGGCATTGAGCACATCCTTGACGCTACGTTTGTCGACCACGCTACCCAGGCGCAAGGTCCTCCAGAAGAAAACAGGCATGAATCGAATTGATCGTGCATTTTGGTCAAGAACTGACGTCTCAGCCAGTCTAGCGCGTCTTTCGCACGCCATTAAGAAGGCGAGCGGAACGGGGCTCGAACTTTACGACGCGCGTAAGCTCCGCCAGCTCGCGGAACTTGTTCGCTCACTGGAGCGACGCGCGTACTGTAGAGTCCCGCCGCAACTTTCCGTGACGGGGTCTACCGACGGAACGATTTTCTGGTCGCTGTATCTGGACTATCGTCCGGATGAACTCAGGATAGAATTGTTTGAAGAAGAGCGGCTTCTGCCAGACGGCGACATCATAATCTGCGGTTCGTCCTCTGCTAGGTGGTCTGCTTCGGACGGCGCGCTGCCCAGTGAGGAAGCTTTTTCGCAGGTGTGCGAAATCCTAGAAGGGACGGGGTCTTGGCGCCTTCACTACCAATTTGGGGAACCCGCTGTCGCATAGAGAGCAGCGATCAGTGATGCGCGGTGATCCTGAAGCCTCAGACACGCAGCCTTTCGCCAAGGGCCATAACTGACTGGATGCACTCGGTGCCCCGCGTTCGCACCTAGCTGTCACTTGCTCGTAGCCGTCAGGCTAAACCCAGTTGATATCCTCCTCATGCACTAGGTCTGAAATGGCGTCCAACGAACCAGCCGACGCTTGGATGTTTCCTGCAAATCGTCGTGCGGTCGAGTCGTCGAAAGGGATGGCTGTTCTCATTCGCCCTCCGGGTCTGGCTTGCACAATCTCAGCGCGCTTGTTCAGCAGAACAGCGGCGCTTGCAGTCCATATTTGAACCTTAGAAGGTCGATCGGTATCGTCGATGCCAGGCCAAAACATCACGAACAGCGCTCGATCAACCTGATGTAATCTGTCAGGTATATTCGGCCACCTGTTCGATGATGGAATGACTATGTAAGAGTGGCCGTCCCGCCGTTGGAAGTTCAAACCAAACTCGCGGAGAAATTGAGCTCGTCGTTCGCGTTTTTGAGCCGGGCTAAGCGCGTTTGGCGTGGCCGGCAGCATGTCTTGTTTAAGCTCAATCGCCACGACCGACCATTTCTCCAATACCGCGTGCAAGTGCTGTTGCTGCGACCATCAGCATGCTTGCACTACCCTGACGATCAGTGAAGATTGTGACTGCTCCAGGGGGAACAGCATGAAAATTTCGACGATTCTCGACCACATCGACAGCGGTCACATGGCCTTGCCGGAATTTCAACGGGGCTACGTCTGGAACCGGGAGCAAGTTCGAGGCCTGTTTTCCTCGCTTTATCGCAAGCACCCCGTCGGAGGACTGCTGGTTTGGGCGACAGAGGCACAGAATGCCACACATCGAGGTGACGGAGTGCTTGCAGCCGGCGTGGTCAAGCTGCTGCTCGATGGCCAACAGCGCATGACATCGGTCTACGGCGTTGCCCGAGGGAAACCGCCCGCTTTCTTCGACGGTAATGCTCAGGCCTTCACCGGACTGATGTTTCACCTCATTGATGAAACGTTCGAATTTTACTCTCCCCTCAAGATGAAGGACGACGCACTCTGGATAGACGTTTCCGCGCTGTTGAAGGCCGGCAACGAGGGACTGAGCGCCGCAGTGCAGCAGTTATCCTCAAGTTCGGATCATCTCGCGAATGTTGCGACGTATGTTGCCCGGCTGAGCAGACTGCAGGCCATTCTTGAGATCGACCTACATGTCGAGGAGATCACCGGCGCGGACAAATCCCTGGACGTGGTTGTAGACATCTTCAACAAGGTGAACAGTGGAGGCACGAAGCTGTCCAAGGGCGATCTCGCCCTGGCGAAAATCTGTGCCGACTGGCCCGAAGCTCGCAACGAGATGAAGGTCCGGCTGAAGGGGTGGAGGCAGGCCGGATACGATTTCAACCTCGACTGGCTGCTGCGATCCGTGAACACGGTGCTTACGGGCGAGGCCAAGTTTCACTTTCTCCACGAGACCACGGCAGCCGAGGTTCAGGACGGCCTCAAACGGGCAACAAAACACATCGACACGGTGCTGAACTATATTGCCGGCAGACTTGGGCTTGATCACGCGCGCGTGTTGTTCGGGCGCTTCGCTATTCCTGTCATGGTTCGATACCTTGATCAGAAGGGAGAGACCCTGTCGGAGGTCGAGCGAGACAAGCTCCTGTTCTGGTTCGCCCAGGCCGGCATGTGGGGCCGATACTCAGGATCGACCGAGACCTACATCGATAAAGACCTCGAAGCTCTCGAGGGCGCGACGGGTGGGCTGGACGAACTCCTGCGACAATTGCGCCTGTGGCATGGCGGAATGCGCGTGGAGCCGGACCACTTCAACGCCTGGAGTCTCGGCGCTCGCTTTTACCCGATTCTCTACATGCTCACACGGATGGGGAATGCGAGGGATTGGGGCTCCGGCCTTCCTCTAAAAGCCACGTTGCTGGGTAAGATGAGTCGGCTCGAGGTTCACCACATCTTCCCCAAGGCGCAGCTCTACAAACACGATTTCGACAGGACACAGGTCAACGCGCTCGGCAATTTCTGCTTCCTGACCAAAGACACCAACCTTCAAATCCTTGACCGTCCGCCGGAGATCTACTTCCCCGAGGTGGAGGAGAAGCATCCGGGCTCACTCGCCTCGCAGTGGATCCCAATGGATGAGAATTTGTGGAAAATCGGTCGCTACGAGGATTTTCTCGCTGCGAGAAAGGAGCTGCTTGCGGCCGAGGCCAACAAGCGCTTTGCCGAGCTGCTGCATGACGACGAAACGTGGCTTGCGGAAATCTCTAAGCCGACAGTTGTGTCAGGAAGCGTCGCCGTTGGCGGGATCACAAGCGAAGCCGAAGAAGCCGAACTTTTTTCGATTAACAATTGGGTCTGCGGCCTCGGCCTGGCCGAAGGGGTGATAGCGCTGGATTATGCGGATCCCCAAACGGGCGAGCAAATCGCCGTGTTCGACCTGGCGTGGCCCAGCGGACTTCAGAGCGAACTTTCGGAGCCGGTCGCGTTGCTTCTGAATGAAGGCGAGGCGGCCGTCGCCATCGCCAGCGCGGCGGGCTATCGGTGCTTCACAAGCCGCCAACAATTCGAGGACTTCGTCCACAAGGAGGTGCTCGTCGACCTCGCTGCGTGAGGAGCCGCTAATTACCGGCGAGCGAAGCTCCCCCCAGCGTAAGCAAAGATACGAAAAGACAGAAGCCGCACGCAGCGCCGACCGCTAACGCCAGCGCAATTTTCAAGCACGCCATCTATCGTCGCTCCGTCCCGATCCACCGCGGAAGCATCAACTTCAGTTGTCCGGTCCTCGCCTCCGGCCACGAG
>JAEWBW010000459.1 GCA_023390955.1 Pseudomonadota bacterium
GCCGCCGGCGGCGGCGAGCGCGATCTCTCGGTCGACACCGGCGTGCTCAACGCCGAGGCCAAGGGCACCAACGCGCCGGGCTTCCTCAACGAGCGGCTGATGAGCGATCTGCGGCCAACGCTGTTCCTGGCACAGCTCTCCAACCTGCTCGCCGGCAACATCGCCATCGTGCACGGCGTCTGCGGCACCTCCCGCACCTTCATGGGCGAGGAAGTGGCCGGCGCCGACGCGATGCGGATCGCGCTGGCGCGGATCATGTCCGGCGAAAGCGACATCGCGCTGGTCGGCGGTTCGCACAATGGCGAGCGCAAGGACCTGCTGGTTCTCTACGAATTCGGCGACTTCAATCTCAAGGACAAGTTTGCTCCGGTCTGGGCGCGCAAGGACCACGCCGGTTTTGCGCTGGGGTCCGCAGGCGCGTTCGTGGTGCTGGAATCAAAGGCCCATGCCGAGGCGCGCGGCGCAAAGCCGTATGCCAAGCTGACCAGCGTCGTTGCCGATCTCGCCAAGCGCAAACAGCCGGGTGACACCGCCGCAACGCTGGAGCAACTCTGGGCGAAACTGCCGACCCGCGAGGGCAAGGGTGCGATCATCACCGGTGCCACCGGCGCCGAGCCCGCCACCGCCGAGGAACAGACATTCCTCAGGAATCACGCCGGTTTCCCGGTGCGCGCTACCGGCACGATGTTCGGCCACACCATGGAGACGCAGTTCCCGCTCGGGATCGCGCTCGCCGCGCTGTCGCTGTCGCGCGGCGCCCTGTTCCCGCCAAACGATTCGACCGGGCTCGAGATTGACATGCAGGACGCCCCCACCCAGATCGTGGTGGTGGGAGCCGGACACTGGCGCGGCGAAGGCATGGCGCTGGTGGAAGCGGTAGACTAACGCGCAAGCGGGGGACACATGACTGCACCACGCGATAAACTCGGGCGTCCGATCGTCGTCGTCACCGGCATGGGCATCATGACCTCGCTCGGCGCCGGCAAGACCGACAATTGGGCCAAGCTCGTTGCCGGCGAGAGCGGCATCCGCACCATCACGCGCTTTTCGGTCGACAGCCTGAAGACCACGATGGCCGGCACCGTCGACTTCGTGAACGTCGATCCGTTCTCCTCCACCGGCCTGTCCGAACGGATGGCTGAGCTCGTGACTGAGGAAGCGCTGGAGCAATCCGGCATCGGCGCCAGGGGCGATTTCCCCGGCCCCCTCTTCCTTGCCGTAGCGCCGGTCGAAGTGGAATGGCCGCAGCGCCGCGAGCTCGGCCGCGCCGTCGGCAAGACCGACTTCAACTACGACGATCTGCTGCGCATCTCGGGCGGCGGCAAATTCGCCTCCTTTCATCACCGCTTCATGTTCGGCTCGGTGGCCGCCCACCTCGCCGAGACCTTCGGCTCCAAGGGCTCGCCGATCTCGCTGTCGACGGCCTGCGCCTCCGGCGCGACCTCGATCCAGCTCGGCGTCGAGGCGATCCGCCGAGGCGAGACCGATGCGGCGCTGTGCGTGGCGACCGACGGCTCGGTGAACCCGGAAGCGCTGGTGCGCTTCTCGCTGCTCTCCGCGCTCTCGACCCAGAACGATCCGCCGCAGGCGGCGTCAAAACCGTTCTCCAAGAACCGCGACGGCTTCGTCATGGCCGAAGGCGCCGGCGCCCTCGTGCTTGAAAGCTACGAGGCGGCTGTCGCCCGCGGCGCGAAGATTCTCGGCGTAGTCGCCGGCTGCGGCGAGCTCACCGATTCCTTCCATCGCACCCGCTCCTCGCCCGACGGCAAGCCCGCGATCGGCTGCGTGCTGAAGACGTTGGCGGATGCCGGCATGGCGCCCGAGCAGATCGATCACATCAACGCGCACGGGACCTCGACGCCCGAAAACGACAAGATGGGATATCTGGCGACCAACGCCGTGTTCGGTGAGCACACCTCGAAGATTCCAGTGACGTCGAACAAGTCCGCGGTCGGCCACACCATCTCGGCGGCCGGCGCCGTCGAAGCCATCTTCTCGCTGCTGACGCTGGAGCATCAGCGCATCCCGCCGACGCTCAACTACGAGAACCCGGATCCGGCGATCCTGTTCGACGTCGTCGGCAACACTGCGCGCGACGCCCGTGTCTCGGCCGTTATGTCGAACTCGTTCGGCTTCGGCGGCCAGAACGCCTCGCTGATCCTGACGCGCGAACCGGCTTAAGCCGGCCGCGCGCCCGCCCCCGATGAACCGCCTGCTCCTCCGCATCCGGGCGCGCCTGCGCGATGCCCTCAAGCCGGTGACCGAGGCCGCGGTCGGCGGGCTCACGGTCACGCTGCTGCGCGTCACCCGCTATTTCGACCCGGACAAGACCGCCGAGTTCTTCGCCCGCGCCGCGCGCTTCATTGGCCGCTTCCTGCGCGAGGATCGCATTGGCCGCGAGAATTTGACGGCGGCGTTTCCCGAGAAGTCGCCAGAAGAGATCGAGAAGATTCTCACCGGCGTCTGGCACAATCTCGGCCGTATCGGCGCCGAGTTCGCCCATCTCGACCATATCTGGGATTACGACGTCGACCATCCGGACAAGCCGAGCCGCATCGAGTTCGGGGCTCGCACGAAACAGCTGTTCGACAGCCTGCGCGACGACGGCAAGCCGGCGATCTTCTTTGCCAGCCACACGGGAAACTGGGAAATTCCGGCGCTCGGCGCGGTCGCGCACGGGCTCGACTGCGCGATCCTGTTCCGCCGGCCGAACAGCGAAGCGGCCGACCGCGCCATCGAGAAGACCCGCGCGGTGAAGATGGGCACGCTGGTTGCTGCGGGGCGCGATGCGCCGCTTCGGCTCGGCCAGGCGTTGCAGAGCGGCCAGCACGTCGCCATGCTCGTCGACCAATGGATGGGCAATGGCGTCGAGGTCACCTTCTTCGGCCGCAAGACCAAGGCCAATCCGACACTGGCGCGCCTCGTGCGTCAGGTCGAATGCCCGATCCACGGCGTTCGCATCATCCGCCTGCCCAACCACCGCTTTCGCGCCGAGGTGACCGAGGAAGTGAAGCCGGTGCGCGATGCCGATGGCAATATCGACATCCAGGGCACGATGCAGGCGGTGACGTCCGTGATCGAAGGCTGGGTGCGGGAATATCCGGACCAGTGGCTGTGGCTGCACCGGCGGTGGCGGTAGGCCGCTCCATAGTCGTTGCGAGCGCAGCGAAGCAATCCAGGAATTTATCCGCAGCGGTAGTCTGGATTGCTTCGCTGCGCTCGCAATGACGGATGCGAGAACTACCTTCCCGTCTTCACCTTGGTCCAAAGACGGTTGACCACGCGCTGCGTCGCCGGCTCGCGCGCCGTGATCACGAACAGCTTCGCGAGCGTCGCCTCGTCCGGATAGATGTTCCTGTCGTTCAGTATCTTCGGATCGACGAGCTTCTGGCTGGCGAGGTTGCCGTTGGCATAGGACAGATAGTCCGAGTTCTTCGCCGCAACGTCCGGACGGTAGAGATAGTTGATGAGCTCGTAGGCTTCCGCAACGTTCTTGGCGTCCGCAGGGATCGACAGATTGTCGAAGAACATCTGCGCCCCCTCCTTCGGAATCGCGTAGCCGATCTCGACGCCGCTCTTGGCCTCCACCGCTCGGGCGCGGGCCTGCATGATGTCGCCGGACCAGCCGACCACGAAGCAGATCTCGCCGGTCGCAAGCGCGCTCAGATACTCCGATGAGTGAAACTTGCGCACCGACGGACGCACCTTTGCGACGGTGTCCGCGGCCTTCTCCAGATCGGCCTGCTTGGTCGAATTCGGATCGAGCCCGAGATAGTTCAGCGCCGCGGGAAAGATGTCGTCGGCGGAATCCAGCATGTGGACGCCGCAGTCTTTGAACTTTGCAAGGTTCTCCGGCTTGAAGACGATGTCCCAGCTGTCGACCTTCGCATCCGCGCCGAGGATCTGCTTCACCTTGGCGACATTGTAGCCGATGCCGGTGGTGCCCCACATGTAGTTGGCAGCGTAGACATTACCGGGATCGTAGGTCGCCAGCCGTCCGGTCACGACGGACCAGGCATTGGCGAGATTCGGCAGCTTCGACTTGTCGAGCTTCTGAAAGATGTTCGCCTTGATCTGGCGCTGCAGGAAATAGGCGGTCGGCACCACGACGTCATAGCCGGACTTGCCGGCCATCAGACGCGTCTCCAGCGTCTCGTTGGCATCGAAGGTGTCGTAGACGACCTTGATGCCGGTCTCCTTGGTGAAGGCCTCCAGCACGCCGGGCGCCACGTAGTTGGACCAGTTGTAGAAGTTGACGACGCGCTCGTCCGCCGCCCGGCTCTGGCCGGCCGACACCAGAACAGCGGCAATCGCGACGGCGAACCGGAGCCCCGAACGGACGTCGCGCATCGTCTAGCCCTTACGCCTGTGGATCGCGTCGGACAGCCGCTCCAACGCGGTGTCCAGCGTCTCGTCCTTCTTGTTGAAGCAGAAGCGCACCACCGAGGTCACGGGATCCTGCTCGTAGAACGCCGACACCGGGATCGCCGCGACCTTGTAGTCTTTCACGATCCGCCAGCAGAATTCGGCGTCGCTCTCGTTGAGGCCGAGCGGCGACAGGTCGACGGTGAGGAAGTAGGTGCCCTGAGACTTCAAAACGGGGAAGCCGAGGCTCTCCAATCCCTTGGTGAGGCGGTCCCTGCTCCGCGTCAAATCCTTGCGCATGGAGAGGAAGTACTCGTCCGGCTTGCCGAGACCATAGGCGACCGCGGCCTGAAGGTTCGGCGCCGTGGTGAAGGTCAGGAACTGGTGCACCTTGGCCGCGACCCGCAGCAAGGGCGGCGCGGCGCAGACGAAGCCGATCTTCCAACCCGTCAGCGAAAAGATCTTGCCGGCCGAGCCGACCTTGATGGTGCGGTCGCGCATGCCCGGGATGGTGATCAGCGGGATGTGCTCGTGCTCGTCGAAGGTGACGTGCTCCCAGACCTCGTCGCAGATCGCGATGACGTCGAACTCCTGGCAGTAGCGCGCCAGCAATTCGAGGTCCTCGCGCGGATAGACCACCGCCGACGGATTCAAGGGATTGTTGAACAGCACCGCCTTGGTCTTTGAATTGAAGACACTTTTCAGCATGTCCTCATTCAGGCGCCAGCCCGGCGGCTCAAGTCGCACCAGGCGTGGAATGCCGCCGGCCTGGCGGATGATCGGCAGGTAGGAATCATAGACCGGCTGGAAGCAGACCACCTCGTCGCCGGGCTGGACCACGGCGAGGATCGCCGAGGTCAGCGCCTCGGTGCCGCCGGAGGTGACCATGACCTCGCTCATGGGATCGAGGTTCAGCCCGTGCCAGTGACCATAATGCGTGGCGATCGCCTGGCGCAGCTCCGGGATGCCCATCATCGATGGGTACTGGTTGTAGCCGTGCAGCGACGCATCGGCCGCGGCGCGGCGGATGTCCTCCGGGCCGGGATCGTCGGGAAAGCCCTGGCCGAGATTGATGGCCTGGTTGTCGCGCGCGGCCTGCGACATTGCCTCGAAGATCGTGACGGGCAGGTCCGCAAAGACCTTGTTCAGGGAAGAGCTCTTGGAGGTCATCGCCGGATCAGCCACCGACCTTGCTCGGAAGACCCGCAGCCTTCCAGCCGAGCATGCCGCCCGCCAAGTGCTTGTCGTACGGCAGGCCGGCCGCCTGCGCGGCGAGCGAGGCCGTCACCGAACGCTTGCCGGAGCGGCAGGCGAACACGACATCCTTGCCTTGCGGATCCGGGATCGCCTTGGGATCGAACGTCGAGAGCGGCACGACGACGCCATAGGGATAGGCTTCAGCCGCCACCTCGTTGGGCTCACGGACATCGACGAGCAGATATCGCCCCTCCGCAACACCCTTGGAGACCTCGTCCGGGGTCAGATCATGCACCTGGTTCGTCACGCTATCCTCCCAACGTCCGCTGGTCCGCCGAGCCATCCCGGCCGGCGGCAACCTCGCCCCTTAGCGTGCGAAAATCAAGCACGACAAAGGCTTGAGGGGCATCTTGCAAGTTATAGCGAAATCGCAGGACGCGAAAAATCGTCCCGTCAGATCGTGACCTGTCAGATCGTGACTTGCGTGCCGACCTCGACGACCCGGCCGCTCGGGATCTGGAAATAGTCGGTGGCGTCGTTGGCCGATCGGCTCAGCGAGATGAACAGCCGGTCCTGCCAGCGCGGCATGCCCGAATGGGCGGCGGGCTTGAGCGCCCTGCGCGACAGGAAGAACGAGGTCGACATGATGTCGAACTGCCAGCCGAGCTTGCGGGCGATCGCCAGCGCCTTCGGCACGTTCGGGGACTCCATGAAGCCGAACTTCAGCGTCACCTTGGAGAAGGTCGGGCTGATCTGCTCGAGCTTGACGCGTTCGGCCAGATCGATCCGCGGGGTCTGCGCGGTCTCGATGGTGAGAATGACATTCTTCTCGTGCAGCACTTTGTAGTGCTTCAGACTATGCATCAGCGCGGTCGGCGCGCTGAGGGGATCGCTGGTCAGGAACACGGCTGTCCCGGGCACCCGCTGCGGTGGCCGCTTCTCCAGCATGGCGACGAGGTCGGCGAGCGGGAATTCAAGCTTGCGCGACTTCTCGAACAGCAGCCGGCTGCCGCGGCGCCACGTGTACATCAGGGTGATCATGAGCGCGCCGAGCAAGAGCGGAACCCAGCCACCTTCGAACACCTTCAAGAGGTTCGCCGTCAGGAAGGTCAGGTCGAGGCACAGGAACGGCGCGATCAGGGCTGCAGCGGCCCATGGCGACCAGCGCCAGACCTTCCAGATCACGACGAAGCCCATCATCGCCGTCACCACCATCGTCCCGGTCACGGCGATGCCATAGGCCGACGCCAGCGCACTGGAGGAGCGGAACAGCAGCACCATCAGCACCACCGCCACCAGCAGCAGCTGGTTGATACGCGGGATGAAGATCTGGCCCGAATGGGCCTCGGAGGTATGGCGCACCTCGAAGCGCGGCAGGAGCCCGAGCTGGATCGCCTGACGGGTCAGCGAATAGGCGCCGGTGATGACGGCCTGGCTGGCGATGACGGTCGCCATCGTGGCGAGCACGACCATGCTGCCGCGGACCCAGCCCTGCGGAAACAACTGAAAGAACGGGCTCACGATCGCGCCGGGGTCGCTGAGGACGAGCGCCCCCTGCCCCAGATAGTTCAGCGCCAGCGCCGGCAGCACGATGAACAGCCAGGCGGTCTGGATCGGCCGCTTGCCGAAATGGCCGAGGTCGGCATAGAGCGCCTCGGCGCCGGTGACCGCCAGGAATACCGCGCCCAGCGTGACGAACCCGATCACGCCGTGGCTGAGCATGAACGACACGGCATAGAGCGGATTGAGCGCGTACAGCACCTGCGGCGCCTCGATGATCGGATGGATCGCCGCAACCGCGATCACCACGAACCAGACGCACATGATCGGGCCGAAGAATGCCGCGACGCGGGCCGTGCCGCGCGATTGCACCGCGAACAGGCAGGCCAGGATCGCCACCGTCAGCGGCACGATGTACGGCTCGAACCGCAGCGTGACGTCCTTCATGCCTTCGATGGCCGACAGCACCGAGACCGCCGGCGTGATCACCGCGTCGCCATAGAACAGCGCTCCGGAAATGATGCCGAGCAGCACGATGACGGGTCCGCGGGTGCCGACGGCGCGCTGGGCCAGCGCCATCAGGGCCAGCGTTCCGCCCTCGCCATTGTTGTCGGCGCGGAGCAGGATCACGACATATTTGAGCGTCACGACGACGATGAGCGCCCACAGGATCAGCGAGACCACGCCGAGCACCGCGGCCTGCGTCGGGAGCCCCTCCGTGCCCGACGCCGCCATGACGGCTTCGCGGAACGCGTAGAGCGGGCTGGTGCCGATGTCGCCATAGACGACCCCGATGCTGCCAAGCGTCAGGGCGCCGAGACCGGCGGTGGTATGGGCATCGCCACGGCCATTGGCCGCCACCGTTTCCGGGACGGGAACTGCAATGTCGCTTGTCATGGGAGAGCCTGCTGGCCTCTAAAAATGCTTCACTGCACAATGGCGCAGGAGCGCGCGGCTTATAGGCCTGCGCTGAGGGCCGAGCCTAGCGTGATTTCAGGCCTTAGATATGCAAAAACCGCATAAGACGGGCGGTTCCGGTCAAATAGTGACCTGCGTGCCGACTTCAACCACCCGCCCGGTGGGAATCTGGAAATAGTCGGTGGCGTCATTGGCGGACCGGCTGAGGCCAATGAACAGATGATCCTGCCACAGCGGCATGCCCGACTGTGCGGACGCCTTCAGCGACCTCCGCGACACGAAGAACGACGTCGACATGATGTCGAACTGCCAGCCCTGCTTGCGGGCGATCGCCAGCGCCCGCGGCACGTTCGGCTGCTCCATGTAGCCGAAGCGCAGGCGCACCTTGAAGAACTTGTCGCTGATCTTCTCCATGCGGAAGCGTTCCGCCAGATCGACCCGCGGCGTATGCGAGGTCTCGATCGTCAGCACCACATTGTGCTCGTGCAGCACCTTGTTGTGCTTGAGGTTGTGCAGCAGCGCCGTCGGCACGAAGGACGGGTCGCTGGTGAGAAACACCGCGGTGCCCTTCACGATATGGGGCGGCCGCTTCTCCAGGCTGCGGATCAGATCGTCGAGCGGGACCTCGATCTTGCGCGTCTTCTGGATCAGGATCGCCGAGCCGCGCCGCCACGTCCAGATCGTCGCCGCCATGGCCACGCCGAACAGCAGCGGCACCCAGGCGCCCTCGAGCAGCTTGAGCAGATTGGCGGCGAAGAAGGTCGTGTCGACCACGACGAAGGGCATGATCAGCGCCGCCGCCGTCGCGGCACGCCAGTTCCACAGCTTCCAGATCACGATGAAGCCCATGATGCCGTCGGCGACCATGGTGGTGGACACCGCGATGCCGTAGGCGGAGGCGAGCCCGCTGGGCGTGCGGAACAGCAACACCAGCAGCATCACGCCGATCAGGAGCAGCCGGTTGACGCGCGGCAGATAGATCTGGCCGGCGTGGGTCTCGGAGGTGTAGCGGACCTCGAAACGCGGCAGCAGGCCAAGCTGCACCGCCTGATACACCAGCGAGTACGCGCCGGTGATCACGGCCTGGCTCGCGATCACGGTCGCAGCCGTGGCAAGCCCCACCAGCGGCAGCACCAGGCTGTCGGGCACCATGCGATAGAACGAATGCTCGATCGCGCCGGGGTCGGACAGCACGAGCGCGCCCTGCCCGAAATAATTGATCATGAGCGCCGGCAGCACGAAGAACATCCAGGCCGACTGGATCGGCTTGCGGCCGAAATGACCGAGGTCGGCGTAAAGGGCTTCGCCCCCGGTCACTGCCAGGAACACGGCGCCCAGCGTCACGAGGCCGATCGTGCCGTGCGACAGCAGGAATTCCAGCGCGTAATAGGGATTGATCGCGGCCAGCACCGAGGGATCGCGGACGATGTTGGCGATGCCCATCAGTGCGAGCACGGTGAACCACACCACCATGACCGGGCCGAAGGCCGACGCCACCAGGGCCGTGCCCTTGCTCTGGACCGCGAATAGCAGCACCAGGATCAGCACCGTCAGCGGCACGACGTAGTGCTCGAAGGCAGGCGTCGCGAGCTTCAGGCCGTCGACTGCCGACAGCACCGAGATCGCCGGCGTGATCATGGAATCGCCGATGAACATGGAAGCGCCGACCACGCCGAGCGCCATCAGGAACCAATTCCGCCGGCCGAGTGCGCGCTGCCCCAGCGCCATCAGCGAGAGCGTTCCGCCCTCCCCGTTGTTGTCGGCGCGCAGCAGCACCAGCACGTATTTCGCGGTGACGACGATGAAGAGCGCCCACAGGATCAGCGAGAGCACGCCGAGCACGATCACGCGCGTCACCGGCTCGCCGGCGGTCGCGCCCCTGACAGCCTCATGAAACGCGTAGAGCGGCGAGGTGCCGATGTCACCGAAGACGACGCCGATGCTCCCGAGCGTCAGGCCCCAAAAACCCGAATGGGTGACCGGCCCGTCCTGGGTCTCGGCCGATGTGATGCTCGCCGTCATGACGGTGGAAAACGCTTCTTCCCTGGAATTGATCCGGCGCCTTTTGACGGTTCCTGCGCGCCTGTCAATTGGCACACCATACTAGCAAGGCCCCCCGCCGGACGCTGTGACAGCGCGGCCACGCTCGTCGCCCACGCGACGAGATGCCTCAGGTAGAATGGTAGCGCAAGGGGTTTAGGGCTTCAGATTCGGCGGCAGCGGCGGATCTTCGCGCATCAGGGTGATGGTCACGCGCCGGTTGGCGGCGAGCGACGGGTCGTCCGGAAACAGCGGCTGGGTGTCCGCCTTGCCGGAGACGGCGAAGAAATGGGACGACGGCAGGCCCTGGCGCTCCAGGATCTGGCGCACGGCATTGGCGCGATCGGCGGACAGGTCGAATGCGCCGTAATCGCTACGGGTCGGCACAAAGCCCGCGGCGGTGTGGCCGGCGATGGAGACGCGCAGCGGCGTCGCCTTGAGCGGCACGGCGAGCTTCTCGATCAGGCGCCGGGTGCGGTCGTAGGGCACCTTGGAGCCATCGGCGAACATCGAGCGGCCATCCTGGTCGACGATCTCGAGGTTGAGCCCCTGCTTGGTCTCCTCGAACATGATGTGCTTGGAAGTCTCGGTAAGTTCCGGCAGGTCCTGCAGCGCCTGGCGCAAGGATGCGGCAGCCAGCGCGAAATCGCGGTCGACCTTGACCTTCGCACCCGCGACCCGATCCTTATCGGCCTGATCCGGTGTCGGCGTGTTGGAGGCATCCTCGGGTTGGATGTGATCGACGTTCTTGAGCCGCGGACGCGTCGGCAGGCCGTCGGACTCGACGATGCCGGAATAGCGCGCTTCGCTCTGCACACCGAAGGCGTCGCGCATCGAGCCGGCAACGATCTTCAGCTTGTTGGCGTCCTGCGTGGAGAACGCGACCAGCATGACGAAGAACGCCAGAAGCAGCGCCATCAGGTCGGCGAACGTCACGAACCAGCCGTGACCGCCGTGTGCCTCCTCGCGTTTCTTCTTTGCCATCTATCAGATCCCGATCCCGGCTCAGATCCCGGCGCCCGGTGTTACGCCGGGACCGGTTCGCCCTCGGCGTGGCGATGCTTCTCCGGCAGATAGGCCAGCAGCATTTCGCGCACGAGCGTCGGGCTCTTGGAGTCGCGGATCATCAGGATGCCGTCGATGATCAGGGTACGGCTGGTCTCTTCATCGAGCAGCTTGCCGTGCAGCTTGTCGGCGATCGGCAAGCAGACCAGGTTCGCGACGACGGCGCCGTACAACGTCGCCAGCAGCGCGGTCGCCATGAACGGACCGAGCTTCGAGGGATCGGACATGTTGGAGAACATCTGCACCATGCCCAGCAGCGTACCGATCATGCCGAACGCCGGGGCGCAGTCGCCGACGGCGCGGTAGATCTTGCTGCCTTCGTTGAGATGCATGAGGAAGTTGTCGCGGTCGCGTTCCATGTTGTCGCGGATGAACTCGAGGTCGTAACCGTCGGCGACATAGCGGATGCCCTTGGCGAGGAACGGCTCGTCGGTCTCGACCTTTTCCAGGCCGACCGGGCCCTGCTTGCGGGCGATTTCGGCGATGCGCGCGAGCTCGTCGACGAGGTCGTGGGGCGAAAGGCTGCTCAGGGTGAAGGCGAACTTGGCGCCCAGCGGCACGCCGTGGATCATCGCCGACAACGGAAAGCGGATGAACGTCGCGGCGAACGAACCGCCGAAAATGACGATGACGGCGTGGATGTCGTAGAACATCCCGAAGCTGCCGCCCATCAGAATTAGCGTCGACACAACAGCGCCGCCCGCAACCAGGCCGACAAGTGTCGCGATATCCATTATCGACTCCAACGCATACGCAACGACCGGCCGTCCTGGCCGGTGGGCGCGGCCCAACCCGAACCACGTTCCAAGACCCTAAGGGGGCCCCATTAAAGACGCGTAAAGGTTAAGTTGAGGGAACGCCGCGCGCCGGTAAAAGTACGCGTTGGGATCGCGACGCTATGGCCGCGGACGATAAAAATCTAAACACTTCGCTAACCATATGGGGCCAGGTCCCCGGTCTGGTCGGTGAGCCGGTTTCGGACCGGACAGCAAAGTTTCGAAAACAACCCCATGCACAGTAGCTCGCGGGGCGCCCGATCGAATACTGATTTTTCGAAATCGCCATTGACGCGTCGGGCAAAACAGGTGTATGGTGTCATCATCCCCGACATCACAGGCTTACGCGGTCTGACGACGCTGCGGCCCTGCGCCACATCCGCGGCAAGATGTGATGCAGTATTCTCTGATTGTGCGGCAGGCTCCAGCGAAGGAGCGATTTGCAATGTTGACGATGTTTGGTCTTCTCACCGCGCTGCCGGCAATGCTCGCGCTGCATCTGCTCGAGCCCGAGCTCGTCCTGCCGGCGTTCAGCGCGTTGCTGTTTGCCGGAGCCGCCCTCGCCGTGATCGCAGCGCGCGTGATCCGCGTGCCCCATGATGCCGGCAGCATCAACCTCTGGGACTTCGCCGGCGGCTTCACCCTGATCGGATGCGCCGCCGCGGTCTTCGGCGAGCCGGATCAGGCCGCCCTGTTTCTGGCTGAACAAGGCGGCCCACGTCCGGCGTCGCGGCCGTAAGTCCGTCGCCTCAGTGAATTTCCGCCGAGCGCTTCAGCGCGGCCTTGAGCTTCTCCAGCGAAAAGTCCGGGCTGCGCGCGATCTCCAGGATCGGGGTCTCGCGGCGGCCGCAGAGCTCAGCAGCGTCGGGCAGCTTTGCGGCGATGTCGTGCGGGATCACGATGGCACCGTGCATGTCCGCATGGATGAGATCGTCGGACTTCACGGTCATGCCGGCGACGCGTACCTCGCCGCCAAAGCTCTCCGCATGCACCCAGGCATGCGACGGGCCGATCGAACCGGCCAGCGCCTGGAAGCCCGGCGCCCATTGCGGAATGTCGCGGATCGAGCCGTCGGTGATGACGCCGAGGCAGCCGAGCGCCTTGTGCACATTGCTCTGCACCTCGCCCCAGAATGCGCCGTAGCCGACATCGGGACCGTCGATGTCCTGGATGACGGAAATGCGCGGGCCGTGGCCGGTGCCGACATATTCGTAATATTCGATGCGGCGCTTCGACTGCTCCTCGGCCGGCAGCGAGTTCTTCAGCACCGAGCGGATCGCGACCGTGCGCGCATAGCCGACGATCGGCGGAAGGGCTGGAAACGGGCAGACCAGCTGCTTGGTGGTGTAACCGATCAGCCGCCGCTCGGGCGCCACGAGCTCCATGGCGTTGCAGATCGTCGGGGTGTCGTAGCGGCCCAGGGCCTCGAGGACGGATGCTGGCAGCGGCCCGGTTGCGGATTTCGTCACGGCGTCTCTCTCCCATCTTGGCCGCGGCCGTTGGGGCCGCTGGCATGGGCGATATAGCCGAGTTCTGCCCTCAACCCAACCGAGGGCGCTTCATGGCAGATATCCGGGCCGCTTAGTGCAGCCGATCGGGCCGGTCGTCCTCGTGCGGGGGATCCGACAGGTTTGCCAGGGTCGGCGCCGATGGCGGCGACGACACTTCGCCGCCCGCCGGCGCCGGCGTGGCGGCCTGCATCGCGCGAGCCTGGTCGCGATAGGATTTGTAGCCGAACGGCAGGCAGAGCAGATACAGCACCACGCCGATCGAGAGCACGTGCCAGGGATAGGCGATCAGCAGCGCGATGAACACGATCACAGCGACGAAGGCCGGCAGCACCAGCTCGGGCGCAACGCGCATGCGCTTGGTCTTGCCGGAGAACACCGGCAGGCGCGACACCATCAGGAAGGCGATCAGCAGGGTATAGGCCGCCGTCACCGCCGCGGGCCAGCGCCCAACACCGAGAAATGCGACATAGATCGGCAGCAGCACGGTGATCGCCCCCGCCGGCGCGGGCACGCCGGTGAAGAAATTGGCGGCGAAGGCCGGCTTGTTGGGATCGTCCATGGTGGCGTTGAAGCGCGCAAGCCGCAGGCCACCGGAGATCGCGAACACCATGGCAGCGATCCAGCCGGCGTTGCCGAGCTCATGCAATTGCCAGAAGTACAGCATCAGGCCGGGCGCGACGCCGAAATTGACGAAGTCGGCGAGGCTGTCGAGCTCGGCGCCGAACTTGGACTGGCCCTTGATCATACGCGCGACACGGCCGTCGATGCCGTCCAGCGCGGCCGCGAAGACGATGGCGTAGACGGCGAGCGAGATGTGCCCCTCGATCGACAGGCGGATCGAGGTCAGGCCGGCGCAGATCGCCAGCAGCGTGATGACGTTGGGCACCAGCATCCGCACCGGGATCGGGCGGAACCGCCGGCGGCGCGTGTTGTCGGGATATTTGAAATCGTACGGCGTCATGGCACAGGCCTCACATCCGTCTGATATAGCAAGCCGCAGCCCCCTGCGCCAATGCGGCCACGGGTCCCGTTACGCCCCGGCGTGATGGTTAACTGGCGCGGTAGCCCCGTCCGAAATCCTCTGAATTGAGGTCGGCCAGGATGGTTTCGCCGGCGATCGCGGTCTGGCCTTCCGAGACCAGCGCCTTGGTGCCGACAGGCAGGTAGACGTCGAGCCGCGAGCCGAAGCGGATCAGGCCGAACCGCTCGCCGGCGCCGATCGACTGCCCTTCCTTGACGAAGCAGACGATGCGCTTCGCCACGAGGCCGGCGATCTGGACGACGCCGATGCGTGCATTCGACGTCGAGATGACGAGCGAGTTGCGCTCATTGTCCTCGCTCGCCTTGTCGAGCTCGGCATTGATGAACAGGCCCGGCCGGTAGGCGATGCGGTCCACCCTGCCCGCCACCGGGCTGCGGTTCACATGGCAGTTGAACACGCTCATGAAGACCGAGATGCGCGGCAGCGGCCGGTCGCCGAGGCCAAGCTCGGCCGGCGGCAGCGCCATCGTGATCATCGAGACCCGCCCGTCGGCCGGCGAGATCACGAGCCCTTCTCGCTGCGGCGTGACGCGGACGGGATCGCGGAAGAACAGCGCGCACCACACGGTGAGGATGACGCCGATCCAGCCGAGAGGCGACCACAGCCACATCAGGAGAATGCTGATCGCCGCGAAGATGCCGATGAAGGGATACCCCTCCTTGTGGATCGGCGGGATCTGACGTTGGATCGAATCGAGAATGGACATCGTTATCTGCCGTAGGTTGTGGCGCGATGAAACCTGCGCGCCGAATGCTTTAAGCCGAGTTCAGGACTGCCGACAAGGTCACTCCGCCGCCGCCGGTGTGACCCGTTCGCTGCCGATCGCCGCAGGCGCCGTCAGTTCGTCATTGACCGGGGGCGGCTCGCGGTTCGGCGTCTCGCCGTCGTCGCCCATCATGGCGAGCTTCTCCCGCGCCGCCTCCGCCTCGCGCTGCCTGTTCCACATGCTGGCATAGAGGCCGCCCAGCGCCAGCAGGCTGGCGTGGGAGCCCCGCTCCGCGATGCGGCCCTGGTCGAGCACGATGATCTCGTCGGCGCCGACGATGGTGGAGAGCCGGTGCGCGATCACGAGCGAGGTGCGGTTCTTCGAGACGCGGTCGAGCGCGCCCTGGATCTCGTGCTCGGTGTGGGTGTCGAGCGCGGAAGTCGCCTCGTCCAGCACCAGGATCGGCGGCGCCTTCAACACGGTGCGCGCGATCGCGACGCGCTGCTTCTCACCGCCCGACAGCTTCAGGCCGCGCTCGCCGACCTGGGTCTCGTACCCCTTCGTCGCCATCCGGATGAAATTGTCGATCTGGGCGAGGCGCGCCGCTTCCTCGACCTCCGCATCGCTGGCGTCCCAGCGGCCATAGCGGATGTTGTAGCGGATGGTGTCGTTGAACAGCACAGTGTCCTGCGGCACCATGCCGATGGAGGCGCGCAATGAGGATTGCGTGACCTCGCTGATGTCCTGACCGTCGATCGTGATCTTGCCACCGGAGACGTCGTAGAGACGGAACAGCAGCCGCGAGATGGTCGACTTGCCCGCGCCGGAAGGACCGACGATCGCGATCGTCTTGCCGGCCGGCACCTCGAAGCTGATGCCCTTGAGGATCGGCCGCGTTGGTTCATAGGCAAAGCGCACGTCCTCGAAGCGCACGGTGCCTGACGATACGACGAGCGGCTGCGCGCCGGGGATGTCCTTGATCTCGGCTTCGCGGTGCAGGACGTTGAACATCTTCTCGATGTCGATGATGGCCTGCTTGATCTCGCGATAGACCATGCCCATGAAATTCAGCGGCGTGTAGAGCTGGATCATCATGGCGTTGACCAGCACGAAGTCGCCCACCGTGTTGGTGCCGTTGCGCACGCCGATGGCGCACATCAGCATGGTGGCGGTCAGCCCGAGCGTGAAGATCACGGCCTGTCCGGTGTTAAGCACGGCGAGCGAGGTGTAGGTCTGGATGCTCGCCTCCTCGTAGCGCGCGACCGAGCGGTCGTAGCGCTCCGCCTCGCGCGCCTCGGCGCCGAAATATTTCACGGTCTCGTAGTTGAGCAGCGAGTCGATCGCCTTGGTGTTCGCCTCGGTGTCGGAATCGTTCATCTTGCGGCGGATGCCGATCCGCCACTCGGTCGCGATGTAGGTGTAGTACATG
>JAEWBW010000521.1 GCA_023390955.1 Pseudomonadota bacterium
TCCTCCCGTGCAGCCTGCATCTTGGTGGCGGCTGTCGCTGGTTTATTGCGTCTTCCTGCCACTGGATGGCGCGACGGGCAAATGCATGCGCGGCATGCGGCTACGCGTCTCAGTCCGTATCGCGGCCCGTCTGCCTCGACCGTCATTGCGAGGAGCATAGCGACGAAGCAATCCAGACTGTCCCGGCGGATGCAGTCTGGATTGCTTCGCGTCGCTCGCAATGACGGCGTCGGTGGCTTCCTACCGCCCGCCGTCCCCATACGAGGAGATCTCGATCAGGCTCCCGTCCGGGTCCCGGCAATAGACCGAGCGCAGGGTGCCGAGTGCCCCCTGTTTGGGAACCGGGCCTTCCTCGATCGCTACGCCATGTGCCTTCAAATGCGCCACCACCTCGTCGGGCGCGGCGGAGGTGAGGAAGCACAGATCCTCGCTGCCGGCGGTCTGGTGGTCGGCGGTGAACCACTCCACCTTGTCGGCGTCGCGCGGCCGCACATTGATCTTCTGGTGCCCGAATATCAGCGAGGTCCGCGGCGCTTTGCCGCCACCAGGGTCGAATACCGCCACTTCCATGCCGAGGATTTTGCGATACCAGTCCACCGTGCGCGCGACGTCGGTGACGTTGATGACGAGATGATCGAGGGCCAGAACCTTGACCGGCATGCCTTATCCTTTCGTCGCGCCGAGGCCCGTTGCGTCCAAGGCGGGCTTCTCGTGGCTCGCGCGCTTTGTTACAACGCCCCACGCCGACTTCAAGAACAACAATTCGGGAGAAAACTTGAGATGATCACACGCCGTACCGCGCTCGGTCTTTTGGCCGCCAGTCCGCTCGTTGCTTCGCCGCTGAAAGCCTTTGCCGCGGACTACCCGACCAAGCCGGTAAAATGGGTGGTCGGCTATCCGCCGGGCGGAGCCACCGACATCCTGGCGCGCCTGATCGGCACCCGCCTGTCGGAAAAGCTCGGCCAGCAATTCGTGATCGAGAACAAGCCGGGCGCCGGCAACAACATCGGCACCGAGTCCGTCATCAATGCCGAGCCCGACGGCTACACGGTCTTGTTGGTCAATCCGGCCAACTACATCAACACCTCGCTCTACGCCAATCTCAAGTTCAACTTCGTCACCGACATCGCGCCGGTCGCTTCCTTCCAGCGGGTGCCGAACGTGATGACGGTGAACAAGGACGTGCCGGCGAAGAACGTCGCCGAGTTCATCGAATATGTGAAGGCCAATCCAGGTAAGGTGAACATGGCGTCTTCCGGCAACGGCACCTCGGTGCATCTGTCCGGCGAGATGTTCATGGCGATGACCGGCTGCAAGATGCAGCACGTGCCCTATCGCGGCGCCGCGCCCGCCATCACCGACATGCTCGGCGGCCAGGTCCAGGTGATCTTCGACAACATGCCGTCGATCATCCAGCACATCCGCTCCGGCTCGCTCCGCGCGCTGGGCGTCACCACCACGCAGCGCTCGCCGCAACTGCCCGACGTGCAGGCGATCGATGAGACGGTCAAGGGCTACGAGGCGAGCGCGCTGTTCGGCATGGGCGCCCCGAAGAACACGCCCAAGGAAATCATCGCCAAGCTCAACAGCGAGATCAACGAGATCCTCAAGGAGCCGGCCATGACCAAGCGGCTGGTCGAGCTCGGCGGTGATCCGCTGATCCAGACGCCCGAGGGGTTCGGCAAGGAGATCAAGGCCGAGACCGACAAGTGGAAGAAGGTCGTCGAGTTCGCTGGCCTGAAGGTCGAGTAGCGAATTCGTGATCGCCTGACGAAGAAGCCCTGCCGCACGGCGGGGCTTTTTCTTGTGCTTTTTTCTTGCATATGTTCGGGCAGACCCGGAATAAAGCCGCGTGCCGAAACCTGATGATAGAGAGCGCGTAACTCGCGCCGGGGGCAGGCATGAGCAGAGGAGTTGGATCATGCGCAAGACGCAGTTTGCATTGCTGGCATTGAGCGCCGCAATTGTCGCCGTTTCCGGCAGCATCAGCCCCGCTTCCGCAGGAGATTATCCCTGGTGCGCCCAGGGCGGAGATTATGACTACCCCGGCGAATGCTCCTACGCGACCTACGCGCAGTGCCAGGCCAGCGTCTCCGGCCGCCTGCTGTTCTGCGGTCCCAATCCGCGCGTGGCCTATGGCGCGCCGGCGCAGCAGCGGCCTCCGCGCTACAGGAAGCCCGTCTACCCGAACTGACGGTGATTGGCCGCGCGGCGTGCGTCCGTCAACGCGCGCCGGAATAAACCGGCCTTCTTGAAACCTTCCCTTCCTGCGCTCGCATATCGTGCGGCAAACGGGAGAATCATGATCATGCGCAACATGCAATTGGCGATCGGCGTCGTCTTGCTCGCCGGCATCGCCGCAGCGAGCCCGGCGCGCGCGGATGTCGAATATCCGTGGTGCATCCAGGACGCCGAGTTCGGCTACCCCGGCGATTGCTCGTATCAAACCCGCGAGCAGTGTCTCGTGAGCGTGTCGGGCCGCAAGGGATATTGCGGCCAGAACCCGCGCTTACAATTGAACCGGCCTGCGCAGCCATCGCCGCGCGGCCGACGCGCTGCTCCCTATTGAACCTCTGATGCTCTGATCACGCACGCGTGCGCGCATCGCCAGCAGGCCTGCGCTTGACGTGTTCTCGATTGTCTCTATACTAAACCATATGGTTAAGTATAGAGACGAGATGCTGGACCGCACCTTTGCGGCTCTGTCGGACCCGACACGGCGCGCGCTGCTGGCGCGGCTCGGCGAGCAGGACGGCCTGTCGGTGAGCGAGCTGGCCGCGCCGTTCCCGGTGTCGCTGCCCGCGATCATGAAGCATCTCGACGTACTGTCGGATGCGGGCCTGATCGTGCGGGAGAAGACTGGGCGCACGGTCGCCTGTCGCCTCACCGCGCAACCGATGGAGCAGGCGATGGACTGGCTCAATCGTTATGCACGCTTCTGGTCCGAGAATTTCGATCGCCTTGCCGCTTTCGTGGAGGAGACCCCATGGCCGTCAACGCAGCCGCCAACGCCGGTGCCATCGAACGTCCAAGCCCTGAACGCCCAAGCCTCACCCTCACGCGGCGCCTCCGCGCGCGGCCGGAAAAAGTCTACGCCGCCTGGACGCAAGCCGCGCAGCTAGCGCAATGGTTCGGGCCGCCCAACATGAAGCCTGCCTCGGTTGCGGCCGAGCTCGACGTTCGCGTCGGTGGCCGTTTCAGGCTCAGCTTTGTCCGCGACGACGGCGAATATTTCGAGGCCGGCGGGATCTATCGCGAAGTCGTGCCGAACGAGAAGCTGGTCTTCACCTGGGCCTGGCGCTCGACGCCTGAGCGGGAATCGCTTGTCACGATCACGCTGAAGCCGGACGCCGCGGGTACGCTGATGGTGTTCCATCACGCCCAGTTCGCCGATGAGGCCGCACGCGACAATCATCAGCGCGGCTGGACTTCGTTCCTCGACAAACTCGATGCCTTCGTCGCCTGACCGTATGCCAATCCACCGCCCAGAGGAGAGAGCCGTGCAGCAACATCAAATCGTTTCGCGCGAACAATGGGTCGAGGCGCGCAAGGCGCATCTGGCGCACGAGAAGGAATTTTCGCAGGCGCGTGAGCGTCTCGCCGAGGAGCGCCGCGGGCTGCCCTGGGTCAAGGTCGACAAGCCGTATGTCTTCGACGGGCCGAACGGCAGGGTGACGTTGGCCGATCTCTTCAAGGGACATCAGCAGCTCGTGGTGCAGCACGTGATGTTCGCGCCCGATTGGGACGCTGCCTGCAAGAGCTGCTCGTATTGGCTCGACGCCCTTGATCGTGTCGTGCCGCATCTGGCGGCGCGCGACACCGCCACGGCCGCGATCTCGCTCGCGCCGGTTGCCAAGCTCGAAGCCTTCAAGACGCGGATGGGCTGGACCTTCGATTGGGTGTCGTCCGGCGGCAACGACTTCAACCGCGACTACGAAGTCTCGTTCACACGTGAGGAGATCGACAAGGGTGTGCCAAAATACAATTTCGGCACCACGCCGTTCTACGGTCCCGAATTACCCGGCATCAGCGTGTTCTACCGCGATGAGGCCGGCGCGGTCTTCCACACCTATTCCTGCTTCGCCCGCGGCCTCGACATGATGAATGTCGGCTATCAGTACCTCGACCTCACGCCTCTCGGCCGCCACGAGGACGGTCTGCCATATCCGATGGACTGGGTGCGCCTGCGCGACCAGTATCAGCCGCAGGCGAAGGGGGCGTGCTGTCACGGGTGAGAGGAGCGCCGCATCCTATCGCTTCGCGTCAGCCTGGTCCGTGCTCGCGCTTGTTCCCGAGCACGAGATCAGCATTGTATAGGCACGCGCGTTGCTGGTGATGTCGGTGGTCTTGAGCTCGCCTTTTGGCTCGCCGCTCTGATAGGGCACCACCGAATTGTCGAGGAAGTCGCGTAGCGCGCCGGTCTTGATGGCGAAATTGACATTCTCCGGGATGTCGCCCGTCGACGCGATCATCCGCAACGCGTCGAGCTTCCCGGTAACCACGCCGACGATTTGCCCCGATGTGTCGAACAGCGGCCCGCCGCTGTTGCCGGGCTGGACCGCTGCGCTGATCTGGAGGAAGCGCGAGTCGTTGCGCAGCCCGCTGAGCGAACTGACAATCCCTGTCGTCACCGTGAAATCTGACGTGAGCAGCCCGTGGAAGGGGAAGCCGATGGCAACGACGGAATCGCCGGAGCGGATTGAACGATCGCGAATTCTGGCAAAGTCTTTGAACGTCGTGCCTGACGACGCCTGCAGTAGCGCCAGATCATTTCTGGGGTCGCGCGATACGACACGCAAGACTGTCGCGGCCTCGCCGGCGAGATTGCCCTTGATGTCGCCGACGCAGCCGTCGATGACATGATTGTTCGTGACAATGTGTCCGTTGGCGCTCACGACGAAGCCGGTGCCGCTGGAGCCCGTTGTCTTGCCGGGCTTGGACGGCGTTGGCTTGTCGCCGGGCGTCGGTTTTGCGGCAACCTTGCTGAAATCTCCGGCCTTCTCGAGCCCTTCAGCTTTGACCTTGGTGACACAGTTGGTGATGGCTGCAAGCAGAGGACCAGTGGCCGCCAGGTTGAATTGAAACGGCGTGCCCCTTGCTACAGCTACCATCAGGCTCGCCTTCTGGAAGGTTCGAGCGACGTTGGTGGGAAGTACCGTGGTGACCATGACCTCCGAAATGGCGGTGCCAAATAGTCTTGCTTCCGCTTGACCGTCGAAGGTTACATCGATCGCAAGGTTCTCGTCCTTCTTGAAGCGAAAGGCGGGGTTTGCAAAACCGAGCAGCCAACCATTGGTCGCCTCTTGACCCACAAGCAACGTCATGCCGTTTGCATAAGGGGCGCTTGCGGCGCAGTGCGAGAACGCTCTGGTCGAATCGTTGCTGTAGGCGCCACCGATCCAGTTGCCCACCTTGATGGAGCCGAATGGTCCGGCCGCCTGCACAACTCCGACGGCGCTCATCTGCAGCAGGGACGCAAAAACAATTGACCTGAACCGCATATCTTCCCCCGGAATACCTTTACCCCTCCTATCTGCCGGAGGAGCCGGGGCGCAACCGCCAGTTGCTTTGGCCGCGCCGCTTCGCGGAGTCCGACCTTGGCCCTTGCTTCCGCTTTGTGATCCGGTATACTTTGCGATACAAAGTAGATGCGGCCCGAGCCGCAAATGCGAGGGCGGAGCGAAGGTTGGCATTGCCGATGCGCGATCTCGACAAGGCACTGGCCGACATTGTGGCGATCCGCAGCCAGATCGCCGCGGGCACTGCGTTCCGCGGCTATGGTCCGGCGACCATGGCGGCCACCGGCGCGCTCGCGCTGGTCACGGCAGGGCTGCAACACTGGCTGATCCCGAACCCGACGCTCGATCCCGTCAGCTTCTTTCTCGGCTGGGGCGTGGCCGCGGCGTTGTCCGGCCTCATCATCTGGATCGAGATGCGCGCGCGCTCGCGCCGCCATCATTCGGGCCTCGCCGACGCCATGATCTACCAGGCAGTCGAGCAATTCCTGCCCGCGGGCGTGGCCGGCGTGCTGCTCGCCGTGGTGATGTGGAAGTTCGCTGCCGGGACGCTGTGGCTGCTGCCCGGCTTGTGGCAGATCCTGGTGTCGCTGGGCATCTTCGCCTCGGTGCGCTCGCTGCCGCGCAGCGTGGCGCTCGCGGGTGCCTGGTACTTCGTCTCGGGTTTCGCGGTCGTGGTGCTTGCGAGCCAGACACATACGCTTTCGCCCTGGTTGATGGGCCTGCCATTCGTGATCGGACAGTCGGTGATGGCTGGAATTCTCTACGTTGCGTCCGGAGACAATGATGTCGAAGACTGAAAGCGCGCCCTTTTCCTATGAGGGGCTCGACCGCGTGATCCACGAGAAGGCGAGGCTCGGGCTGCTGACCTCACTGATGGCGCATCCCAAGGGATTGGCGTTTGCCGATCTCAAGCAACTCTGCGGCCTCACCGACGGCAATCTCAGCCGGCATCTGCAGGTGCTGCAGGAAGCTGGTCTCGTCGAAGTGACCAAGGGTTATGAGGGCAACCGCCCGCACACCAGCTGCCGCCTCACGAAGGCCGGCCGCCGCCGCTTCCTCGATTATCTTGGCGTGCTCGAGCGTCTCGTGCGCGATGCCGCCAAGGCCGCCGGCCGCGAGGCTCCGCCGCTCGGCCGCCTCGGTCTGGCGTCGACCTGATCATTCCCTTTTTTGTCCGGAGACTTTGCAATGCAAAGTAAAATTCCCAGCGAGAAGCTGCATGTCGGCATCATCATGGATGGCAACGGCCGCTGGGCCACGCGCCGCGGGCTGTCGCGTGTCCGCGGCCACGAGGCCGGCGTCGAGGCGATCCGTCGCGTGGTCGAAGCAGCTCCCAAGCAGGGCATCGGAACGCTGACGCTCTACGCCTTCTCCACCGACAATTGGCGGCGGCCCAAGGCGGAAGTTGCGGCGCTGATGACGCTGCTGCGCTTCTATCTCGCCAACGAAGTGCAGAGCCTGGTCAAGAATGGCGTGCGGCTGAGCGTGATCGGCCGTCGCGATCGCCTGCCCGATGGGATCGCGAATGCGATCGCCGGCGCCGAGCGCGCGACCGTCGATGGAGAGACGCTGCACCTGCGCATCGCCGTCGATTATTCCGCGCGTGACGCCATCCTCAACGCCGCGGCCAAGGCGGCGGCGCTGACCAGCCTCACCCGCGAGGCTTTCTCGCAGCTCGTCACAGGCGAGGCGTCCTTGCGCGACGTCGATCTCATCATCCGTACCTCCGGCGAGAAGCGGCTGTCGGACTTCCTGCTCTGGGAAGGCGCCTATGCCGAACTGCATTTCACCGAGCGGATGTGGCCGGAATTCGATGCGGCCGACCTCGCGGATGCGCTGGCCGCCTTCCACGGCCGCGAACGCCGTTTCGGCGGCCTGCAATCCTTGCCGCTGGAGCCCGCGCCGAGCCTGTGAGGCGTGATGCCGATAATTTGAGCAAGGCCGCCGCCTTTATCCCTTCGACGCAGCCAGCGCCACTGCCTAGTCTGGCTGCGACGGGGGTATTCGAGAGATGCGCGCAGTCCTGGATTATTGCAGCGGTGCAACGCAGCGGTCGGTCGCCGCGGGCACGCAGATCCTTACTGAGGGCAGCTCGACCGGTCACCTCTATGTGCTGATCGAGGGCAAGCTCGAGGTTATCAAGGGCGGCACGGTGGTTGCGACGCTGGCCGATCCCGGGGCCATTTTCGGCGAGATGTCGGTGCTGCTGCATCGGCCGCACACCGCGACGGTGCGGGCCTGCGCCGATTCCGTGATCTATGAATTCGAGGATGCAGCCTCGTTCCTGAGCGAGGAGCCCGCCGTCGCGCTGCTGCTCGCGCGCATCCTGGCGCAGCGGCTCAACGCCGCCAACACCTATCTCGCCGACCTCAAGCGCCAATATGCCGGCCAGGGCAACCATCTCGCGATGGTCGGCGAGGTCTTGCAGAGCATGATCAACCTGCCGCCGCAGGAGGTCTCGCCAGGCTCGGATCGGCAATCCGATCCAAGGATGTGAGCCAGGCGGGCGGCTCGGTGACCGGAATGCCCGGCCGCCGCAGCGGCGCACTGAGGTCGATCCATTGCGCCTCGCCGGCCGCGAGCCAGAAGGCCCGGTTCGCATCCAGGTCGATCACGATGTGGGTCGGTGGGCGGCCGTGCTGGAGGCCCGCGTTGAACACCCAGCTGTTGCCGAGCCGGTCGAACCACGAGCCGTCGGCGACGAACGGCGACTGGTGCACGTGACCCGAGATCACCATCGCCGGCTGGTAATCCGCGATCCATTGCACGAGCTCGACGTCGCCGAAGAAGCGCTTGCCGCCCCAACTCGTCGGTGAGTTCGCCGGTGGCGCGTGATGCACCCAGATCCAGCGTTGCCTGCGCCGGCCGGCGGCCACGCGCAATTGCGCGGCGAGCCGCTCCTTCACCATCGGTCCGTCCCACCACGGGCAGATCGTGAAAAGCGTGTCGCCGATCCTCAAATCGTCGCCATCGCAGGCGATGCCGAGGTCGCGAACCTCCATGATCCAACGCGCGATCTTTTCGCCGTCAGGGCTGCGCTCGTCGAGATCGTGATTGCCCGAGCACAGGATCACGCGCGTCTGGCGCGCCAGCATCGCCAGATACTTTTTGACCACGACGATCTGCGCGCGGAAGTCCACCACGGAGGAGATATCGAGCGCGTCGCCGGCAAAGATCACCAGGTCGAATTGCGGCGCGGCACTCACCAGCCAGTCGAGCTGCGGAAGCGAGTAGTGCAGGTCGGCAACGACCAGGCAGCGCATCGGATCTCCGTCCGGGCCGTGGGTTGAAGAAAGGGGGCATTCCAGCAATTTTGGAGGCAAGAAGCAGACCATTATCGCCGGCCCTCGTCCGGCTGCCGCACGTTTGGGCCTGCCGGGGCGGCTTCGCAGGTCTGGACCCGCCGGACAAAGTCTGCTGTCGTGGTGCCTCCTTTCACCGGTGATCCCATGACCGCCTTCAAGACCATCCGTGCCCG
Organism: Pseudomonadota bacterium; assembly: GCA_023390955.1. Classification (GTDB taxonomy): domain Bacteria; phylum Pseudomonadota; class Alphaproteobacteria; order Rhizobiales; family Xanthobacteraceae; genus Bradyrhizobium. The sequence goes on from JAEWBW010000521.1 coordinate 8,998, forward strand.
CGCCGAGAAGCGCAAGGGCGGACCCAAGGCCTTGGACAAGCTGCTGCCGTCGAAGCCCGACCTCAAGCGGCTTGCGAAGCTGGGCGACGACCGCATCCTCGCCGAGATGACGAAGCGGGTATTTTGCGCCGGATTCGCCTGGAGCGTCATCGAGAACAAGTGGGACGGCTTCGAAGCTGCCTTCCTCCATTTCGAACCGGCCGAGCTGACATTCCAGCCGGAAGATTATTGGGACGGCCTGATGCGCGACGCGCGCATCGTGCGCAACGGCGCCAAGATCATGTCGGTGCGCGACAACGCCGCCTTCGTGCAGGAGATCGCCAGGGAGCATGGCAGCTTCGGCAAATTCTTGGCGAAGTGGCCGTCATCCGACGAGATCGGCCTGCTCGATCTCCTGACCAAGCGCGGCAGTCGCCTCGGCGGCAACACCGGCCAGATGTTGCTGCGTTTCGTCGGCTGGGACGGCTTTGTCACCTCGAAGGACGTCGTCGCCTGTCTGCGAGAGACTGGCCTCGACATCGCTGAAGAGGTCAAGTCGAAGGACGATCTTGCAAAGGTGCAGGCGCAGTTCAATGCCTGGGCCAGGGAGACCGGTCTGCCCTATGTGCATCTGTCGCGCATCTGCGCGCTGTCGGCCGGCGAGAACCGCAACGAGTAGCGACGCTGCTTGACGAGAACTGTCAATCAACGACAACAGGAGAAGCAAAATGGCAAAAGCCTATTGGGTCGCGACCTACCGTTCCATCAAGAATCCCGACGCGATGGCGGCTTACGCAAAGCTGTCGCGTCCGGCGATCGAAGCGGCCGGCGGCCGCATTCTCGCGCGGGGCATGCCGTCGGCGACCTTCGAGCTCGGGCTCAACGAGCGCGTCGTCCTGATCGAATTCGACAGCGTCGAAGCCGCCCGCGCCGCCTATGAGAGCCCGGCCTACAAGGAAGCGCATGAGGCACTCGGCGACGGCGCGGACCGCGACATCCGGATCGTCGAAGCCGTCTGAGCGTCGCCGGATTCGTTGCGGCTCCTGCATCGCTCCAATCATGAGCGAAGCGTGGCAATCCCGTGCCACGCCTGCGGTCTGGGAACCTTGATTGCGACCCGTCTTCACGAAATGCGTTTTTCGGGAACGTTTGTGCGCTGCATCTGTTCGGGAGCTTGAGCCGGCCAACAAGGGCAGGGCAAAGGTCGGGAACGTTGGCTCAGGCCTGGCTTGAGTCGGCGAAGCCCGATGCAACAGACACGGAGCAGCCCATGAAGCTAACATCCGCGCAAGTGAAGCAGACCGTTCATCAACTCGGCGCCCAGGTGCTTCCCGACGAGCACCCCGCCATGCCGCAGCTCAACGGCATGTTCGGCGATCACACCTTCTTCGTGGACGAGAGAGGCCTCAAGGTCCTCGAGCCGACGCAATCGATGGCGCCCGATCGCATGACGGGCGAGGTGGTAAGTCTCGCCGACTGGAGCGATTCCGACCTGACCCGGCTGATGGCGCATGAGCCCGAGCTGACCGGCGAAATCGTCGTGTTCGAAACGACCAGGCACTGACCCTGCCTTCACAACTCGGTCATTGCCGCCGTTGACCTGATATTTCGCCATGATCGGCCCGGATTCCCGCGATCCGGGTCGCATTGCCCGCCCCACCTGCGCTTGCTATGATAGCGCAGCATTCAATTTGGCCGGGAGGTGGCGGGATGACGGCCGTCGCAGAATACGCAGCTACACACACGGATCTGGCCGACGAGCTGATCGCTCATGCCGTCGCCAGCATCGACGCGTGCGATTATTCGGCCGCACCGTTCCCTCACATCGTGTTCAGGAACTTCTTCCCGGACAGCTTCTATCAGGAGCTGATCAAAAGCATTCCGGCCAAGGGATACGACCCGATCACCGGCACGGGAACCCGCATGGCGCTGCGCTTGTACGGCGAGCACATCGGCCACATCGAGCCGGCTGTCCGGGAAGCGTGGCAGGCTGCGTCGACGATGATGACCTCGATCGAGGTCGAGAACGCGATCCGCAGGAAGCTGCACGACGGTCTGGAGATTCGCGCACGAGGCGACAAAGTCGCGTCAGCCAAGGATCTCAAGCTTGTGGCCAAGCCCGTGCTCTATGTCGATCGTGACGGCTACCGGATCAAGCCGCATCCCGATACGCGCAAGAAGGTCGTGACGATGCAGGTGTATTGCCCGTCCGATGATTCCCAGGAAGCGCTCGGCACGACGCTGTATCAGGCTTCGCTGAAGGGCCTGTTCCACGTCGGCTCGTACTGCCTCGAGCCGGTGAAGACGATTCCGTTCCTGCCCAATCTCGGCTACGCCTTTGTCGTGCTGAAGGCGTATCACACGCTCAAGAACATGAGCTGGCATGGCCGTCCGCCGATCCAGACCGATCGCGACCGGATTTCGATCCTCAACACCTTCTACATCAGCGAGTCCGTCGGCTTCTGATCGCGACGAATTTCGTCGCGACGCGCTCGACGAAAGAGATATCGAACTCCGCCGGGGCAATCGCTCCGGCGGAGTTTTTCATTGCGTGCCGGTGATGATCTGAGTGGCGCTTCACCGCTGCTGCGGTTGCTTTGCCGGTGGCCCGCTCTTGTTGCCCGGTGCGCCCTGGATCTTCGACGGATCCTGCGATTGCACCGCAGTGTTGCCGGTGGCGCTCGATCCGACTGTCTCGCCCGACCTGGCGTTCGGACCGCTCTGGTTCCCGGTCTGCCCGGAAATGCCGGCGCCTGAATTCTTCGCACTCGGCGCGCCCGAAACGTCGGGCTTGCTCGATTGCGCCAGCACCGCCGAAGGCAGCGCGAGCGCGACGACAATCGCAACACCTGTAAGCTTCATCTGAATGACTCCCAATGCTGCCCCGCCATTTCGAACGCCGGCGTGCGGCGCCCGTTCCAGTCGCAGATGCGGCGTTTCACCACCGCCCGGCGACGGCGCGGAGCCCTTCGCGCGGATCGGAGCGCCATTCGGTGACGCTGCATCCGAACCGTCCGCGAAACCATCGCGCCATGGCGCTTTGCGCCGAGAAGCCGACCATCTCGGCGATCTGGGCAAGCGGGCGCGAGCGATCCTCGATCAGCCGCAACGCGAGATCGGCGCGCTGGTTGTCGACGATCTCGGAGAAGGTGGTGCCGCACTCGGCCAGATGACGGTGAATGGTCCGCCTCGTGCAGGAGAAGTGCTCGGCGACGCGCTCGATCGTGCAGTCCTGGCTCGGGAAGAACGCGCGGACCGCTTCGGCGACCTTGGCGTCCCAGGCTTGGTTGCGCGTATCCATTGCCTGAACCTGGTCCTCAGCATAGCGCGCGAGGTCGGGCAGGGCGGTGGGAATCTGGCGATCGAGGTCGAGCGCATTGCAAACGATCCCATCGAAATCGGAATCGAAGACGAGCTCGCAGCCGAAAAACTCCCGGTGATGGCGAAGCGTGCGCGGCGCGCTGTGCATGAAGTGCACCTCGAGCGGCTGCCAGTCGCCGCCGAGCAGGGTGCGGATTGTGCGGTCGGCGGTGCCGAGCGCGACTTCCGTCGCCTGACGCAGCGCACCGCCATGGATGACCAGGGCGATGATGACCACGCGCTTGCGGCGTTCGATGATGAGCCGCATGCCCTCGTTGTGGATGTGAATGAAACGCGCAAGGGTGTCGAGCGCCATCCCGATCGTGGCCTGCTCCTGGATGAGGAAGGCGAGCGGACCAAGATTGGCCATGCTCCCGCTTTGGGCCATCTGGAGTCCGAAGCTCTCGGCACCTGACTCCTCCGCCGATATCTCGATCAGGCGCCGAACCGCCTTCACCGGGATGCGAAGATCCGGACGCTCGAGACAATCCGGCGGCAGCCTTGCCTTCTTGAGCATCTGTGCCGGGACAAGGCCGTTCGCGCGCGCAACCTCGGCATAATTGCTCAGGGCGTTGCTGCGGATCAGGTCGGCCATTTGCGCGAAATCCCCCAATTCCGAAGAAGTAAAATACTGGCCATGAGGGGTCAAACCCGGAAGATCACTGTTGCACGCCTCTGCAGTTTGACCGGGCCGGCCTGCTTGATCCCCAGGTGCGATCCAAGTCGTGTCGGTCGCACCTCACGTAATCGCTCATGTGCCGTCGCCCGAAGTGCTCAAAACCGCGAGCGGCGAGCCTCGGCGTATCGTGGCGGCAATTCTCCAGCCTGCCCGGCGCTTACCCGCGCGACCAGCTCTGAAGGGAGAACCAATTAACTGACTGATTTTATTGGCGCACCCGACACGATTCGAACGTGTGACCTTTGCCTTCGGAGGGCAACGCTCTATCCAGCTGAGCTACGGGTGCAACGAGGGTTCATTTAGCCGATTGGCGTGGGGTGGGCAACCTCGGCCTGAGCGGCCTAGTTGCGCCCGGACCAGCGCCTGTTGGGCGCCGGAACATCAGCCGGGCCGCGGTCATTCCGTGCGAATTCGGCCAGCATGCGTTCGGCGGAGACGACGCGGTTGCGGCCGAGGCGCTTGGCGGCGTAGAGCGCCTGGTCGGCCGAGCCGAGCAGTCGATCCGGGCGGTCGTCGCCTTCAGCCGGGACATGGCTGGCGACGCCCACGCTGAGCGTGACGTGGTCGCCGGCGCCCGCGGCGCCGTGGCTGATCTGCAGGTCCAGCACGGCGTAACGGATCTGTTCGGCGAGCGCGCAGGCCGCCTCGCTGCTCATCTCGGGCAGAATCAGCGCGAACTCTTCGCCGCCGTAACGGGTCGCAAGATCCAGCGGCCGCCACGCGTGCCGGCTGACGACGGCGGCGACCGTGCGCAGGCATTCGTCGCCCACCTGATGGCCGTGCAGATCGTTGAACTGCTTGAAATGGTCGACGTCGAGGAACAGCAGCGACAGCGGCTGCTGCGTCCGCTGTGCGCGCGTCCACTCGGCCATCAGCACCTGGTCGAAGGAGCGGCGGTTGGAGAGCCCGGTCAGGCCGTCCTTGGTGGCGAGCTCCTTCAGCGCCATCTCGGCGCGCTTCTGGTCGGTCAGATCGCGCAGCGTCTCGACCACCGCGATCAGATTGCCGGCCTCGTCGTGGATCGGGCCGGCGTCGATGGCGAGATAGAGCTGGTTGCCGAGCTTCGGCATCAGGCACCAGTTCTCGGCGCCGAAGCCAAGCCCGTTATGTCCGCGTGCGTTGTATTCCGAATAGAGCTCGGGGAGCTGCTCGGGCATGTCGAGCGCGACGAGGTCGGCAAGGCAGTGGCGCTCGGTGGCGTAGAAGGCCTCCCAATGCTTGGTGGTGCCGAGCACTTCGGAGGCGGCGACGCCGGTCAGGCGTTCGCAGGCCTTGTTCCAGATCACGACGCGGCGCTGCGGATCGATCACGAAGGTCGGAACCACCAGATGCTGCATCAGCCGCACGGCATAGGAATGGCCGACGTCGGTCCGCTTGGGTGACGTGCGCTTCGTGGTGTTCCTTGCGGTGCCTTTGGGCATCTCAGGCCACCGCCGCTTCGCGCGTCACGCCGGCGCCGAACAGCTTTCGCACGTCGACGGCCGGCTTCGGCGGACTGAACAGATAGCCCTGCATCTCGGTGCAGCCGAGATTGCGCAGCATCTCGCGCTGCGCCTCGGTCTCGACGCCTTCGGCGACCGTGGTCATGTTGCGGGCGCCGGCGATGTTCACCACCGCTTGCACGATGACGGGCGCGCCGTCGGATTCGGTGATGTCGGCGACGAAGCAGCGGTCGATCTTGATCTTGTCGAACGGGAAGCGCTTCAGATAGCTGAGCGACGAATAGCCGGTGCCGAAATCGTCGAGCGCGATGCGTACGCCGATGCTGCGAAGCTGATGCAGGATCAGCAGCGCCGCCTCGTCGTCGCGGATCAGCACGGCTTCGGTGATCTCGATCTCCAGCCGGCGCGGGTCGAGGCCGGAGGCGGACAGCGCGCTGACGATCTTCAGCGCCAGCGATTCGCATTTGAGCTGGACCGGCGAGACGTTGACGGCGAGCCGCACATGGGCGGGCCAGGTCGCGGCCTCCGTGCAGGCGGTCCGCAGCACCCAGTCGCCGAGCTCGGTGATCAGGCCGGTGTCTTCCGCGATCGGAATGAATTCGGCCGGCGACACCATGCCGCGTTCGGGATGGCGCCAGCGCAGCAGCGCCTCGCAGGCCGAGACCTCGTTGCTGCGCAAGTCGACCAGCGGCTGGTAGTGAATCTCGAAGCCGCCATCGACCATGGCCTGGCGCAGATCCTGCTCTAGCGAGAGGCGCGCCTTGGCGCTCGCATCCATTGCGGGCACGAAGAAGCGGTGGGTGCGGCGGCCGCCCGCCTTGGCGCCGTACATCGCGAGGTCGGCGTTCTTGATGAGCTGGTCGAGATCGGTGCCGTCCTGCGGCGCCAGCGCGATGCCGATGCTGGCATCGGTCGAGAGCTGATGGCCGAGGCAGTGATAGGGGCGCCGGATCGCTTCGTGGATCCGCGTGACGAATGTCAGCGCGTCGTCGGACGACCGGATCCCGGTCTGGATCACCGCGAATTCGTCGCCGCCGAGCCGTGCGATCAGGTCGCCCGGCTTCAGGCAGGCGCGAATGCGGCTGGCGACCGCCTTCAACAGCTCGTCGCCGACGTAATGTCCCAGCGAATCGTTGATGCCCTTGAATTCGTCGATATCGATATAGAGCACCGCGAATTGCGAACCGTCCTTGACCTTGGTCAGCTCGCGCTCGATCTGCTTGCGGAACAGCGCCCGGTTCGGCAGGTCGGTCAGCGCATCGTAATGCGCCATATGCGCGATCTTGTCGTTGGCGCTGCGCTTCTCGGTGACGTCGTCGACGACATGGATGAGGTAGCGTGCTTCGCCGGCCTGGTCGCGAAGACCGATGCGGCGCGAGGTGATGTAGCGCAAGCCCAGCGCCTGCGTTTCCCAGGGATGTTCGTCCTTGAACAGGCCGTCAGCAGATCGCAACGCGGTGTCGTCGTCGGTCGTGACGTGTTGGGCGGAAGCTTCCGGGAAGATATCAAACGCGGTTTTGCCGACCACGGAATGGCGTGACAGGCCGAATTGCTGTTCGGCAACGCCGTTGATGAGCAGGTACTGCCGCGTGCGGGCGTCCTTCACCGTGATCTGCGACGGGATATGGTCGATGATTTCGCGCAGGAAGGTCTGGTTGCGGTCGCGCTCCTGCTCCAGCATGCGCCGCTCGGTGATGTCCTCGATGGTGGCGACCCAGCCGCCCTGCTCGAGCGGTGTGTTGATGATCTGGAACGCGCGGCCGTCCGCGAGCTCGGTGATGCGGCGGGACACCGTGCCCTCGGCGACGATCCGCATGACCTCGGCGCAGAAACTAATCACGTCGCCGTCGAACGTGCCGCGCTCCTTGCGGTGGTACATCGCCTCATGGATGTGGCAGCCGGGCTTGATGATGTCGGTCGAGAGGCCGAACATGTCGGCATAGCGCCCGTTGCAGGTGACGATGTGACCGGTCGCGCTGTACAGGATCAGGCCCTGCGACATGTTGTTCAACGCGGTGTCGAGCCGCAGGCGTTCGTCCTCGATGCGCTGCTGCGCTTCCCTGTTCTGCCGGTTGATCTGGCGAATGATGAGAAACAGGGTCAGCGCGATGATCGCCGCCGACAGCGTCGCCGCCGCGATCATCAGGCCGGTCTGCGCGCGCCAGTCGGCGAGGGCCGCCGACATGGTGTGGGTCGCGACGATGATCAGCGGGAAGTGCGCGAGCGAGGCCGCCGAGCCGAGCCGCTCCTCGCCGTCGACCGGGCTCTTGACGCGCAGCGTATGCCGGCCGCCCTCGGTCAGGACCTTCTGCACCAGCGGCGAATTCTTGTAATTCTTGCCGACCCGGCCTTCGACGTGCGGGTAGCGCGCCAGCATCTTGCCTTCGCGGTCGAACAACGAAATGGCGGCGCCCTCCGCCAGCGCCACCGACGCGAAGTAGCGTTGGTAGCTGTCGGGATCGATCCGCCGCACCATCACGCCGAGGAATTGTCCGTCCGGCCCATTGAGCCTGCGCGCCTCGACGGTGGTCCATTTTCCGATGATGTAGCTGTGCACGGATTCCAGCAGCACCGGCTCGGACTGCGGATTCGATTTGAAGGTCTGGTAATAGTTGCGGGTAGCGATGTTGATCTTGGGCAGGTCCTGCGCGCGCGACCAGTTGATCAGGTCGCCTTCCGCGTCATAGATCGCGATGTCGCCCAGATAGGATATAGAGCTGACCTTGCTTCGCAGCATGTCATGGGCGTCCGCCCCCGACATCTGCTCGCGGAATGCAGCCGGCGAGGCCAGCTCGGGGAGCCTCATCTGCGCGATGAGTTCGCTCGCAACCGTGTCGGAATCCTCGAACTGCTGATCGAAATGACGCGCGAGCAGCACGACGGTGTTTTCCAGCTCGCGCTCGCGATTGACCAGCGAGCGTTCGCGGAATTGGTCGACGGCCACGATGGTGACCATGAAGATGCCGGCGACCAGCAGGGCGCCGCACAGCGTCAGCCAAAGCACAGGTCCGCGCCGCATGGCGGCGTCAAAGCCGTCCCTTGCGGCCTGTAACGGCCTGCCCAATATCGTGGAAAACACCCGACGCATTCCCCCTCCCTGGAGGGACATACATATCAAGCACTTGTCGCCCAAAGCTTAGGAAAGCCGGTTACTTAAGGGTTTAACCGCGCCGACAATCGCGCGTTGCGCTGCAGCGAGATCACAGCGCCAGCGCCGCCAGCGATGCCGTGGCTGAGGCGCGCGTCCTTAACCACCCGTAAAGCAAAAGGCCCACGCGCGAACGTGGGCCCTGGTGCTTTGCGCGGGGTTGTCTCGCGCGGCTCAGTGTTTTGCGGTGCCACCGCTGTTGCGCAGCCGTCCCACCACGCCGGTAGGGAAGAAATAGACGCTGGCGATGAAGAGCAGCCCGAGCCAGAGCAGCCAGCGGTCCGGATGCAACAGGCCGGGCAGCAGCGGCAGGCCAGCCTCCGAAGCTGCCTTCGAGGCCACCCCCATCAGCGACTGCAGATAGTTCTGCGCAAGGATGAAGATGGTCGCGCCGATGATCGCACCGTAGATCGTGCCCATGCCGCCGATCACCACCATCAGCAGAATATCGAGCATGATGGAGAAGCTGAGCGAGGTGTCGGGTCCGGCATAGCGCAGCCACAGCGCATTCAGGATGCCGGCGCTGGCGGCGACCAGCGCGGCCAGGCAGTTGGCGTAGGTCAGGTGGAACACGGTGCGGAACCCCAGCGCCTCGGCGCGAAAACGGTTTTCACGCACCGCCTGCAGCACGCGGCCGAACGGCGAGTTCACCACGCGCAGCAGCGCCAGGATCATCAGCGCCGATATGGTGAACACCAGGTAGAAGGTCAGGATGCGGCCGTTGAACTCGAAACCGGCGAAATTCTTGGAGATCAGCACCGTGCCGGGCCGCAGCAGCTCCGGCAGCTGAAAACTGCGGCCGTCCTCGCCGCCGGTGAGCCAGGACAGCTGCGAGGCCAGCACCTGGAAGGCGGACGCGACCGCCAGCGTGATCATGGCGAAGAAGATCGCGGCGACCCGAAGCGAGAACAGCCCGATCGCCAGCGCCAGCAGTGCCGCCAGCGGCAGGCCGATGACGATGCCGGTGCCGACCGCGGCCCAGTTCGGCCCCATCGAATACAGCGCGATCGCGATGGCGTAGCTGCCGATGCCGTAGAACATGGTGTGTGCGAACGACACCGTGCCGGTGTAGCCGAGCAGCAAATCGTAGGACGCGACGAGGGCGGCGAAGATGCAGATCTTTGCCGCGACGTTCATCGCCTTGGCGCCCGGAAACAGATAGGGCGTTGCCGCCAGCGCCAGGATGATGAGAACGAGAACCAGCGTCAGCACGCGGCTCTTCGGCGGGTCGCCGGACAGGATCATCATCGGCTGGTCACCGCATAGAGGCCGCGCGGCCGCCACATCAGAATGGCGACCATCAGCAGGATGTTGGAGACGAGCGCGAGCTTCGGCACCAGGAAGCCGCCGTAATTGGCGACCATGGCGACCAGGATCGCGCCGATGAAGCAGCCGCCGATCGAGCCAAGGCCGCCGATGATGACGACGATGAAGATCAGCACCGTGAGCTCGTCGCTCATGGAGGCGTGGACCTGCTCGCGATAGAGCGCCCACATCACGCCGCCGAGGCCGGCGAGCGCCGAGCCGGTCATGAACACGCCGAGGAACAGCCGGCGGATGCGATAGCCGAGCGCCTCGACCATCTCGCGGTTCTCGACGCCGGCGCGGATCAGGAGGCCGAGCTTGGAGCGGTTGAGCACGAGCTGGATCGCGACGAAGACGGCAAGGCCGACCAGCATGGCCAGTACGCGGTATTTTGCGATCGCGACGTCGCCGATGATGAAGGAGCCGCGCAGCGAGGTCGGCAGCGGCATCGGGATGATCTGCGGACCCCAGACGGCGTAGAGCGCCTGCTCGGCCACGATCAGCCCGCCGGTGGTCATCAAAATCTGCTTCAGGTGCTGGCCGTAGACCGGCAGGATCAGCACGCGTTCGACGACGAGCCCGAGCGCGCCCGAGACCGCCATCGACAGCAGCGCCGCCGGCGCCAGCACAGCGAGGTTCATCAGTAGCGAATCCGCCTGCATCGCGCTCGCAAACGGCAGCAGGATCAGGGTTGCGATATAGGCGCCGACCGCGATGAAAGCACCGTGGCCGAAATTCAGCACGTCCATCAGGCCGAACACCAGCGTCAGCCCCGAGGCCATGATGAAGATCATCATGCCCATGGCGAGGCTCGCCGCGGTCAGCGTCAGCCACGTGCTGGGCGAGCCGACCAGTGGGATCATGACGAGCGCGAGCGCGATCGGCAGCAGGATCGGTGCGAGATCGCGCTTCGGCTTCGGCAGCGGATCGGTTGCGGCGATCTCGGTCATTGATGCGTCTCCAGGCTCAGGCCCAGCAGCCGCTCCTGCAGCGGCACGTCAGCGGCAAGCTCAGCCATCGTGCCGCGATGGACGATCTTGCCGTTGTCCATGACCAGCACGTGATCGCCGAGCTCGCGGGCGGCGAAGAAATTCTGCTCGACCATCAGGATGGTGGCGCCCTTGCGCTTGATCTCCTTCAGGCACTCGATCAGCGCCACCACGATCGCGGGCGCAAGGCCCTTGGTCGGCTCGTCGATCAGCAGCAGCTTTCGCGGCTCGACGATGGCGCGGGCGATGGACAGCATTTGCTTTTGTCCGCCCGAGAGGCTGCCGGCGCGCGACAGCCAGAACCGGCGCAGCGCGGGGAAGAAGCCAAAGATCCAGTCGAGCTGTGCATCGTCCAGCGGCCCGTCGCGCGCTGCCAGCACGAGGTTCTCCCGCACCGTGAGGTCGGAGAACACGGCCATGCTCTCCGGCACGTAGCCGACACCGCGGCGTGCGATGTCGGGCGTGGCGCGTGCCTCGATACGCTCGCCGGCGAGGCTGATCTCGCCCTGCGAGGCCTGCCACAGGCCCATGATCGTGCGCAGCGTCGTGGTCTTGCCGGCGCCGTTGCGGCCGAGCAGCATCGTGGTCTGCCCCTGAGGCACGGTGAGGTCGATGCCCTGCAGGATGTGATAGCGGCCGATATGGGTGTGAACGCCGGAGAGTGTGAGGAGATCGCTCATGCGGCACTCCCGGCAGCGCTCTTGGGCGCGACGCCAAGATAGGCTTCCTGCACGATCGGCGAGGCGATCACCTCGGCCGGCGGACCATCTGCAACGAGCTGGCCGTTATGCAGCACGATGATGCGGTCGGCGAGCGAGCGCACCACGTCCATCTTGTGCTCCACCAGCAGGATGATCTTGCTCTTGTCCTGCTTGAGCTGCGCGATCAGGTTCAGCACCACGGGCACCTCGTCGATGCTCATGCCGGCAGTCGGCTCGTCGAACATGAAGACCTTCGGCTCGAGCGCGATCATCAGGGCGACCTCGAGCTTGCGCTGGTCGCCGTGCGAGAGCGCGGTCGCGGCGACGCCGCGGCGATTGCCGAGCGCGACCTGGTCGAGAATTGCGTCGGCCCGCGCGATCAGATCGCGGCGGACCATCCAGGGCCGCAGCATGTCGTAATGCGTGCCGTCGGCGGCCTGCACGGCGAGGCGGACGTTCTCCTCCACCGTCAGGTTCGGAAACAGATTGGTCAGCTGGAACGCGCGGCCGAGGCCGGCGCGGGTGCGCATCGGCGTGGACTGCTCGGTGATGTCATTGCCGTCGAACAGGATGCTGCCGCTGGAGGCGCGCAACTGGCCCGAGATCAGATTGAAATAGGTGGTCTTGCCGGCGCCGTTCGGACCGACGATGGCGGTCAGCTCGCCCGGACGGAAGCTGCAGCTGACATTGTTGACCGCGACATGGCCGCCGAAGCGAATCGTGAGGTCGCGGGTCTCGAGAGTGAGCGTCATTGAAGGTCTGGCGAATGATGAGATGAAAATGTATCCGCGATCACGCTGCACTCCCTCTCCCGCTTGCGGGGGAGGGTCGGGGTGGGGGTGTCTCCGCAATCGAGAACCCCAAGAGGAAAGAGCCCCCACCCGGCCTCCCCCCCAAGCGGGGGAGGTGAAGCAAGAAAGCTCAGCGCTTGTTGCGGATCGGGACGTTCATGTCCTCGATCTTGAGCTCGCGCACCGGCTCCAGCACGGCCCAGGCGACGTTCGGATCGACCTTGACCTTGAAGTGATACATGCTCTGCAGCGCCTGATGGTCGTCCTTGCGGAACACCATCTTGCCCTTCGGCGTGTCGAACTCCATGCCTTCCATCGCCGTGATCAGCTTCTCGGTGTCGGTCGACTTCGCCTTGGTGACGGCGGCGACGACGGACATCGCAGCGGCAAAACCGCCTGCGGTGAAGAAGTCCGGCGGGGACTTGAAGCGCTTCTGGTGCTCGGCGACCAGCCAGTCGTTCACCGGGTTCTTCGGGATGTCATAGTAATAGTAGGTTGCGCCTTCCATGCCGGGCAGCGACTTGTAGGCCGCGAGCGCCGGCAGGATGTTGCCGCCGGTCGAGAGCTCGATGCCGTAGCGCTTCGGGTCCATGTCCTGGAGCTTGGCCAGCGGATTGCCGGCGCCGGCCCAGATCACCCAGATCACCTTGCGGCCGGGCTTGTCCTTCAGCGCGTCGAAAAGACGCTGGCCGACCGCGGTGAAGTCCGTGGTGTTGGTCGGAGCGTATTCTTCCGCGCCGAGGGTTGCGCCGGTCTTGGCCAGCGCTTCCTTGAAGGCGGCGACGCCGTCGCGGCCGAAGGCATAGTCCTGCGCCAGGGTCGCAACGGTCACGCCCTGCTTGCCGATCGCGACAGCGTTCGAGATCGCGTCCTGCGACGAATTGCGCGCGGTGCGGAAGATGTAGCGATTCCACTTCTCGCCGGTAATCTGGTCCGCAACCGCGGGCTCGACGATCAGGATCTTCTTGTTCTCCTCGGCGACCGGGAGAATGGCGAGCGCTGCTGCCGACGAGGTCGTGCCGATCGCGATGTCGACCTTGTCGTCCTGATAGGCTTCGGCGAGTGCGGCCTTGGCAAGGTCAGGCTTGCCCTGGTCGTCCTTGGTGACGATGACGATCTTGCGGCCGTCGATCGTCATGGTGCCCTTGGTGGCGTATTCGAAGCCCATCTGCAGGCCGGTCTCGGTCTGCTTGGCGTAGGCTTCCAGCGGGCCGGTCTTGCCGTAGATAAGCCCGATCTTGAGATCGTCGGCGCGCGCGGAGGTGCTCGCGGCCAGGCCGGCAATGGCCGCTGCTATGATGAATGATCGACGCACGATGGTCCTCCCTGTTCAATTGTCTTGAGCAACAGCGATTTGCACAACGCTGCTGACTTTGCAATTCCACCTTCCGGCAGAAACGAGCATGAGGCGCATGTGACGATGTGGTGACATGTTGCAGTCGTGGGTTCGTCGTTAACGATCCCCGACATCAGCCCTGCGTTTCCTCGCGCGCATTAGAGCAAGCCTTGCGCCAGTTCCCGAACCTGCGCGCGATGACTGAAAATGCGGCAGATTATCTGCAAACGCCAATGAGGCGCAGGAATGTCGCATGTCCGGAGTCCGAGACTCCGAACACAGGCCGTCTCGAAACTCAGACGGGCGGCGATCCCGACGCCAGGCCGAATTTGGCGAGCTTCTTGTAGAAGGTCGCGCGCGAGATGCGGAGCATGCGGGCTGCTTCGGTGATCTGGCCGTTGCTTGCGGCCAGCGCATGTTCGAGCGTCTGCTTCTCGAACTCGGCCTCGGCTTCGGCAAAGGGAACGACCATCCCGGTTGGACGCTGCGGTGCTGGCGCTGCCGTGCCGCTAACCGGCAGGATGTGAGCGAAATCGTCGCCGGTCAGTCGTCCGGAATCGCTCAGGATCAGCGCGCGCTCCAGAATGTTACGAAGCTCGCGGACATTGCCGGGCCAGTCGTAGCGCGCCAACGCGGCGAGACCGCTCGGCGTGATCTTGGCGTTGACGTAATCACCGGACGCGCTGATGTCCTCGATCAGCCGCGCGCAGATGTCAGGCAAATCGTCGAGGCAGCTGCGCAAGGGCGGCAGGTCGATCGCGAGCACGTTGAGGCGGTAATAGAGATCGGCGCGAAAATGGCCTTCGCTGACGCGCTTGCGCAAATCCATGTTGGTCGCGGCGATGACGCGCACATCGACCTTGATGATCTTGTCCGAGCCGAGCGGCTCGATCTCGCGCTCCTGCAGCGCGCGCAGCAGTTTTGCCTGCAGCTGCGGCGGCATCTCGCCGATCTCGTCGAGGAACAGCGTGCCGCCGTCGGCGATCCGGAATTTGCCCTCGCGTCCCCTGCGGTCGGCGCCGGTATAGGCGCCCGGCGCGGTGCCGAAGAATTCAGATTCGATCAGCGTATCCGGGATCGCCGCGACATTGACGCTGACGAACGGCTTTTCCGCGCGGGATGACGCGTTGTGAATTGCATGCGCCAGCAATTCCTTGCCGGTGCCGGTCTCGCCGGTGAGCAGCACCGTCACGTTCTGCCGTGCTGCGCGTTTGGCAATTTCCTTGGCCTGTGCGATCGCCGGCGTCGCGCCGACGAAATCGGTGAAGGCATAACGCGCTGCGCGGGCGTTCGACAGCTGCCGCCGTGCCAGCCGCAGATCGCTCTCGAGCTGACCCACGCGTGCGAGCAGCGGCTTCAGGCTTTCCAGATGGTCATAGAGCACGAAGCCGATGGCGCCGATCACCTTGCGGTCCTCGTCCTCGATCGGCATGCGCGTGACCACGAGCTGCTCGCCGCCGAGTTCCATGATGTCGAGCAGGATCGGCTCGCCGGTCTCGGCCACCTTCCGCATCAGGCTGTTCGGGATGATCTCCTCGATCGGCCGCCCGATCGCGTCGGTCGTCTGCTTGAGGCCCAGCGTGGTGAGGTATTTTTCGTTGACATAGACGACCCGCCCGGCGCGATCGATCGCAATCGCGCCCTCGCAGAGATGCTCCAGCCGTTCAAACAGCGTCACCATCGCCCGCGCGCGGACATAGGCGGGATCGCTGACAATAGAGGAGGGGCCGGACATGACATGCCTCAGGGGAAGTCAGCCCGTGTATTAGCAAAAGTGAAGCAATTTCAAAGGGGAATCGGGGTGAGGGTTAAGGAGGCGGGCGGTATTGGCGTCCCGCGCCTCGGTGTCGTCCCGGCGAAGGCCGGGACCCATAACCACGGGGCGTGGTTTGGCGAAGACTCGTGGTGACTGGTCCCGCGCGACAATTGCTTTCACGGAGTATGGGTCCCGGCCTTCGCCGGGACGACACCGATGGTGGAGCGGACAGCCCGCCCTACCGACGATACCCACCCGCCCGCGAATAGCCCTGCCGGTTCTGCTGTGCCGGGCGGTTGGCGACGCCTGGGCGGGACTCGCTGGAGGTCGGCGTGGCGAGCTTGAGGTCCTCGAGGAAGATCGGGCGGGAGAAATAATAGCCCTGCGCGTAGCGGATCTTCGTCGCGGCCTGCAGATAGGCCAGCTCCTCGTAGGATTCGAGGCCTTCGGCGATCACGGTCATGCCCAGCGCTTCGCTCAGCGATTCGATCGCGCGCAAAATGCCCTGGCTGCGCGGGCGCTTATGGATGTCGGTGATGAAGGAGCGGTCGATCTTGATCTCGTCGGCGGTGATGTCGGCGAGCGCCTAGAGCGAGGAATAGCCGGTGCCGAAATCGTCGATCGAGATGCCGACGCCGAGCTTGCGGAACATCGGCAGGATTTCCGCCTGGAAATGATCCTTGGCGACGAAGGCGTCTTCCGTCACCTCGATCATGAAGCGCTTCGGGAAGCCCGTCTCGGCGAGCGCCTGGGCGAAGGAGCGCATGAATTCGGGGTTGCCGGCCTGCTTGGCGGCGACGTTGATGCTGATGGTCGCTTCGGCGCCGAACGTGTCGTTGATCAGGTCGATCGACTTGACGATCTCCGCGAGCACGAGATGGGTGAGCTCGTCGATCAGGCCGAGCTCGCTGGCGAGGTTGATGAAGGAGCCGGGGGCCTGGATGACGCCTTCGTCGTCGCGCAGCCGCACCAGCGCCTCGATGCCCTTCACGGCCTGCGTGCGGATGTCGACTTTGGACTGGATGGCGCAGCAGAAGCGCTTCTCGAGGATGGCGAGCCGCAGCGACTGCTCGATCTTCATCCGCGCCAGCGCCTCGCGCTCCATGCCGGCGTCGAAGAACACAACCGAGCCCTTGCCGTTGTTCTTGACGCGATACATCGCGATGTCGGCGTTCTGGCGCAGCACGTCGAAGCTCTGCCCGTGATCCGGATAGAGGCTGACGCCGACGGAGGTCGAGGCGAAGATCTCGGAATTGTCGATGAAGAAGGGCGCCGTGAGCCGCTCCAGCGTCGACTCCATGAACTCAGCGACTTCTTGCTGGCTCTCGACCGGCGACAGCATCAGCAGGAATTCGTCGCCAGAAATACGCGACAGCATGTCGGAATCGCGCAGGTCGCGGCCGAGCCGTTTCGACAATTCTATCAGCAGCGCGTCGCCGACGGCGTGACCGTAATAGTCGTTGATGTGCTTGAAATTGTCGATGTCGAGGAAGGCCAGCGCAAAACCTTGTCCGCTGTGCCGTGTCAGCAGATTGTTGGCGCGGTGCTCGATCACGCGGCGTGACGGCAGGCCGGTCAGCTCGTCGAAATAGGCCGAGCGGAATAGCTGGTCCTCGAAATTCTTCTGCTCGGTGATATCAGACGATGACGAGATCAGGAGGTCGCGGCCGGCGAGCCGGACCGGGCGGTGGGTGGTGAGCAGCACCTGGCGTGCGGCGCCGTCCTGCATTGCCTCTTCGACCACGACGGGCTGGCCGTCCTGCAGCGCGCGTTGACCGGCTTGATTGCGCTGGGAAAGGTCGGCCGATGGCCGAGTGCCGTCCATGCCGAGCTGCGAGGCGGCGGCGTCGTTAACCAGAATCAGCGCGCCGGCCGCGTCCTGCACGGTCACGCCGGCCGGAAGCATTCTAACGATTTCCTTGAGAAATCCGAGTTCGGCATCCGCCGCGCCGTAGTATTTGCTGTCGTTCATAGAAGTCATGAATCTTGTTGTTCAGGCGCATTTTGTAATGGCGTGATCTTGCGCAGTTCCCTCTTAGGTTTGGTTAAGGGGTACGCAGAAATACGGGGGTGCTTTTGCAGAAGCTGGGGCTTTCCACGGCGGCGCCGCCAATCGTCATTAACAGAGGGTCAACGCGGCTTTCGAAACAGCGACCGGTGCGCGCGTATGGGTTTCGTTTGGCGCGATCGCGTAGCGGCATCAGCCGCGTCAACGCCAAGCCCCGAATGCCGGCTCGCAAATGTCGGTTTGAAACTCAGGCGTTGGGGATGCGGCATTGCATGATGCAATGCAGCCCGGTCTTCAGGTAGGAGACCTCGGTCTTGCCGTCGAAGGCGAAGAGCCCCGACTTCAGCAGCTTGGTGCCGAATCCGGGTTCCGAGACCTTGTCGATGGTGGGTCCCTCGGTTTCGTCCCAGGTGATGGTCAGGCGATCGTCCGTGACGGTCCATGACACCTGCAACAATCCGCGCGGGGCGGAGAACGCGCCATACTTGCTGGCGTTGGTGGCGAGCTCGTGAAACATCAGCGACAGCGTGACCGCGAGCTTGGCCGGCAGGAACAGCCGGTCACCGTTCAGCGTGAAGCGGACATGACCATAGGGGCCAAGCTCGGAGATCAGGAGGTCGCGCAGGTCGCAGCCGGAATTGTCGACCTTGGCGATCAGATCGTCGGTCGCCGCCAGCGAGCGCAGCCGCGGGTCGATCCGGCTCCACACCTGCGGCTGGTCATGCAGCACCTGGTGCAGCACCGCATGCACGGTCGATAATTTGTTCTTCAACCGGTGCTGCAGCTCCGCGACCACGAGCTTGCGATACTCCTCTTCCTCGATCAGCCGCTTGGAGATCCGGCGTTGCTCGATCAGCAGCAGGCGGTAGTGCTCGACTCCCCAGATGGTCAGTGCACTGACGGACCAGTACAGCACCAGCAGGACGAACCGCGCGCGGTCGAGATGGCCCTCGCCGAAATTGAGGGAGACGCCGAGCATGCCGCCGACCAGCGCGGTGACGACGCCGATCCGCAGGCCGCCGAATGCGGCGGCAAACAGCACGGCGGGGAAATAGGGCGTGAAATAGATGTCGGGCCGCACCTGGGCGAGGCCCCAGCGCACCAGCGTGGCCAGCAGCAGGCAGGCCCCCGCAAACACTGCGCTGGTGACGAGTGAAGGCGGAGAGATGACGAGCCAGCCTCTGCGGATTTCGTCGACCAGTTTCACCATGTCCCGCCTAACGAAGCGAACGCGATCGGCGTGTCAACCGGCGCCGGGTGCAACCCATCGGCGCAAGCATAGCTTGCCTTGGCATCGGGGGGCGGGAATATTGGCCCTTGGGACGGCCGCGGGCGATGCTCGTCATGGCCTCAACAATCATGTGAGAACAGGAGCATCCCATGGGCAGGCTTGACGGCAAGGTGGCGGTGATCACGGGGGCGACGAGCGGGATTGGATTGCGGACCGCAGAAGTCTTCGTTGCCGAAGGTGCCAAAATTGTGATCGCCGGGCGACGTATACCAGAGGGCGAGGCGCTGGCGAAGCAGCTCGGCGCCAACTGCGTCTTCCGTCAGACCGATGTGACGGTCGAGGACCAGATGCAGGCCTTGATCGGGCTTGCGGTCGAGAAATTCGGCCGGATCGATTGCCTGTTCAACAATGCCGGCGGACCGGCGCAGACCGGCGGCATCGAGGGTCTCGAGGTCGAGCGTTTCGACGCCGCGATGGCGACTCTGGTGCGCAGCGTCATGCTCGGCATGAAGCACGCCGCCCCGCACATGAAGAAGCAGGGCTCCGGCAGCATCATCAACAATGGCAGCATCGCCGGCCGCCTCGCCGGCTTCTCCTCCTCGGTCGTCTACGGCGCCGCCAAGGCGGCGGTGATCCACCTCACCAAATGCGTGGCGATGGAGCTCGGCGAGTCCAATGTGCGCGTCAACTCGATCTCGCCCGGCGCGATCGCGACCGGCATCTTCGGCAAGGCGCTGGGGTTGTCGACGGATGCCGCCGAGAAGACCCCGGCGGTGATGCGCGACGTCTACAAGACGGCACAGCCGATCCCGCGTGCCGGCCTGCCGGACGACATCGCCCATGCCGCGGTGTTTTTGGCCAGCGACGAGTCCAGCTTCATCAACGGCCATGATCTCGTCATCGACGGCGCCATGACCAGCGGCCGCAACTGGACCCAGCAGCAGCAGGGTCTCGCGGCGCTGCGCAAGGCGTTTGATGGGGGAGCATAGCGGCTGAGGGGATGCCGTAGGGTGGGCAAATCGAAGCGTGCCCACCAATTCTCTCGCAGCGAAGAATGGTGGGCACGGCGCTCCGCGCCTTTGCCCACCCTACGAAGCCTGCTTCCGTCATTGCGAGGAGCTCTTGCGACGAAGCAATCCAGAATCCCTCAGCGGAAACACTCTGGATTGCTTCGCTTCGCTCGCAATGACGGCTGTAGCTAAACCGGCTTCACCACCACCCGCAGTCCATCCCGCGGCTTCGGGATCGGCCACATCTGCCAGTCCGGCTTGTAGCCGGGCTCCAGTGACACTTCGAGGTTCTGCAGGAAGTGTCGCGCAAAGCATTTCGCCTGCATGTAGGCGAAGTGCAGGCCGAGGCACATATGCGCGCCGCCGCCGAACGGCACCCAGGCGAAGCGATGACGGTTGCGCTGCGCTTCCTCGGTGAAGCGCAAGGGATCAAAGCGTGACGGCTCCGGCCAGACGTCCTTCATGTGGTGCGTGTAGAGCGGGTTGATGCCGACGGACGTGCCGCCCGGGATCGAGAAGCCCTTGAACGAGAAATCGCGCATCGCGCGGCGCGGCATCGAGGGCACCGGCGGCTTCATCCGCAGTGCTTCCTTGAAGGCCATTTCCGACAGCGGCAATTTCTCGAGATCGTCGAAGCCGGTCGGCGCGTCCGCAGCCAATCCCAGCGCGAACACCTCGTTGCGCAGCTTGCTTTGCCAGTCCGGGTTCGCCGCAAGCTCGCCGATGAAGGAGGTCAGGGACGATGTCAGCGTGTCGTGCGCCGCCATCATCAAAAAGCTCATGTGGTCGATGATGTCCTGCTCGGACAACAGCGCGCCGTCCTCATGGGTGGCGCGGCAGAGCTGCGAGAACAGATCGTCGCCGCCATGGTTGCCGCGGCGCAGCGGAATCTGCTCGCGGAAATAGGCAATGATGCGCTTGCGGCCGTTGACGCCGCGCGCCATCTGCGTGCCCGGCAGCGGCCGGCGGATCGGCGTGACGGCGGCCGCCACCATGTCCACGAAGGCGCGGTTGATGTCATCGACCTCAGGACCGATGTCGGCGCCGAGGAACGAGGTCGCGGCGAGATCGAGCGTGAGTTGCTTCATCGCCGGATAGAGCTGCATCGTGCCCGGCTTCGCCTTCCACTGCGCGACACGGGCCGCGATGCCGCGATCGAGGTCGTTCAGATAAGACTTCATCGGGCCCGACTTGAAGGCGACCGACAGCGCCTTGCGATGCAGGCGGTGCTCGTCGAAATCGAGCAGCATCAACCCGCGCGGAAACAGCAGCCCGAGCACCTTGTTCCAGCCATGGGTCGACGAGAACAGCTTTTGCTGGTCGAACAGCACGAGCTCGTTGGCCTCGGGCCCGAGCAGCACCACGTTGGTCTCGCCAAAGATATGCGTGCGGTAGACCGGGCCGAACTTTACGCCGTTGGCTTCGACATGGCCCTTTGGATCGGCCAGCACCTGAAAGGTCTTGCCGATGATCGGCCAACCCTCATCGCCAGGAATATGCTTGAGCTCGTTGCGCTTCGGCGCCGTATAGGGCAGCGCGGGAGAGGCGACACTCTGCATCGACATGACGGGTGCTCCGGTTTCGGCCGAATGCGCGACGAGGGGATTTGACGGGCCCGCGTCACGCCAACGAGGTCAGCATAACACGGGCCGGTTCGATTTTGGGTGTGCCGCGGGCATCAAAGTTGCGGCACGCTGATGTTACCCGCGCTGTTTTGCCGCTTCCTTCGCGAGATCCGGCGCGTTGACGGCGGGAATGGCGACGCGGCCGGTGCCCGTCACCTTGAGCGCCTCGGCGGCCTTGTCGTTCTCCATGATCTTGGCCATCACCGCCTGGCCTGCGCGCTCGAAGATCGCACGGTTCTCGATCACGAATTTTTGCGACTTGCGCAGGCCGTCGATATAGCCGTTGATCTCCGGCACGACGTAGCGCGCGACCATGTCCCAGCTCCGCCGCGTATTCTCCGGATTGGCCCAGTCGTGCACGAAGCCGATGACGGCGCCGACGCCGCCGGACACTTCCATCACGTTCTTGATGGTTTTGACGAGGTCATCCGGCGTGCCGATGGTGGAGGCGGCGCCTTCGACGAAGGCGGTCTTGTCCACGGCCTCATCGGGCGAGGTTAAGGCGGTGAGACCCGGACGCTGCTGCGTGCCGACATTATATTCGTTGTGCCAGCGCATCTGGCCGGCGCCGGCCTCCTTGCGGGCCTGCTCGCGGGTCTCGGCGATGTGGAAGCTCAGCAGCACGCGCCAGTCGGCGCGGTTCACCTTGGTGCCGTGCTTCTTGGCGGCGTCTTCGGCGAATTGCCATTGCTGTTGCAGCGACATCAGGCCCTGCGTCGTCATCGAGCCCAGCGAGATGATGCCGATGCCGTATTTGCCGGCCAGTGTCATGCCGGACGGCGAGATCTGCGACGCCACCACGAACGGCATCTCTTCCTGCAGCGGCAGGATCTGCAGCGCCGCGTCGTTCATGGTGAACCAGTCGGTCTTGGCGGTGACGCGCTCGCCGTTGAACAGGCGGCGGATCACCGCGATCGCCTCGTCCTGGCGGTCGCGCTGCGTCATCGGATCGATGCCGAGCGTATGCGCGTCGGACGCGAGCGCGCCGGGGCCCGAGCCGAAGATGGCACGGCCGCCGGTCATGTGGTCGAGCTGCACCATGCGCTGCGCGACGTTGAACGGGTGGTGATAGGGCAGCGAGACGACGCCGGTACCGAGCTTGATGCGCTTGGTGCGCTCGCCGGCCGCGGCCAGGAACATTTCGGGCGAAGCGATCATCTCCCAGCCCGACGAATGGTGCTCGCCGCACCAGAACTCGTCATAGCCGAGATTGTCGAGCTGCTCGACCAGGTCGAGATCGCGCCGGAACTGGAGCATCGGATGCTCCCCGATCGGGTGATGCGGGGCAAGGAAGGCTCCGAACTTCAGGCGCGCCATGGCGTTCTCTCCGGCTGAATTTTCTGTTTGTTGAGTGCGTAAGGCTACGTGCTCAGGGATGCGAAGGCAATCGCCAGGGCATCCCGTGCGGCGGAATGCAGGCATGCGGAGAAGAACCTACCTCGGAGGTAATCGTAGCAACGCATCCGTTCTGGGAATCTCGCGGCAGCGAAATTCGAGAAGAGCCGGCGCCCATGCATCAGATCGTCACGAAACAGGTAGAGTCGTCCCGCCGCTGGTGGGTGCTTGCGATCGTCGTGGCGGCGCAGTTCATGTTCGGCGTCGACGCCTTCATCGTCAACGTCGCCATTCCCACCATCGCCGTCGACCTGCACGCAACGCCGGCGCAGATCGAATCCGTCGTTGCGATCTATCTGATCGCCTATGCGACGCTGGTCGTCACCGGCGGCCGGCTCGGCGACATCCACGGCACCAAAACCGTGTTTCTCGCCGGCGTCGCCGGCTTCACGCTGACCTCGCTGTGGTGCGGGCTGGCGCAATCCGGCCCCGAGCTGATCGTCGCGCGGCTGGCGCAGGGCGCCACCGCCGCGCTGATGGTGCCGCAGGTGCTGGCGACGCTGCATCTGCTGTTCGCCGACGAGGCGCGAAGCCGCGCGTTCGCGATCTACGGCATCGTGCTGGGGCTCGCAGGTGCTGCGGGCTTTCTGCTCGGTGGCATACTCGTGACGATCGATCTCGCGCAGACCGGCTGGCGCTCGGTGTTTTTCGTCAACGTCCCGTTCGGCCTCGTCATCATCGCGGCCGCCTGGCGCATCATGCCGACGGTGCCGCGCCGATCCGGCACGCGGCTGGATGTGGCCGGCAGCCTCATTCTGTTCGCCGGGTTGTTGTGCCTGATCGGGCCGCTGCTGTTCGGCCATGATGTCGGCTGGGCGCCCTGGCTCTGGGCCGTGATGGCGGCCGGCGTAGTGATCCTTGCGGCATTCCTGCGGTTCGAACGCACTGTGGCGCGGCGTGGCGGCATGCCGCTGATAGATCTCACGCTGCTTTCAGATGCCGCCTTCCTGCGCGGGCTTGGCGCGGCGTTCTTTTTCTTCACCGCCAATCTCTCGTTCTATCTGGTGCTGACGCTGTACATGCAGAAGGGCCTTTCGATTCCACCGCTCACGGCCGGCCTCATCTTCATCCCGCCCGCGCTCGCCTTCGTCATCGCCGCGCGCCACAGCGGCGTGCGGGCGCGGCATCGCGGCACCAGAGTGTTGATCGAAGGCTGTGTGCTGCAGATCGCGGGACTTGTCGCGCTCGCATTGCTCGCCGTGATGATCGATCCACCGTCGCCGTCATCTCTCGCGCTCGTGATGATCGTGTTCGGTTACGGACAAGGTCTCGTGATGGCGCCATTGTCAGGCGCGGTGCTCACGACTGTGCGGCCGGCCGCTGCGGGCTCCGCGTCAGGCATGTACGGCACGATCGCGCAGATCGGGAATGCGGCCGGAGTGGCCGCAATCGGCGCGATCTATTTCGCCGTCACATCTCTGCACTCATCGCGTGCAGGATTCCTCGTCGCACTCGCCTCCTTCGCGGCATTAATCTTAATCTGCATCGCATTTCTGACATGGATGCGTCGCGCTTCTGCATGAAGTTGAGGCATTGCGGGTCTTACGTGCGGATTCTTGCGGGGATTCAGGCCGTTTGACAGCACACGGTCTTTTCATTTTGCACTGCAGCAACTATTTGGTTTGGGTGGCGTTGAAGCCACCCATCTGGAGTTGCCGGTGTCGTTAGCCAAAAATCTCGATCTGTTGCGGCAGCTGCCGAAGCTGGATGCTCTGCGCTTCGCCGATTTCGGCGCAGGCGCGTCCAGCCCGCTGGAAGAGATCACCGGCTTCGGTGACAATCCCGGCAATCTGCGCATGTTCGCGCTGGTGCCGGCGCAGCTTCAACAGCCACGCGCGCTCGTCGTGGTGCTGCATGGCTGCGGGCAGACGGCCGCCGCCTACGATCTCGGCGCTGGCTGGTCGACGCTCGCGCACCATTACGGTTTTGCGCTGCTGATGCCCGAGCAGCAGCGTTCCAACAACGCCAACACCTGCTTCAACTGGTTCAACGCCGAGGACATCGCGCGCGACAGCGGCGAGGCCAAGTCGATCCGCGAGATGGTCGCGCATATGGTGCGCACGCACGGCATCGACGCGCGGCGCATCTTCATCACCGGCCTGTCCGCCGGCGGCGGCATGACCTCGGTGATGCTCGCGACCTATCCGGAGGTGTTTGCGGCCGGCGCCATCGTCGCGGGCCTGCCTTACGGCATCGCGACCAATTTGCGTGAAGCGCTCGACGGCATGTTTCATTCGCCGGAGCGTCCGGCGCGGGATCTCGGCGACCTCGTGCGCAAGGCTTCGCCGCATCAGGGGCCCTGGCCGAAAGTGTCGGTGTGGCATGGCAGCGCCGACCGCACCGTCAATCCCGGCAACGCCAACGAGATCGTCAAGCAGTGGCTCGACCTGCACGAGCTGCCGCCGGCGCCGATGTCGGAGACCGTCGTCGACGGCTACCCGCGGCAGGCCTGGTGGAACAGGGACGGCGAGACCCTGGTCGAATCCTTCGCCATCACCGGGATGGCGCACGGCACGCCGCTCGGGATTGCCGACAATGATCATCGCTACGGCGTCGAAGGCGCCTTCCTGATCGAGGCCGGCATCTCCTCGTCCTACCACATCGCAAAATTCTTCGGCCTGACCGGCTGGATACCCGGCGCGGCGAAGAAGCCGGCAGCGGCCAAACCTGCAGCGGCAAAGCCCGCACCTGCGCGATCCCCCGCGCCGCATCTGGCGCGCTCGATCCGTAAGGCCGCCGCCGAGCAGCCGGCCGAGCCGAAGCCGGAAAATGAGTCCGGCTTCGACATCAGCGCCATCATCACCCGCGCGCTGACAGCCGCGGGGCTGAAACGGTAGCGCCTACCCCGTCTGATCGATCAGTTCGATCGGCGTCACCGTGACCTCGCCGCCGGCGGTGTTGCGCGTCAGCTCCGTATAGCGCTTGAAGAAGTCGCGCGATTGCAGCGTCTTCTGTGCTGAATCATCAGTGACGCTGGCGAGGTGGAAATAATCGCCGTCGTCGCGGTTCTTCATGCAGCGATAGCCGATCCGCCCCTTCAGCTCCGGATCGTCGCCGATCGCCTTGATGAAGCGGCCGATCTCCTGGTGCCAAGCCTCCGGCGTGCCGTTCCTGAACTGGTGCTTGATCATGAAGTGCTTCATGTGACGCTCCCTTCGTCGTGTCCGGATCATCTGCGCCCTGGGAGCGGACCTGCAAGTATGGACAAAATTGATAGTATGGACTTTTCTTACCTCGCGCCTAACGTCATGACGCCCGCGGGACATGGAGCGACGAGATGGCGAAAGCAAAACCGGCTCTGCGAAGCTGCCCGGTCGCGGCCTTCCAGAAAATGATCAGCGGGAAATACAAGCTCAGGATCGTCTGGGACCTGAAAGACGGCCCGCGCCGCTATGGCGAGATCAGGGGCGGTCTGTTGCGCGGCGCCAGCGGCAGCGCGGAGATCACGCCGCGCGTGCTCAGCCGCGAGCTGAAGGCGCTGACCGCAAGCGGATTGATCGATCGCAAGGATTTTGGCGAAGTGCCGCCGAAGGTGGAGTATCGCCTGACCCGCAAGGGCAAGAGCTTCGTGCCCGTGGTCGCCGCGATCCGCGACTGGGGCGAGCAGAACCTCGGCGAGCCCGTGCTCACCGAGGCCGCGGAATAGCCGCGCTTACATCTCGCCGGTGATGAACGGATTGGTCATCCGCTCCTGGCCGATGCTCGAGCCCGCGCCGTGGCCGCAGATGAAGCCGACGTCGTCGCCGAGCGGCAGCAGCTTTGTCATGATCGAATTGATCAGCGTGGCGTGGTTGCCGCCGGGCAGGTCGGTGCGCCCGACCGAGCCGGCGAACAGGACGTCGCCGACATGGGCGAAGCGCAATTCCTTATTGAAGAACACCACGCTGCCGGGCGAGTGGCCGGGGCAGTGATAGATGTCGAAGGAGAGATCGCCGATCTCGACGGTGTCGCCCTCGTCGAGCCAGCGGTCCGGCGCAAAATTGCGTCCGCCGGTCATGCCGAAACGCGCGCCGCTCTCCACGACGTTGTCGAGCAGGTACTTGTCCGCGACATGCGGCCCCTCGATCGGCACCTTCAGCGCATCGCGCAGCTCGGCCGCGCCGCCGACATGGTCGATATGGCCATGCGTCAGCCAGATCTTCTCGACGGTGACGCCGGTCTGCTGGATCGCCTCCAGGATCTTCGGCACGTCCCCGCCGGGATCGATCACCACGGCCTTCTTGCTCGGCTCGTTCCAGATGATGGTGCAGTTCTGCTCGAACAGCGTCACGGGGACGATGATCGCGCCGGCCTTGGCCTGCTGTGATTGGGTGTCATTTTGCTCGGTCATGGCTTCACAATGCCGATTTTTGCCGGGCCGCCAAGCAAAAGATTTGGCGGCCCGGTCTTCGCGGAACGGCCGCGCGGCCGTCACATGGCCGTCCCAATCCCTTGCTGGTTTTGAACCCGGATGGGTCTTTCGCGTTGCCTCGCGCAAGCGGAACTTCAAAACGGACTTTGGGGGACGAAACCGGTGGCTCAGGACAGCGATATCTGGTGGCGCGACGGCGTTTTCTATCAGGTCTATCCGCGCTCGTTTCAGGACAGCGACGGTGACGGGGTCGGCGATCTCGCCGGCATCCACCGCCGCCTGCCTTACGTCAAATCGCTCGGCGTCGATGCGATCTGGCTGTCGCCGATCTTCACCTCGCCGATGGCCGATTTCGGCTACGACATTGCCGACTACACCGGCATCGATCCGCTGTTTGGCACCATGGCCGATTTCGACGCGCTGATCAGCGCCGCGCACGAGGCCGGCCTGAAGCTGATCCTCGATCTCGTCCCCAACCACACCTCGGACCAGCATCCCTGGTTCGTCGAGAGCCGGTCCTCGCGCGATAATCCCAAGCGCGACTGGTACATCTGGCGCGATCCTGGCCCCGACGGCGGCCCGCCGAACAACTGGCTGTCCGAATTCGGTGGCAGCGCCTGGCAATTCGACGAGGCCACCGGCCAATACTACTATCACGCCTTCCTTAGCCAGCAGCCCGATCTCAACTGGCGCAATCCGGCCGTGCGCGCAGCCATTTACGACGCGATGCGGTTCTGGCTGGAGAAGGGTGTCGACGGCTTTCGCGTCGACGTGATCTGGCACCTGATCAAGGATGCCGAATTCCGCGACAACCCGCCCAACCCGCGTTACGTCGAGGGCCGGCCGCCCAACGAAAAGATCCTCACGCAATATTCCACCGACCAGGACGAGGTGCATGAGGTCATCGCCGAGATGCGTCGCGTCACGGATGCGTATTCCGCGCGCGTCCTGATCGGCGAGATCTATCTGCCGCTGCACCGTCTCATGGCCTATTACGGCAACGATCTCACCGGCGCGCAGATGCCGTTCAATTTCGCGCTGCTCTCGACCTTCTGGAGCGCGCGCTCGATCGAGAAGATCATCGAGGATTACGAGAAGGCTCTGCCGAAGGGCGCGTGGCCGAACTGGGTTCTCGGCAATCACGACCGCCCGCGCGTCGCAAGCCGCGTCGGGCCGGAGCAGGCGCGCGTCGCCGCCATGCTGCTGCTCACCCTGCGCGGCACGCCGACGCTCTATTACGGCGACGAGATCGGAATGCGCCAGGTCGTGATCGCGCCTTCGGACGTGCGCGATCCCTTCGAGAAGAACGTGCCCGGCATCGGCGTCGGCCGCGACGGCTGCCGCACGCCGATGCAATGGGACGCCGCCGAATTCGCCGGCTTCTCCGCCGTGCGGCCATGGCTGCCGCTGCCCGAGCACCATGTGCGTGACAATGTCGCCACTCTCGAAGCCGATGCGCACTCGATCCTCAAC
>JAEWBW010000531.1 GCA_023390955.1 Pseudomonadota bacterium
TTCCATTCCGATCAAGGAATAGGTGTTGGAAAATCCAGCCCCGGGATGAAAACAGCTAAGGAATGCAAAACGCCTTGGCCCGGTATCCCAATTAGCGCACCATAATGTTTCAGGAGTATTTCGTCCCGTATTGAATTCGCTGTACTCCGCACGGAATGAGGGGCTGTGGCTTCGGTGCCGCTACCGAGTGCTGCACGGCCGCCTGGTTGCGAGGGGTCAGATCGTCTTCCACTGCCGCCTTCTCATAAGGTCTATTAACGGACGCGGCACAGAAATAATGCGACTTAGCAAGTCGATTCGTTTCGACTGGATGGAGTAGATGCTGAAGAACGAAGCGCCGTAATGAGCGGCACCTGCGTTCCTTTATCGTACGGCATCTTCCTTCTCTTAGTGCCGTTGATCAGGCCGCTGCCTTTAGCTCCTGGTCCTCGGCCTTGGCAGACTGGCCGATGATCCGCCGGAGCTTTGTGGCGACATCATCCAGGACCGCGCGCTTCTGCTTCATCCGCTTGCTGTGATTGTAGACCTTTCCGGTGACGGTTGGCACCACGACTTCGGCCTTCTTGCTCGCTGCATGGTCGAGGCATTTGGCAATCCAAGCATCGTCAGAGCCGAGATCGTCTGCCAGGGTCGCCGCCGTCCGGCGCAGGTCGTGCGGCGTGAACCGCTTCAGGACGAGCAGCTCGCAGAGATCGGGTGTCCTTGTCTTGTCCGTGATCTTCTCATGCTTTGCACCGCGAAGCCCGTCGGCCATCGCCTTGCGGTGGATCGGCTGGCCCTTGTACATCGGGCTCTCAAGGACAAACTGCTGATCGTCGGAGGCCAGTGCCTCTTTGAGGATGTCAACCGCCAAGTCTGACAGTGGCTGCTGGATGACCCGCCGCTTCTTGACCCGCTTGAGCGGCACATCGAAGCGCGGGAAGTCACCGTCAAGATCAAACAGCTCTTCCCGGTGCGCACCAAGCAGTTCGCGTGAGCGCAACATAGTGACCAACTCGAACTTGAGCGCGAGGCGGGTGCCGCGATCCCATGGCAGGTCCTCACGATCGAGACCGTGCCAAAAGATCCTGATCTCTTCCTCGGACAGAACGCGGGTGCGGGGGTGCTCTGGGTCGAGCTTGCGCAGGTTGACGCAGGGGCTGGCCGTCACGTAGTCGCGGCCGGCCTCAGCAGCCCAGTTGAACAATCCCGAGGCCGCCTTACGCATGTGGCGCGCGTTGCTGACGGAGAGCTTGCCGAACTTGCCTGCGACGATGTCGTTGGAGAGCGTGGCGATGTCGTGCTTGGTGACCTCCATTGCCAGCTTCTTGCCGAGGCCGGGACGGAGGAAGCGCCGCAGATGGCTGGCGACGTTCTCCCAGGTCTCGATCCGGGGCAGCATTTCGCCGTCCGCCTTCTTGACCGGCGTCTTGATCCAGTCGATCCGCTCCTCGATGATCTCATCGACGGACTTGCCGCGCTTGACCTGCTTCGCCTTGCGGTCGCGGAAGGTCTCGGTCAGGGCCTCGCCACCCATGCCCTTGAGGCCGTAGACCTTGGCTCGCGCGTCCTCGACCGTGAAGGTCTCCGGATTGAAGACGCCGAGCCACCCGGTGCGCTGTTTGCCGGTCTGCCGGTCGGTGAACTTGAAAGAAAAGGTCGCGACGCCCGTGGTCGTGATGCTCACGTAGAGGCCAGGGCATTTCCGGTCATAAAACTTCGTCCGCTTGGGGACTCGCTTCTCGCAAATACGGTCGGTTAAGTTGACGCGGCTGTTGCGGCCCCGCTTGCCGGCGGGGGTGGCGGCAATGCTAGTATTCATGTGGCCTCGGCTCCTGAGGCTTGTCCTGGCCGTCATTGCTACGGGTCAAGCTTTCGCGAAGATGCGGGGAGCCCAACCGGGTGAAGCGCGTCGTCAATTCGCGAAGCGAGGGAGGCCAGAAGGAAGTTTGGCTCCCGGGAGAGCGCGGCATAAGCCGTCAACCCATCGCGCAGGGAAGGCCGGGTGTTCCGGCGTCACCTGTACGCTGCTGTGCGGTTTTTCTGCGCGTGTCCTATTCGCGCAGCGGACCGCGGGTGCCAGCCGGCACCCGGTCTTCCCTGCGCCCTCTTCAAGCAAGAGGGACACGGTTTCGATCAAAACTTCGGGCGCATCGCGCCGCGAGAATGCGGCTTCGTGCGCGGAACGAGAATGCAGGCTTCATGGGCCGGGGATGCATGTCGCCCAAACTCCACACCGCGCTGAATACGTAGTCCTACGTGCACCAAACGCGTGCTTACGCGGATGCGATGGCTTTGCGCAACTTCCGGCCGGTTTCATAGTGTGAGCCAGCGATTCGTGACCTCCGGGGGACCAAGATGACAGCGCGAAAGTATTTGATCGTAGCCGCGGGCGTGATGACGGCGAGCGCCGCCCATGCCGAAGACGTTCCATCCAACGCCGAGCTGTTTCGCATGCTGAAGGCGCAGCAGCAGACCATCTCGGAGCTTCGCGCTGAGCTGAAGCAGGCGAAGCAGGAGCGGCGCGCTGCAGCTCCGAAGGACGCTCGCGAGGCTGCGCCGGCAGCGAAGCCCGCCGCACGCGACACTGCGGCGGCGACGGTCGCGGCAACGCCGCCCACGCAGGCCTATGCGATGTACAGCGCGGCGCCCTCGGTTTTCCCGCCGCCCGGCCGCGGCGCCTATGTCGGCGTGTTCGGCGGCGGCGGCAGTCGCGGTGGTACCGATGTCGGCCAGTACGGCACCGCCTTTTTCATCGAGGCCGCCGGCGGCCCCATGGCCGTCGGCGCCACCGGGCGCACCAGCAGCGGCGGCGTCGGGTTTGGCGGCGCGCATCTTGGCTATGAATGGGCGTATGGCGCGAATCTGCGGCCCGCGCTCGAGATCGAAGGATTCTATCTCGCGGGCAACCAGCCGCGGGCGACGCTGGCGAACCCGACGGACCGGCTTCCCGAACACACCTTCGACGCGACGTTCCCGACCCGCACCACGGTGCTGCTCGCGAACATGGTCGTCGGCTTCAACACGTCCTATCCAGGGATCACGCCCTATATCGGCGGCGGCATCGGTGCTGCTCGCGTCGCGATCAACGGCGCCAATTCCGCCCAGATCGATCCGGTGGAGCCCGGCGTCAACCACTTCAACTCGCGTCCCGATTCCGCGGCCTGGACCTTTGCGGCACAGGCCAAGGCCGGCGCGCGCTTCGCCCTCGGCAACAGCGGCGCGTATCTGTTCGGCGAGTACCGCTATCTCTATGTCGGCGACGTGAACCAGATGTTTGGATCCACCGTCTCTCCGGGCCACGCTGCGACCAGCCCATGGACGGTCAGCTTCGGCGGCACGTCCCACCATCTCGCCGCCGGCGGCGTCGGCTTCAACTTCTAACACCGGTGCGCTCCCTCTCCCGCTTGCGGGGGAGGGCTGGGGCGGGGGTCTCTCCACCGAGAGACCCAGAGATAGCTCGCACCCGGCGTTTCCGGATCGAGGAAGCCGAGCAGAGACGTACGCGGGCATCATCCCGCGTTCGGTCGGCCTGTAATGTCAGGGAAGAATGGTGCTGCCAGACAGGATTGAACTGTCGAGAGAGGCACCCCTTCCACTGAAATTGTTGAGTTTTTTCGCTTCGCCTCTGTGCGTTGTGTATCAGGCACGTGAGCAGTTGTCACGGCGCGCTCTCTTGTTTGTTGATCGCGCTACGGTAGATTACTGCGAATTACAACCAAAACGTATTTGACGCGGTTAAGGGGGTACACGGGTGGAAGCGGCCTCTGGTATTTTATTCGATGAGCGTTTTCTTGATCTACATGCTGGTTCGATCATCTCCGACACGTCGGTAGCAATCGTCGAACTTGTCGCGAACGCTTGGGATGCCTACGCCACGAATGTCGAGATCACGTGGCCAAACCAGCAGACTGAAACACCCTTCTCGATTGTAGACAACGGAAAGGGGATGACGCCTGCGCAGTTCGACAAGCGTTGGCGAAAGATCGACTACAACAAACTTGCCGAAGAGGGCGGCCAATCCGATCCGCCGTCCGAGCTGAAAGGCCACGCCCCTCGGAAAGCCTACGGGCGAAACGGACGAGGCAGACATGCGGGGTTCCGCTTTTCTGATCCTTACAGGGTACGAACTTGGCGGGACGGAACGGAGACCACCTATGAGGTCCGGCGTGGAACGACGCAGCCCTTTGATGTGAGACCCGTCAACGCTCGCTCCGGCATTTCCGGCCATGGCACCGAGATCGCAGCCACTACCTCGCATGGCGTCATCATGTCGGCGGCTGAGGCCCGCGAGGTCATCGGCACAAGGTTCCTCGCCGATCCCAGCTTCAGGGTGTCAGTTGACGGAGTGCGTGTGACCTTTGAGGACGTGCCGACCATGCTTCTCACGGAAATGGACGTGCCGGTGGCGTCATTTGGCACCGTCCACCTGATCATCATTGATGCGGCCAAGCCCGACAGGACAACGCGACAGCACGGCATAGCGTGGCGGGTGAAATCGCGATTGGTGGGCAGTCAAGGCTGGGTCGGGTTCGATGATGAACGCATACTCGACGGTCGAACCACCGAAGCGAAAAGATTTCAGATCATTGTAGCTGCCGACTTCTTGGACGATGCTGTCTTACCGGACTGGTCCGCCTTCAACCCTTCGAGCGATGCGTGGCAAGCGACGCGGACCGCTGTTCATGAAGCAGTGAAGAAGTTCTTGTCCACGGTCACGGCGGGTCGGCGGAGTGAGGCGAAGGCGACGATCAGAAAAGCGTTGGCCGGTGAAGTGGATAGACTTTCCCCGGTGGGGCGCGATCGCTGGAACCAGTTCGTTGAGCGAGTTGTGGACGATTGCCCGTCAATCTCAACGCAGGAAGTTGAGCAGGTAGCAAGCATTTTGGCGAGGCTGGAACTCTCGACCTCGCGATACGGTTTAATCCACAAGCTGCATGAGATGCCCGCTGGCGATCTCGATCAATTGAATCAGCTACTGGCAGACTGGACCGTCCACACTGCAAGGATCGCTTTGGACGAGATACAGACACGACTGAAGCTGATTGAGGAGTTGGATGCGAAGTTGCGCGATGAAGCCATGGACGAAGTCGCCGACCTGCAACCGCTGTTTGAGCGATCTTTGTGGGTGTTCGGCCCCGAGTTCGAGAGTATCGAGTTCACGTCGAACCGAGGCATGACCGAGGTGATCCGAAAGGTCTTCGGCGCACCAGTGGCTGGCAGTCGAAATCGCCCCGATTTCGTGATGGTGCCAGATGGTAGCGTCGGCTTCTACAGTCGCGATGCCTACGACGAAACCCACGAGGTAGATGGGGTGTCGCGGCTTGTGATCGCCGAGATTAAAAAGGTTGGAGTTGTAATTGGCTCAGAACAGAAGTTGCAGGCTTGGAAATACGTTCGAGAGCTAATGGAAAAAGGGCTGCTGGCTAAAACGTCAACAGTCACTTGCTTCGTGTTGGGATCGAAGGTCGATCCAACCGAAAGCGATGATACGACCCATGGCAACGGAAAAGTGACCGTCCGAGCGATGCCCTATGAGACATTCATCCGCCGCGCGGAGCGACGCATGCTCGGTCTCCGAAAAAAGCTGCGCAGTGCGCCGTTTATGCAGGGCCAGGACCTTGAAGGTGCGGAGCCACATCTGCCGTTTCAGGCGGGCATTAATTTCTCAGTTCAGCAGCACTCGGCTGGGGAGTGAGAAACACTGATTGGCCCAAGGGGACTTACGCGCGGTCAGACGGAATCGGACATCGACTTGATCCACGGTCCGAGCGGCCTGCGTAGCAGACCTCTCAGCACTCTCTAATCGCGCTCGGCGCGTCCGGTTACGACCCCTGCGCCCGAGGCGTTTCTCAACAAGGCGGGTTATCGGATCAGGCAACTCCAAGACCCGGAATCTCGCCAATAGCTTCTACTACAAAACCCAAGCCGGGCCCCCATGGAAGCTCGCGAGCGCTCGTCCTATATCGGCCTCGTCTCATGATCCCAATAGCGAGTACGCCCGTGGATACTTACGAGCGCGTCGGGGCCTGGCGACACGGATTAAGGTTGGGATCGTTCGCGTAAGAAGGCACTCTTGGTGGTGCCCGCTCCAAGGCCGTAAATCTAAAATTCGATGAATGGGACGTCTGCACCGGCAAGCAGATCAATAAGCCCTTGGATCTGCCTTGTGTCTCCGCTCTGTTTGGAGCGCGTAAAATAGACCCGTTCTCGGGCTCGCGAGAGCGCGACAAAGAACGCATTAGTTTCTTCTTCTTGATTGTTTCTATAACCCCAGAACGCGTTTTGATGCAGCCCTACGAAGATCACGGTGTGATATTCAAGCCCTTTGCTCTTATGGATTGTCATTAGCTTGACCTGACCAATGCCCTCTGCGGCGTCGATCAGTGATGTCCAGCTGTCAGACGTGTCTTTGTACTCGTCAAAGAGTGCGGCCAGCGCCGATTGTACGCTCTCAAAATAAGCCTCGTTCTCGTATTGCCGAAATACCCGGCGAATGCGCGCTTCGTCCAATTCATCCACGATTCCTTCGATGAGCGATTCCATGTCGGCTTCTGCGGGTTGCTCATCTGTGTGCTCTTTGATGTGCTTGATTATGTCGCGCAGTGAAACGTCCAGGCGCTTTGCGTCAGTGGCATTTTCGAAGTCAATTCCCAAGATGGCACCGAGAGAGTCTTGCACCGCCGTATAAATATCATGACCGCGCACTCCAAGTGCGAGTCGAATAAGACCAAGAATCAGCCCAACAAGTTCTTCAGAAAGCAGCTCCTGCAATCCAATCCCGCCGATTGAGCGAGCCTCATTGCGAAGCCTAAGTCCGTTGGCTGCAAAAGCATCTCGTAAACGCGCCTCAGCTTCATCGGCGCGAGCACGTACGAGCAGTACAAAGTCGTCCGCTTTTAGGCCACCTTCAATGTCCGCTGCAATGACATCCGCGAGCCTTTCGCTCTCTTCGTCGTCGGTGTCGAAAATCCAGAACGCAGCGGCGTCTTGTGGAGTCGGGGCATCAGGACGGGCGCAGGAAGTGTCAACGGCGTTTGGTTCAATAGCGTGGACCAAATCATTGATGATTTGGACAACGCGCCGATTAGAGCGATGGTTCAATTGCAGCCGCTCGCGCTGTGCCTCAAAACGTTGCTCGAACCACGCGAACACCTCGGCTTCAGCCCCAGCCCAGGTCATTATTCGCTGCTTTGTATCTCCAACAGCAGTCAACGCAGCTGGAGCCCGCGAAAAAGCTGTTCGCACGAAGCGGAATTGTGCGCGGGTCGTATCTTGAAACTCATCGAGGAACACATGGGAGTAAGTAAGCTGTAGGGCTTTTAGCACCTGCGGATTGTGAGCAAGAATTGCTTCTGCCAGACGTCCAATCATGGCAAAGGTTAAGCCGGGCCGTTGGCCCGTAATGCTGACGCGCCACCACTCGCGGGCCACCCAGGCAAGAGTGTCTTGCGGGTCGGGCGCAAGCGGTAGCGGGCCCCACCGTTCGATCTGTTCGCCGCTGAGGGCTTGAGCGGCGGCATTGCCGCCAAATTCAGCGGGTGGTCTTTGACCACGCAAGAAGTCCAGCCAGTCGTTGCGATGTGGAAAGACAATGCGATAGTCGCGAGGCGGCCTGCACCATTCTGGCGCGACAGAAAGAAATCGATCGACGAGACTTTTAGCAAAAGCATCGAACGTGTAGGAATCGAACCGTCGCGCTTGCTCCGGCGAGCACCGGCGCGATACACGCTCCTTAAGCGTTTTGGCGGCATCACGTTTGAAACTTATCGCCAGAATGCGCTGTGGTGGTTTGCAGAGACCGGTTTGAAGTAAATACAGAGCACGCTGCGCCAGTAGCTCCGTCTTTCCGGAGCCCGGCCCAGCGATGACGCTTCTGTTTCCGGCGGAAGTCACGACACGGAGCGCTGCGTCCTCAAGGCGGATCCCGTCGCTCGGTTGCCAGTCTTCAGGGCGTATGAGACGGACCACGTCAATCCTCTTCTCTGCCAGTAAGGCTGCTCAGAATTTCGGCTGCTTTCTCTACCAGCTGTCTGAGAGGGTCTGGGCACCCGTCATCGAGTTCCTCATCCGAAAGTTCAGCCAGGGCCTTCAAATGCGAGCCCGGCTTGCTGCGCTTTTTGAAAAGCTTGTCGTACGTAACGAGTTCATCGGTGGACGGGCGATCGGCCGCTGGAGCTTTCTCGTCATAGTCGTCAAGCCCGTTTCCTTTCCCGAACACGGACGCTTCAAGTTTGTCTTCATCATCGGGTTCGTCGGCGTCAGGGGCACCGTAAGCGTCCGGAAAAGCTCGGATCATCATCATATCGAGATCAAGAGGATATGAGAACAGTACGCCATGCTTAGCCAACCAGCGACGCCATAACCGGATGCCTTCTTCTCCACGGCCTCGCCAATAGGCCATCTGTTCCGGATTTCCGCGAATATTTCGCGGCAGGGGGAGCTCCCAAATCGCCGTAAGTTGATCATAGGCGTACTTCAGGCGAAGCGGACCCGCGCCATGCCGTCCGAGATCGAAGTCCAAAAGTGTCAGAGCAGGGATATCTAAATCATCCAGCAGCCGCCAGAAGTGGTTGACGTGTCGACCGCCGAGAGGGGCGAATGCAACGAATGAAGGGTCGAGATCGACGCCAAGCGCCTTTGCGATTCGCGGAATGATTATCTCTTCGCTGTCTCCTTCGCCTAAAATAACAAGGCTTGCGAAATAGAGTTCTGGCTGTGCGAGGACCGCCTGACGCACATATTTTTCAGCTTCGTCGTCATCATCAGGAAGCCGAAGGGCGTTAACTTTTGTCGCCAATGAAGTCGGATCAAGTCGAAAGTGCCGAACCGATTCGGGGCCGATGCGGCGCATCACGCTCGGTGCGTGGCTTGTGACAATGCCCATAGCCTGATGACCGGCGCACAGTTCGGTGAGAAGGTTGACAAGGCGTGAAAGATAATATGGCGCTAAGTGATTTTCAGGCTCTTCCACAGCGTAGATGATAAGTGCTGGAGGCGAGACATCCAGCGCAGTGAAGCCATCCGGTGGTGGTGTTTTAGCAAGCTCTGTTTCAAGTTGAGCGAGCGTTGCGGCCAACGCTAGAAAAAAGAGCGACGTGAGGCCCTCACTGAGTTCTTCAAGGCCGCGCTCTCGCCCGTCCGGCATCGGTGAAAGTCGTGCTGTTAAGCTACGCAGAAGCTGTGTAAACTCCTGCGAAATCACCACGAAGCGCGGTGTCTTTAAGTGGGCGGCGCTATGTAATAATCCCCAATTTGCTGCCAGTCGTTCGGTAACCCATTTCAGAGCGGGAAGATCGTCGACTGTTTCTTGGAGCGTCTCGCTGATTTCCTGAACATTATCCTCGGTGTCATCGCCAAAATCGCCGCTGCGTTCAATCCGCCGGAGAAGCTGACGTAGAGCGTGTCGAGTTACGGCGGCCCCATCTCGAGTGGCAGGAACGTAGACAAGCTGAATTCTATTGCGGTCCGAGGTGCTGACGCGTTGCTTATCCAATCCAGCGCCGCCATCGTCACCAAATGCGACATCGCCAAGGGTCATAACCCAGTAGAGAGCGGCGTCGATTTCATCGACAAAGCTTTCGCCTCGCTTCCACAGTGCCTCCAAGCGTATCCGGGCTTTAGGGGGCCGCCCTGGAGCGGCTGCGGTCATTACCCGGAACACATCAGGGATCGTATTGAGGGCTTCTGCTCCTCCTGCGGCCAATTCGGGAAATGCGAAAACAACGTCTATGATGATCTCGCGGCTATCAACCTCTTCGGCCTTTTCATTCGGTCCGAAATGCACATCGGCTCGGCTCAGGGTCCGCTCGTCTCGGGTCACTCCAAAGACTCGCCGAAGCGCCTCGATAAATGCGCTCTTGCCTGCACCGTTTGCGCCGATCAGAGCGGTCAGGTCTCTACCCAACGTAACTTCGACTGGGGTTGGTCCAAAGCAACGGAAATTTTGAAGCTTTACGGATTCAATGTGCATCGTGCCATTCACGCATCGGCCGGAAAATAAATCTTGCTCAACTATTTCGTAACTTTCCCAAATGTGCAATCAGAGGATGCGTGTCCTCCAAAAAAAAGCGCAGGCTACCCCATAGTTGGCGCTCGTTTACCACATAAAACGAGTCCGGGTGGGTCAGGCCGGGTAAGCGCGGGATCATCCAATAGGCGGGCGGGCCGAATCGTGCTTTCCGGCAAAGAAGCCAACCGCACCAATTAAATTGAGCGCGGACAGCCCGCTCAAGCAGACGCCGAATTGAGAATTTTTGAGATTGCCGAGGGCAGGGGCGAGCGTATCGGGGCTGGCGATGTCAGTTATCCCTTCGATCTTACCGCCTTTGTGCCCAACTACGCTCGCGATTGTCCAAGATGTGTAACTAACGCGCCCTTCTCAAGTCCGAATTGAACCTTGGTCGAACCTCGTGAGCCTCGGACGAATGCTTAAGGCCCGTCGAGATGGCCTCCTTAGTGTCCACTAATGTTGGTTTGAAGGGGTAGGTAAAAACACTGATAGGCTGACAGAAATGAAAACATTCCTGCAGCCCTTCGAGGTTCACCCGGGCTCACAGCCGAGCCATCGTCCGTGACACCTGCACTGCGGACCATGCGCCCATGCCCCCGCTCGGCTGGGGAATGCCGCGCTCGGTAAGAGCCTTCGCGATCTCTCTCAGAGAGTCCGCGCCAGCCTTCCTGATCTCGGCGATGATCGGTGCTAAGTCGCTGGCCTTCTGTGCAGCACGGGCCCTAACGGCCTCTGTAGCGGCCTTCTGACCGACACCTGCGACCAGATGATGCTTCGCGTTCCGGTCCCACTGTCCGTCGCGGGCAACCTTCGCAGCCAAGGCAGCCTTGGTCCGCTCGCTGATAAGTCCCGCCTCCAACTCCGCTACCGCGGACATCTGTTGCAGCATGAACCGCCCCATCGCACCGGCAGGGATTTCAGGGAGGTCGCAGAACAACACGTCAACGCCGCTGTCAATCAGCGCCATCAGGAATGATTGGTTACGTGAGAGCCGGTCGAGTTTCGCGATTACAAGAACCGCCCGATGAACGCGACACGCTGCCAGCGCGGCGGCCAACTGCTTCCTGTCGACCTTGCGTCCGCTCTCTGTCTCGGTGAACTCGGCAACCGGAGGCCAGCCGCCGGATGCTTCAATCAAGCCCTGTACGGCGGCCCGCTGTGCGTCGATGCCCAATCCAGAGCGGCCCTGCCTGTCTGTCGAGACACGGTAGTACGCGACGACCCTCATTCCCTTCCGCTTGATCATGCCTTCATCGCGCCTTCCTGCTTCGTGAGCATTCGCTCGTATCATAACATCGCTACGCTCGTTGCGATGAAGTGATACAGGCAGTTGCAGGGCCTGTCAAGGCGAGTGCTGCCGGGTGTCAAGCGAGCACCCGGTGCGAGCACCTCGCGAACGCTCGGGGCCGCTTCGCAAGCACTCGGTGCGAGCCGCCTCGCGGGAGATCGAGGGGGGCATAGGGGGAAGTCGCGAGTTCAACATTCTCGACCACCCCTTCACAGATTTCTGTCTGAAAGCCGCGGAACTCAAGCCACCTTCAGTGCGCCCGCAGTGTCTCCGAGGGCTTGCATCTTCATTGCTGTGAAGAACCCGGCCACTCGAACCATTTCGTCAAGCGAGGCGTCGGCCTTCAGTTCGTTCGCCCGGAGCGACATGACCAGCACGTTGCCGGAGACATAGCCGAGGCTTGATACCAGCCGGGCCAGAGAGGGCGAGCGGCCGCCCCGTCGAACGGCGGTACCTTGAAGCTCAATCCCCAGAACAGGGCACCGCTTGGGTATCGTGATGTCGTCAATGGTCATGTCGAAAGGGACGCCGTACTTGGAGGCGAGGTGCTTGGCTCGGGCCAGCATACGCTTTCGAGGGTCACGGGCTCGCATGTGGTCAGAGCCTACTATTTTCTTGGTCGCGTTCATTCTGTTGCTTTGGTCTCGAACTCATTGATAGGGAGGTCAGGGCCGTTGTCGGCTAAGCTGCGCCGAGCGATGGCATGGACCATGCGCCGTAGGTTGTTGCGGTCGTAGCCTCGGGGCAGCTTGCCCATCGTGCGCACCGCCCCGGCCCTCATTTCATCGGCCAACTTGTTGAGGTGTTCGACCACATCCCCCGGCAGCTCGATGTCAGCACCGAGCCGCCTGCGAGGTTGTTTCTTCATCACGCCCAAATCATTCCCGTGCGGATGGCCGTTGACCACGGCATGGCTTTCGGCCAGCCCTGAGCACGGACCAGCGTCTCGCCGTCCTTGCTGCGTGTGATCTGCACGTCCGTCCAATCGGCGGTCATCGCCTTGAAG
>JAEWBW010000533.1 GCA_023390955.1 Pseudomonadota bacterium
CCCCTCTCGCGGGCGCGGTGGGGATTTCGGCATGCCGGCCTGGCCGCCATGCTTGCCGCCCATGTCCTGCTGGCCTTCGAGATCGTTTTCACGGGGCATGGGTCGCTCTCCTCCGAATGCCCGGACCAATGCGACGACGGTGCATTGGTTCGATACGGGGGCAAGCATCAAGGCAACTCATGCAATTTCGACATCGATCGATCCTCATTCGCTTTTGGTGGAGCGGCCGGGAACCCGCTATCCTCACTTGCAAAGCCGAAAAGACGACCGGAAGCTGGAGGAAGCCCGATGTCCCCGATGACCCGACGCACCGCCCTGCGACTGCCGCTCGCGGCGATCGCCGTTCTTCTCACGCAATTTATTGGAGCTCGCGCCGGCATGGCCGACACCTACGCCTATGTCGGCAACGCCGACAGCAACGACATCAGCGTCTTCCGCCTCGAGGCCAATGGCGAGATGACCGCTGTGCAGACCGCGCCCTTCGGCATCGAGAAGCCGGGATCCTCGACGCCGCTCGCGGTCACCCCCGACCGCCGCGTGCTGATCGCGGGCGTTCGCTCGCAGCCGTTCACGGCGGTCAGCTTTGCGATCGATCCGAAGACCGGGACGCTCAAGCAGATCGGCGTAGGGCCGCTGGCCGACAGCATGGCCTATGTCGCGACCGACCGGACCGGCAAGTTCGTGCTCAGCGCCTCCTACGGCGGCAACAAGATCGCGACCAATCCGCTATCCGGCACCGGTGTCGTCGGCGAGCCGAAGCAGGTGATCCCGACCGGGCTCAACGCGCATGCCATCCTCGCCTCGCCCGACAACCGCTTCGTGTTCGCGACCAATCTCGGCTCCGACCAGGTGCTGGGCTTCGCGTTGAATCAAGAGACCGGCGAGCTCACGCCGAACGATCCGCCCGCGCACAAGGTGCCGGAAAAATCTGGCCCGCGGCACTTCGTGTTCCACCCGAACGGCAAGTTCGTTTATCTCATTCACGAACTGAACGGCGATGTCGCGGCCTTCACCTACGAGGCCAAGGGCGGCGCGTGGGACGAGATCCAGCGCACCACGGTGCTGCCGCAGGGGTTCACCGGTAAGCCATGGGCCGGCGACATCCACGTCACCCCGGACGGCCGCTTCGTCTATGCCTCCGAGCGCACCACCAGCACGATCACCGCCTACAAGGTCGATCCCTCAACCGGAAAGCTGACCACAATCGGCACCGTGCCGACCGAGAAGCAGCCGCGCGGCTTCAACATCGATCCCAGCAGCCGCTACCTCGCCGCGGTCGGTGAACTCTCCGACGGCATGACGGTCTATGGCATCGACCAGGGCAGCGGCGCGCTGACCAAGCTGAAATCCTACCCCACCGGCAAGAAGCCGAACTGGGTCGAGTTCGTCACCCTGCCGTAAGGCAGGGGCGGCCCCCTGGCGGCAAAGTTCGAAAACAACCCCATGCACAGTAGGCTGGGGGCGGCGGCGAACCTCAAGCCCGATCCAGAGACTAATTGAACGGGCGGTATTTTGCGCCGCCCGCGCTGCTGCGGCTCGCCTCCCCGATCCCCGCCATGGATGGCCCACAGCAATCGCTTCTGCTATCGATGTGGCCTCAGGGCCCAACTGGAATGACCTATGCGTCCAATGTCTCGGCGTGTCCCGTCCCGACCAATTCTCACCCTTGTTGTCCCCCTTGCCGCACTGTTCGTGCTCTCGGCACAGCCCGTGCAGGCCGCCGCCGACGACGAGGCGCCGAAGGGGCCGGCCGTCACGGTGCTGAGGGCGGCAAAATCCTGCTTCTCCGATATCGTCGAAGCGAGCGGCACCATCATCGCGCGCGAAGAGACGGCGGTGCGGCCCGAGCGGCCGGGCCTGAAGGTGACGGAGCTGATGGCGGAAGCCGGTG
Source organism: Pseudomonadota bacterium (assembly GCA_023390955.1). Lineage (GTDB taxonomy): Bacteria > Pseudomonadota > Alphaproteobacteria > Rhizobiales > Xanthobacteraceae > Bradyrhizobium. The sequence continues at coordinate 1,892 of JAEWBW010000533.1, forward strand.
ACACCATCACCGCAGGCCAGGTGCTCGCGCGTCTGTCGCTGCCGGAAGGCGGCACGCTGCAGGTGACCGCACCGGTCGCCGGCGTCATCGCCTCCTCGACCGCCCAGCTCGGCGGGCCAGCCTCGGCGCGGGGCGAGGCGCTGTTCTCGATCGTGGCGCGCAGCGAATATGATCTCGTCGGCCTCGTGCCGACATCTGACCTGAAGAAGCTGGCGGTCGGCCAGCCCGCCACCGTGCGGCTCGCGGGTGCCGGCGACATCGACGGCAAGATCCGACGGATCGGCCCGACGGTCGAGCCGAACATCCAGCAGGGCATGGCCTATATCGGCATCTCGACGCCGCGACGGCTGCTGCTCAATGCCAGCGCGCGGGCGCTGATCAAGACCGGGCAGAGCTGCAACGTCGCGGTGCCGCTGACCTCCGTGCAATACTCGTCGGCCGGCACCGTGGTGCAGCTGATCCGTCGCAACCGCGTCGAAACCAAGCGCGTCGAGATCGGGTTGATGTCCGGCGGCAATATCGAGATCCGCGACGGCGTCAATGAAGGCGACATCGTCGTCGCCCGCGCTGGCGCGCTGCTCCGCGAAGGCGACCCGGTGCGCCCGGTGATGGCGAGCGCCGAACCGGCGAAATAGGCTTTTCGTTCAAGCAGTCGTCGCTCCAACAGTCATTGCGAGCGCAGCGAAGCAATCCAGAATCTTCCTCGCGGAGACAGTCTGGATTGCTTCGCTGCGCTCGCAATGACGATGGGGATACAGACGTGCAAAAAACTGAGCCCCGGCTCAGCGTCGCATCATTGCATGATGCGCCGCGTCCGGGGCACGAGAGTCCGTCGTGTCGGAAAACTTAGCTGCCGGCTTCGCTGAAGCGGACGTCGTCCAGCAGCGAGGACGAGACGGTCGGGACCTGCTCGCCTTCGGAGGCGCGGGAGATCGCGACGCGGGTCTTGTTGAAGACGCTCTCGACGCTGCCCTTGCCCTGGAGATTGCCGAGGAGCTCACCGACCAGCACGCTGTTGTCGCCCTTGCCGTCGTCGGCGACCTTGCCGGGCGAGGCGGACGACAGGATCAGCGCGTTGTCGGGGGCACTGATCGGCGCGAGGCCGTGGCTGTAGGAGCGGAAGCGGCGCTCATAGGGATTGCGGCGCGAGGCGTCGACGACGACGAGCTTGGCCTTGGCGCCCTGCTCCTTCATCATCTCCAGCACGCTCTCGACCGACACGCCGTTGCGGCGGACGTCGTTTTCCTTCCAGATCACGGCATCGACCGGAAGCATGTAGCTCTGGCGGCCGGCCTGAACGCCATAACCGCCGAAGAAAAGCATGACGACGGAATCACGCGTGATGCGCGACTTCAGGCGCGCGACGGCACGGTTCATGTCGTCCTTGGTGGCGTCTTCCACCATGTCGACTTCAAAACCGTTCTTGCGCAGCGAGGAGGACAGCGCGCGGGCGTCGTTGATCGACTGCGTCAGCGGCGCGCTGGCGTCGGGATAGTGACCATTGCCGATGACCAGCGCGATACGCGAGGCATGGCCGATCGAGCCGGTGACCTGCTCGGTCGAGACGGCCTTGGCAGCGTCGAGCGCACGCATGTTGAGGGCAGCATGCGCACCGATCACCAGCGACACCGTGCCGATGAGGGCCGCGGCGACCGCAATGGTGCGTCGGGAGATATCGAGCTGCCTAACATTCATCTCGGTTCATTCCTGTCAGTGCCACACAGGCGCGCCCAACTGTTTGGTAGCGCGATGGCGTCTTGAGGTTTGAGGGATTGGCCGGGGATGTGCCCCCGAATTACGCGCAATTTGCGGCGCCGCACCAAACAAACCCTTAACCGGATATCACCCAAGGGGCAACACTTGGCCGGATTTTAGATTAACCTATTGATATACTTTGATATTTTAGACCCTCTTTGGAGCCGGTTTTTTCGCCTTCCCCGCCCCTTTCACCCTCCCGACCATGCAGTTCCCGGGCCGCTATTTGCAGTGACGACCATCACATTTGTATTTCCCGTGAATCCGGGTAATTTTTCAAAGACTTGCAGGGGCATGGGCGAGTCGGTTGGGGGCGCGTCTGGCGGACCCGGGCAAGGCCCCGCGCGACCAGGTATTTCATGAGCTTTCATTACTTTGCCGGAGCCGCCTACCGCGCCCTGACGGCGCGCAAAGACGGCCCATCCCTTTTCGAAGTCTGCGATCCCGTGCTGGCGGGTGCGACGACCGGCGATCCGCATATCGCAAAATTCTACAAGACCGCGCTCGGCAATCCCGCACTTCGGGTCCTGCTCCGCCGCGCCGGCCTGCCCGAGCTGTGCGACGAGACCAGGCTCGCCCGGCTGCGCGAGGCCCTGGTCCGCGCCCGCGACGATGCCGAGCCGGACTGGGAGGCCGTCGGCCGCCCCGTCGCCGACCTGCTCGACACCGTCACGCTCGAGCATCCCAAGCCGCCGCGCCTCGCCTCCAACCGCGATGCGCCGGTGCAGGCGCAGCTCGACGGCGTGATCCGCGACTGTGCCCAGCATTTGCTGCGCAGTTTCCGGCAGAACGGATTTCTGCCGACCTATGCCGCCTTCAACCTGATCGGCGATCCCGATCTGCGCGGGCGCGAGCTGATCATGGCGCTCACCGGCCTGAACTCGCGCGGCTACAAGAACTCCTCGCTGATGTTCAATCTCGCCCGCGTCTTCATCGCGCGCTCGCAGGCCGGCGCCATCATCAACCCGCCCTGGAAGGGGATCGCCGAGCCGATGTGGGAGCCGGTGCAGATCCGGCACCGCTCGGCCTATTACGACGCGTTCTTCATCGAGGCGCTGCTGAGTTTTGTCGAGACCGGTCTCGCCTCGCCTGCCGATGCGACGGCCGCGAAAAGCGCGGTCGCCGACATGGTGGATTTCTGCATGCGGATCAGCCGCGAGGAGGTGCGCAGCACCGAGGGCACCCGCTTCGACGTCATCACCGCGCTGGCGCCGGCGCCGCATCCGCGCTTCTCGCGCTACTTCGCACAGATCAAGCAGGACCTCGGCTTCGGCGTCTACGTGCCCGATTGCGACACCACCGCCTGCTCGTTCTCTGCGGCGACGCAGGCCGGATCCAACGATCCGATCCTCGACCAGCCGCTGCTGGACTTCTACGCCGACTACCAGGTGCGCGAGGGCGTCAACGAACCGCGCGTCACCGTGCCGCTGAACGACAACATCGATTATGAAGGCGGCGTCGCCACCTGGATCGATAACCTCAAGGGCGAGCGGCCCTACGGCAACGATCTCGACCCGACGCTCAATCTCGACATTCTCGAGGTCACCTTCCGCAACCTCACGCGCTGGAAGGTGCTGGAGACGCCATCGCGACTCGCCACCGTGCATCGCATCATCGGCTTCCAGAGACGGCTGGCCGCGAGCGGCGCCTTCGCCAATCCGCGCTCGCACATCTATTATTTGCCCGAGCTCTACAGCGCCTATTTCGGCCGCTGCTATGCTGCCTTCCTGGCGCTGCCGCTGAGCGCGCAGGCTGCGATCGATCCCGACGGCGCTTTCGACTTCATCCGCCACCACGTGCTCTCCTATGTGCAGGGCGAGATGATGGTGGCCGAGATGAACGTGTTCGACGCGGCGCTGGCGCTGATCGCGCTCGGCCATCTTGGCGCCGACCCCCGCGCCTTCGCGCCGGCCCTGAACGTCGTGGTCGCGAGCCTCGGCGAAGGCGGCCGCCGCGGCCCGTTCCGCGCCTATGAGTGGAACAAGATGAAGACCCCGACGCGCATCCTGGTCGGCGGCCCAGAGGTGACGTCGGCCTTCGTGTTGATGGGACTGGCGGTGGCGCGGAAGGCGATGATGGGGCGGGGGTGAGGCGCACTCTCTCGTGCCCCGGACGCAGCGCAGCACGCAGTGATGCGCTGCAGAGCCGGGGCCTATGGTGCGTGTCAAAAGATTTCTAGGTCCCGGCTCTGCACAGCGGCGTTTCACGCCGCAGTGCGTCCGGGACACGAGACCTGTATCGGCTTCCGACCCAATGACGGGAAGTTGAAAACCGATCTGTCGGGCCGTGGCTGGCCCGACGGCCCAATCCCGACCACAATTGCGCGGTCTATCGCAATTTTCCTGAACACGCGGACCGGCATGTTGCGCAAATCGATTGGTTTGATCCTCGCCCTTCTCTGCATCCCGTCGCTGGCGGAAGCCGCCGACATCACCGGGACGGCAAAGGTGCGTGCGGGCGACGCCGTCCTGATCGGCAATACCCGCATCCGGATCGGCGGCATCGACGCGCCGTCGGTGGATCAGCTTTGCCTCAACACCAAGGGCGAACGCTGGACCTGCGGCGTGGCCGCGCGCGACGAGCTCGCCAAGCATACGGATGGCAAGACATGGGTCTGTCATGCCCGGTCGATCGACCGGCGCGGCCGCACCGTGGCGCGCTGCGAGGTTGGCGGCGAGGACATCCAGAAATGGCTGGTCCGCAGCGGCTGGGCGCTGGCCTACACCCGTCTCTCGCGCGACTACGAGGGTGACGAGGCGGCTGCGCGCGAGGCCAATGTCGGCATGTGGCAGGGCGCCTTCATCGCACCCTGGGACTGGCGCGTGCGCAACAAGAAGACCAAGATTTTGGGCGCCACCAAGCCGCCCGAAGGGGCGCATTCGATCCTGCTCGCCTCGGCCTCGGGCCCGGTGGCGCCGTCGCCCGACTGCACCATCAAGGGCAACGTCAACAGCGCAGGCGAGTGCATCTTCCACACGCCGACCAGTCGCTGGTACACCCAGATCAAGATGAAGATCAGCAAGGGCACCCGCTGGTTCTGCTCGATCGAAGAGGCCGAAGCCGCCGGCTGCCGCGAGACCAAGCGATAGGTCGACTCAGACCGGGAATCGCCCTCAGACCTGCATTTTGCGTGCTTTTCTTGGGGGCTGGCGGCGCGTAAAAGCTGTGACGCAATGACCCCTCAGATCGTCTTCACGCAATAGGGAAGAAGAACAATGACCGTTCGCGCGGGCCGGGAATTTCTGGCCATCCCCGGGCCCACCACGATGCCCGACGAAGTGCTGCAGGCGATGCACCGTCCGGCGATCGACATCTACTCGAAGGAGATGACCGATCTGACCGAGGGCCTGCTCGGCGACCTCGCAAAACTGTTTGCCACCAAGGGCAAGACCTACATCTACATCGCCAACGGTCACGGCGCCTGGGAAGCCACGCTCACCAACGTGCTGTCGCGCGGCGACAAGCTGCTGGTGCTCGAAAGCGGCCGCTTCGCGATCGGCTGGGGCCACGCGGCCTCGCTGATGGGCGCCGATGTCGAGGTGCTCAAGGGCGACTGGCGACGCGCGGTGCGTCCGCACGAGGTCGAGGAGCGCTTGCGCCGCGACACCGAGCACAAGATCAAGGCGATCGCGGTCGTGCAGATCGACACCGCCTCAGGCGTGCAGAACGACATCGAGGCGATCGGCAAGGCGATCAAGGCCGCCAACCATCCCGCGCTGTTCATGGTGGACACCGTCGCCTCGCTCGGCTGCATGCCGTTCGAGATGGACAAATGGGGCGTCGACGTCGCGATGTCCGGCTCGCAGAAGGGCCTGATGTCGCCGCCCGGCTTAGGCTTCGTCGCCGCCAACGCGCGCGCACTCGAAGCGCACAAGAGCGCGAACATGAGCACGCCCTATTGGAGCTGGAGCGAGCGCGAAGGCGGCGAGCATTACCGCAAATATGCCGGCACCGCGCCGGTGCACCTGCTGTTCGCGCTGCGCAAGGCCATCGACCTGATCCATCAGGAAGGCTTGCAGCACGCATTCCGCCGCCATGCATTGCTCGGCGAGGCAGCGCGCCGCGCCGTTGCGGCGTGGTCGGAAGGCCAGGTGCTCGGCTTCAACGTGCTGGAGGCCAGCGAGCGCTCCAACACGGTGACCACGGTGACGGTCGGCAACGGCTTCGATCCGGCGGCGATCCAGCGCTATTGCAAGGACCATTGCGGCGTGGTGCTCGGCACCGGCATCGGTGACCTCTCCGGCCGCGCCTTCCGCATCGCCCATATGGGCCACATCAACGCGGCGATGCTGCTCGGCACGCTCGGTGTGATCGAGGTCGCGCTGAACGGGCTCAAGATTCCGCACGGCAAGCGCGGGCTCGAGGCGGCGGTGTCGTATCTCGGCGGCGCGGTGAAGGCGTAAGGCACACACGGTGTCGTCCCGGCCTAGTGCGCAATTGCGCACGGGAGCCGGGACCCATACCGCGCTATCTATCGAGACGACGCAGTGCCAATACCGCGAGACTCTTGACTGAGAGTCTTCGCCAAACCCCTCCCTGGGGTTATGGGTCCCGGCCTTCGCCGGGACGACGAGGGAGTTGATACGCCTCGACCTGCGCTTTCAGTTCGTCCAGCGATGCTGTTGGCCTGGCCGGATCGACCCGATACTTTCCTTCCGCAATCCACTTCAGCACCTTCGCATCCACCAATGGCGAGTGGTGGATGACGTCGCCGTAATTGTCGAGATCGTGGGTGATCTCCTTGATGGCGCGGAAATCGTAGAGGCGGACGTTGGGGAGTTGCGTCAAGCGTTGCGCGGCGAGCGCCGTGAAATCGGTGACGGTCTTCAGTGTCGCCGGCGTGACATCGCGCATCGCGACGAATTGCAGGATCGAATAGGGCGGGAAGTAGATGTCAAACGTCACGTCCGGATGGCGCGCGATCAGCGCAAGGGCATCCTGCTCGAAATGCCGGACCATGGCGTCATAGCCATAACCTTCGGCGAGGAAGCGGCTGCGCACCGGGCTGGTGATGTACGCGAAGGCGGCGAGCGTCTTGCCGGAATTGTAGCCGCTCGCGACATCGAAATCGCGCGGCAACGCGTAGATGTCGTCGACCTCGGACAGCGCGTATTTGACGGGTAGATAGGGCGCCGCACGGGTGAGCGGCTCGCGCAGCGGCGGGACCGCGCACAGCAGCGCGAACAGCGATTCTTTCGTCGTCACCGCACTGAACAGGTAAGACGCGACACCCTTGGCGGTCCGGCGATAGAGATCGACGGAGAAGAACGGATCGGCCTCGATGTCGGCCGCATCGACGAAGATGAAGTCGTCCATCGCCCAGATCACACGCCTGGCGCCATGCTGGATGGCCTGCTCCAGCACAAATCCCTGCTGGCGCGAATTGGAGCCGGTCATGGCGAGCTTGAGGGAGTGGACGCCGAGCGCGCGATCGATGTCGCTCTGGCGGAAATGGATCGCGAGCGAGGTGCCGATGAAGGCGGTGTCGTAGGGCTGGCTGGTGATCAGCCCGGCATTCTGCACGCGCGTGTCGTCGGAATAACCGGCTGCGAGCCGCGCGGGACGAAACAGCTGCAGGGGATCGACGGCATAGTTGAGCGCGGCCGCACCGAGCACGCAGGCGGCGCTCGCAAGCAGAAGGCGGATCACGCTGGAAAAGGATTTTTGCATCAGAACCGGAAATAAATGAATTCGCTGTGGCTCTGGATGCCGAGGATGCCGAACGCAAGCGCGAGCGATGCTGCTGTGAGAACGAGCGGCCGCGCACGTTCGCGCAAGCGTTCACCGACCCTGCGATTGGCGTGATCGTAGCCCATCAAGCTTTGCGTGTTCGGCGCCAACCAGACCAAGGCGGCGTAGATCGACACCAGCACGAGTGCTGCGATCTCCTCGCGTCCACAGGTGATCATGGTGGGATCTGCCATGGCGCGAAGGATTCGCCAGGCCCACTCGACCCGCTCGGCCCGGAAGAAGACCCAGGCGACGACGACGGCGAGGAAGGTCAGCGCGGCGCCTGCGACGCGCGCCGGCAATGCGAGCGGCGACGGAACATTCGGCACCAGCGCGTTGAAAGCGTGATTGATGCAGAGATAGGCGCCGTGCAGCGCGCCCCAAATGACAAAGGTCCAGGCCGCGCCGTGCCAAAGGCCACCAAGCAGCATCGTGAGCAGCAGGTTGACGTAGCGCATCACGGGACCGCGGCGATTGCCGCCGAGCGGGATGTAGAGATAGTCGCGCAGGAACTGCGACAGCGTCATGTGCCAGCGGCGCCAGAACTCGACGATGCTGGTCGCCTTGTAGGGCGAGTTGAAATTGACCGGCAGGAAAATGCCGAACATCAGCGAGATGCCGATCGCCATGTCAGAATAGCCGGAGAAGTCGAAATAGAGCTGAAACGTATAGGCGAGCGCGCCCAGCCAGGCCTGATCAAAGCTCGGCGAACGCGCGTCGAAGGCGAGCGCGACCAGCGGCTGGATGCCGTCGGCAAGACAGGTCTTCTTGAACAGACCGATCGCGAAGATGATGATGCCGCAGAGGATCAGATGCGGATCGGGACGTTTGGTCTCCTCCCGCTCGAATTGCGGGATCATGTCCTTGTGGTGGAGGATGGGACCCGCGATCAGATGCGGGAAGTACGTCACGAACAGCGCGTAATGCGGCAGCGCATAGGCCGCGACCTTGCCGCGCCAGGCATCGACCAGGAACGCGATCTGCGTGAACGTATAGAAGGAGATGCCGACCGGCAGCAGGATGTGAACCGCAAGCGAGCTGCCGAACAGCGCATTGATGTTCTCGGCGACGAAGCCGGCATATTTGAAGATGCCGAGCACGAGAAGGTCGCCGGCGACGCCAAAGGCAAGGGCCGCGCGGCGCTGCGACGGGTTCAGCTTCGCAACGATCAGGAGATAGCCGACGCCGTAATTGAAGGCGATCGAGGCCAGCAGCAGGGCCACGAACTGCCAGTTGCCGATGGCGTAGAAGGCGAGCGAGGCCGCCGCCAGCCAGACCACCGGCGTCAGGTTGCTGCGCCGCCCAAGCCAGAAATACCCGATCAGCACGGCCGGCAGGAACAGCAGGATGAACGGATAGGAATTGAACAGCATCGGGCTCGACCGGCGGGGACAGGCCCCTAAAGCATACAAGGGCGTGATCAACAACCCGGCGACTTGGCGCAGTTCTTCGGCGCAGCACCGCTGGCAATTCGTGGAATTGGAACGATATAAGGCGGTGCATCTTTTCCCTCTCCCCGCATCCGCCTTCGCCAAGGCTTCGGCGGACAAGCGCGGGGATGAGGTGAAGGAACACCGCCCAAACGAGACGTGATGAGGATCGAGTGACGCAAGCTGCAAAAACCTCCCAGCCCCCGGTCGCACCGCGGCGGCCGCATTCCTTCACCCATCACGGCATCACCGTCAGCGACGACTATGCCTGGCTGAAGGACGCGAAATGGCAGGAGGTGCTGCGCGACCCCAGCGTGCTCGACCCTGATATCCGCAGCTATCTCGATGCGGAAAATGGCTACACCGAGAGCCTGCTTGGCCACACCACGCCGCTGCAGAAGACGCTGGTGCGCGAGATGCGCGGACGGATCAAGGAGGACGATTCCAGCGTGCCGTCGCCGGACGGCCCGTTTGCCTATTTCCGCAGGTTTCGCGAGGGCGGGCAGCATGAGCTGTACGGCCGCATGCCGCGCGACGGCGGCGAAGGCCAGATCGTGCTCGACGGCGACGCGCTGGCGAAGGACCACAAATATTTCAAGTTCGGCGGCAGCCGGCATTCCGATGATCACAGGCTGCAGGCCTGGAGCGCCGACACCAAGGGCTCTGAGTACTTTACTATCCGCGTGCGCGACTGGGCTACCGGCAAGGATTTTGACGACCTCGTCGAGGAGACCGACGGCGGCGTGGTCTGGAGCAAGGACTGCAAGAGCTTCTTCTATGTGAAGCTCGACGACAATCACCGCCCGATGCAGGTGTGGCGCCACAAGCTTGGCACCCAACAGGCCGACGACACGCTGGTTTATGAAGAACAGGATGCCGGCTGGTTCACCCATCTGCACGAGAGCACCAGCGGCCGCTTCTGTGTGATCGCCGGCGGCGACCACGAGACATCCGAGCAGCGGCTGATCGATCTTTCCAATCCCGAAACGCCGCCGCGGCTCGTCGCGGCGCGCGAAGAGGGCGTGCAATATTCGCTGGCCGACCGCGGCGACGAGTTGTTCATCCTCACCAATGCCGACGACGCCATCGATTTCAAGATCGTCACCGCGCCGCTGGGCCAATCCGAGCGCGGCAACTGGCGCGACCTGATCCCCTATCGTCCCGGCATCTACATCATCGACCTCGATCTGTATTCCGGCCATCTGGTGCGGCTGGAGCGGGCCAATGCGCTGCCGTCAATCGTCATCCGCGATCTCAAGACGAAAGAGGAGCACGCGATCGCCTTCGACGAGGCCGCCTATTCGCTGGATACGATGGGATCCTACGAGTTCGACACCACCAATCTGCGATTCTCCTACTCGTCGATGACGACGCCGTCGGAGGTCTATGATTACGACATGGTCAAGCGCACGCGCACCCTGCGCAAGCGCCAGGAAATCCCGTCCGGCCACGATGCGGCCGACTACGTCACCACCCGTATCATGGCAAAGTCGCATGACGGCGCCGAGGTGCCTGTGTCGATCCTCTATCGCCGCGGGCTCAAGCTCGACGGCTCGGCGCCGCTGCTGCTCTACGGCTACGGCTCCTACGGCATGGCGATGCCGGCCTCGTTCAACGCCAACCGCCTGTCGCTGGTCGACCGCGGCTTCGTCTACGCCATCGCCCATATCCGCGGCGGCGCCGACAAGGGCTGGGGCTGGTATCTCGACGGCAAGCGCGAGAAGAAGACGAACTCGTTCGACGACTTTGCCGCCAGCGCTCGTGCCCTGATCGCGGCGAACTACACCAGCGCAAAACGCATCGTCGGTCATGGCGGCTCGGCCGGTGGTATGCTGATGGGCGCGGTCGCCAATCGCGCCGGCGAGCTGTTCGCCGGCATCGTCGCGGAAGTGCCGTTCGTCGACGTGCTCAACACCATGCTCGACGACACGCTGCCGCTGACGCCGCCGGAATGGCCGGAATGGGGCAACCCGATCGAGAGCGAGACGGATTTTCGCACCATCCTGTCCTACTCACCCTACGACAACGTCGCGGCAAAGGATTATCCCGCGATCCTCGCGATGGGCGGGCTGACCGATCCGCGCGTCACCTATTGGGAGCCGGCAAAGTGGATCGCGCGCCTGCGCGCCACCATGGCCGGAGGCGGCCCCGTCCTGCTCCGCACCAACATGGGCGCCGGCCACGGCGGCGCTTCGGGCCGCTTCGACCGGCTCGACGAAGTCGCGATCGTCTATGCGTTCGCACTGTGGGCGGCGGGCATGGCGGAGGCTGGGGTGTAACGACACCCACAGCTGTCGTCCCGGCGAAGGCCGGGACCCATACCGCGTGATCTAACTGGGAAGCGTGGTGCGCGTTCCGGCGAGGACTTTTTAACTGCTGGTCTTCGCCAAACTGCTTCCTGGGGTTATGGGGCCCGGCTTTCGCGGGGACGACATTGGAGATTGTGGAGCGAGTTTCCGCCCCACAGGTCGACCTCACACCGCCCCGTGCGCCTCGACATAGAGCGCATAGACCGAGTGGCTGCTGGCCATGTAGAGGCGGTTGTTCTTCGGACCGCCGAAGCAGAGATTGGCGCAGCGCTCGGGCAGCTTGATGAAGGCGAGCGGCTTACCCTCCGCGCTGAACACCATCACGCCGTCGAGATCCTCCGGCTTGCCCTTGAGTTGAAACACCTTGCGGCCGCCGATTTCGGTGGGTTCGCTCTGCAGCGCGCCGTTCGAGCCCCATCCGCACCAGAGATTGCCGTCGCGATCCACGCGAAAACCGTCGAGCGAGCCGAAATCGGCCGCGTCGATCAGCTTGGTCTTGCCGCTGAGGCTGCCGTCATCGCCGACATTGTAGCTCCAGATGCTGCGGTTGGGCGTGCCCTTCCACTCGACGATATAAAGCTTCTTCTCGTCGGGCGAGAAGGCGAGGCCATTCGGGTTGACGAGATCGGTGAGGACGGCGGTGAGCTTGCCGTCCTTGGCGATGCGATAGACGTTGGTCGACGCCAGCTCGGGCTTCTCCTTCTTGCCCTCCCACTCGCCATTGATGCCGAACAGGGGATCGGTGAACCAGATGCTGTCGTCCGACTTCACCACGATGTCGTTCGGCGCATTCAGGCGCTTGCCCTCGAACTTGTCGGCCAGCACCGTGATCTTGCCGTCCTTCTCGGTGCGGGTGATGCGGCGGGTGACGGAGTGCTCGCAGGTGACGAGGCGGCCCTGACGGTCGCGCGCATTGCCATTGGCGTAATTGGCGTTGGCGCGGAACACGCTGGTCTGCCCGGTCTTCTCGTCGAACTTCATGATCCGGTTGTTGGGGATGTCCGAGACCAGGAGATAGCCGCCCTCGGGGAAATAGACCGGACCTTCGGCCCAGCGCATGCCGGTCGCGACCTGCTCGAGCGTCGAGGAATAGATCCGGTATTTTGCAAAGCCGGGATCGAGGATCTGGATTGCGGGATCGGGATAGCGCTGGTTGGGCGTGAAGGGGAACGACTGGGCGCCGGCGGCGCGAGCAATGAGTGTGGACGCCGCCGCACCGGCGCCGGCCAAGAGGTTACGTCGCGTAAAATTCATTGGAGCCTCCCTGGTGATGCTAGGCCGGTGCTTGCTGCACCGGTCCGTGTCTTGTCGTGATTGATTGGCTAGCGGCCGTTCGCTTTCCGCCACGCCGCAAAATCGGTCAGCGTCTGCGGATCGGTCGCGGGATAGAGACCGAAGATGCCGCGGCCTCGGCCGACTTCCTCGGTGACAAAATCCTCGAACGCGGTCATTTCAAACGTTTCGTTGGCGATCTCGTCAGCGAGATGTGCGGGGATGACGATGACGCCATCGCTGTCGCCGAGAATGACGTCGCCGGGAAACACCGGCGCGTCGCCGCAGCCGATCGGCACATTGATCTCGATGGCCTGGTGCAGCGTCAGATTGGTCGGCGCCGAGGGGCGGTGATGGTAGGCAGGAATACCGAGCCTGGCGATCTCGGCGGAATCACGGAAGCCGCCGTCGGTAACGACGCCGGCGACGCCGCGCTTCATCAGCCGCGTCACCAGGATTGCGCCGGCCGAGGCCGCGCGCGCGTCCTTGCGGCTGTCCATCACCAGCACCGCACCCGGCGGGCAATCCTCGATCGCCTTGCGCTGCGGATGAGAGCGGTCCTTGAACACGTCGATGGTGTTGAGGTCCTCGCGCGCCGGCATATAGCGCAGCGTGAAGGCCTCGCCGACCATGGTCGGCTGATCCGGATTGAGGGGGTGCACATCCTGGATCATCTGGATGCGCAGGCCGCGCTTGAACAAGGCGGTGGCGACCGTGGCGGTCGAAACCGATTTGAGCTTGTTGCGGGTGGCTTCGGAAAGCTTGGACATTGGTGCATCCTCATCTGTCATTCCGGGGCGATGCAAAGCATCGAACCCGGAATCTCGAGGTTCCGGGTTCGCTTTGCGCCCCGGAACGACGGTGAAACTAATAAATCGACGGCTCGCCGATCGGCGCGCCGAAACCGGTCTCCAGGAAGTCGAAGTCGCAGCCGTCATTGGCCTGCATGATGTGCTTCGAGAACATCCAGCCATAGCCGCGCTCGAAGCGGCGCTCGGGCGCCTTCCAGGCGGCGCGGCGCTTCTCGAGCTCGGCTTCGGGGACGTCGAGATTGATGGTGCGCGCGGCGACGTCGAGCGTGATGCGGTCGCCGTTCTGGACCAGTGCCAGCGGACCGCCGATATAGGATTCAGGCGAGACGTGCAGGATGCAGGCACCGTAACTGGTGCCGCTCATGCGCGCATCCGAGATGCGCACCATATCGCGGACGCCCTGCTTCACGAGCTTTGTCGGGATCGGCAGCATGCCCCATTCCGGCATGCCCGGCCCACCCTGCGGCCCGGCATTGCGCAGGATGAGAATATGGTCCGCGGTAACGTCGAGATTGGGATCGTCGACCGCCTTCTTCATCGAGGGATAGTCGTCGAACACCAAAGCGGGTCCGGTGTGCTTGAGGAAACGCGTCTCGCAGGCGCTCGGCTTGATCACGCATCCATCGGGCGCAAGGTTGCCCTTGAGCACGGCAAGCGCGCCCTCCTTGTAGATGGGATTGTCGACGCCGCGGATGACGTCGGCATTGTGCACCTCGGCGCCGTCGATGTTCTCGCCCAGCGTCTTGCCGGTGACGGTGACGCAGTCGAGATGCAGGTGCTCCTTGATCTCGCCCATCAGGGCCGGCAGGCCGCCGGCATAGAAGAAATCCTCCATCAGATAGGCATCGCCGCTCGGACGCACGTTGGCGATGACGGGCACCTTGCGGCTCGCGATCTCGAAATCGTCGAGCCCGATGTCCTGACCGGCACGGCGGGCCTGCGCGATCAAATGGATGATCGCATTGGTCGAGCAGCCCATCGCCATCGCCACCGCGATCGCGTTCTCGAAGGCTTTTCGGGTCTGGATCGTCTTCGGGGTCAGATCCTCCCACACCATCTCGACGATACGGCGGCCACATTCAGAGGCCATGCGGATGTGATTGGCATCCGCCGCCGGAATCGAGGACGCGCCCGGCAGCGTCATCCCGATGGCTTCCGCGATCGCGGTCATGGTCGACGCGGTGCCCATCGTCATGCAGGTGCCGTAGCTGCGGGCGATGCCGGCCTCGATGTCGACCCAGTCCTTGTCGGAGATCTTTCCGGCGCGCCGCTCGTCCCAATATTTCCAGCCGTCCGAGCCGGAGCCGAGCGTCTTGCCCTTCCAGTTGCCGCGCAGCATCGGGCCTGCCGGCAGATAGATCGCCGGGATGTTCATCGAGGTGGCGCCGAGCAGCAGCGCCGGCGTGGTCTTGTCGCAACCGCCCATCAGCACCACGCCGTCGACGGGATGACTGCGCAAGAGCTCCTCGGCGTCCATCGCCAGCAGATTGCGATAGAGCATGGTGGTCGGCTTCAGCAGCGATTCCGACAGCGACAGCGCCGGCAGCTCGACCGGCAGGCCGCCGGCCATCAGGATGCCGCGCTTGACGTCATCGACGCGCGACTTGAAGTGCATGTGGCAAGGCTGCGCTTCCGACCAGGTGTTGATGATCGCGATGCAGGGGCGGTCCTTCCACTCCTCCGGGGCCAGGCCCATCTGCATGGCGCGGGAGCGGTGGCCGAACGAACGGAGGTCGTCGGGCGCGAACCAGCGCGCGCTGCGGAGCTGGTCGGGCGTCTTCTTCTTGGTCATGATTGGGTGCCCCATTTCTGCACGGTGTTCCGCTCGATGGCGCGGAAGATCAGGTTCTCGACAAAGAGCCCGATGATTATCACAGTCAGCAGGCCTGCGAAGACAGCGGGGATGTCGAGCAGGTTGCGATTTTCAAAGATGAACCAGCCGAGCCCGCCCTGCCCCGACGACACGCCGAACACCAGCTCGGCCGCGATCAGGGTGCGCCAGGCAAAGGCCCAGCCGATCTTGAGGCCGGTGAGGATCGAGCCGAACGCTGCCGGGATCAGGATCTTCGCGACATAAGGCAGTCCGCGCAGGCCGTAATTGCGGCCGACCATGCGCAGCGTGTTCGATACGCTCTTGAAGCCGGAATGGGTGTTGAGCGCGACCGGCCACAGCACCGAATGGATCAGCACGAACACAAGGCTGCCATTGCCGAGGCCGAACCAGATCAGCGCGAGCGGCAAGAGCGCGATCGCCGGCAGCGGATTGAACATCGCCGTCACGGTTTCGAGGAAGTCCGTTCCGATCCGCGTCGAGATCGCGAGCACCGTGAAGATCGCGGCAAGCACGATGCCGGACGTATAGCCCATGAACAGGATTTTGAGCGAGGTCCAGGCCCGCATCGGGATGGTGCCGTCCTTCACCCGGTCGTAGAGCGTGACGATGGTGTCGTGCAGCGTCGGAAACAGCAGCGGATTATCGAGATAGACGCCGTAGGCCTCCCAGATCGCGGCCAGGATCAGAATGATGACGCTCTTGCGCACGAAGCCGTCGTTCCACAGCAGCTCGGCAACGCTCAGCTTGCGCTCGACTTCGCCTGCACCTGAGACGGCGGCGGCCGACTCGGCCCGCAGCAATATCTTTGCTTCGCCCATCGATAATCCCTCAATGCGCCGTTGCGGCATCGGCGAACAGGAGATCGTGGATCTCCTTCTCCAGCCGGCCGGCGCTGCCGTCCGCGCCGGAGACCTTGTCGACGTCGACCACCTCGGCCTTGACGCGGCCGGGATGCGGCGACAGCAGCAGGATACGGTTGCCGATCCGGATCGCTTCCGCGATCGAATGGGTCACGAACAGCACGGTGAATTTGGTTTCGCCCCAGAGCTGGAGCAATTCGTCCTGGCAGGTTCTGCGCGTCAACGCGTCGAGCGCTGCGAACGGCTCGTCCATCAGCAGGATATCAGGCTCCATCGCCATGCCGCGGGCAATGGCGACGCGCTGCTTCATGCCGCCGGACAGCGTGTGCGGATAAGCGTCGACCACGCGGGTCAACCCGACCTTCTCGATATAGGCGCGCGCCCGCGCTTCAGCGTCCTTGCGTGGCAGTTTTCGCGCGGTCAGCAGCGGGAACATGACGTTGGCCAGCACGGTCTTCCAGGGCAGCAGCTGGTCGAACTCCTGGAAGATCATCATGCGGTCGGCGCCGGGCCCATGGATCTCGCGGCCGCCGATCGTCATGCGGCCCTCGCTCGGCGCCATGTAGCCGCCAACGGCCTTGAGCAGGGTCGACTTGCCGCAGCCGGACGGTCCGAGCAGCACGAAGCGATCGGACTTGTCGACGGTGAAGGAGACCTTTTCGGTGGCGGTGACGACTGCGCTGGACGTCTTGTAGCGCAGCGTCACCCCGCTGACATCGAGCAGCGCCATCAATTACCCTTCAGGTCGTGCGCGACGGGAAGGTAATATTCCGTCCAGGCCTTGGGCTGCGTCTTCAGCGTGCCGGTCCGGAACAGATGGGCGGCGAACTTCATCGTGCCCTGCGGCTGCAGATTCCACTCCATCATGCCGGGCTGCTTGAGGATATCCAGGAGCTCCTCCACCGAGGTCTTGTCGCCGGTGATCTCCTTGTAGATCTCGACGGCCTGCTTGGTGTCGCTGCGGATCAGATCCTGCGCTTCCTTGGTGGCATCGCGCACCGCCTGGATGATCTTTGGATTGGCGTCGGCGAATTTGGTGGTGGTGAAGAATTGCGCCTGGCTGAGCGGGCCGCCCATCACGTCAGGCGAATTCAGCACGACATGCGCGCCCGGCACGTTCTTCAATTCGAGGAAAGTGAAGGGCGGGATCGCGAAGTGGGTGTGCACCTCGTGCTTCGAATTGGACATGGCCGCGTAGGCGTCGGGATGGCCGAGCTGCACGGTGTTGGCATCGAGCTTCGACCATTGGTCGGCGCCGAACGCCTCCGACGCCGCGATCTGCAGCACGATGGCCTGGGTCGAGACCTTGACGGTCGGCACCGCGATCTTGTCGTTGGCGCCGAAATCCTTGATCGACTTGATGTTGTCGTCGCGGCTGATCAGCGTCATCGGCTGCGCCGACGTCGCGACGATGCCCTTGACGCCGCCGCGGGTACGATCCCACAGCAGCAGCAGATTGCCGGTGCCGGTGTTGAGAATGTCGACGCCGCCCGCGAGCAGCGCATCGGTTTGCGCGCCGCCGCCTGAGAAGGTGACCCATTTTGTGGTGACGCCGGCGACGCCGAGCGAAGCTGCGTGTTTCTCGATCAGCTTCTGCTTCTCCATGATGTGGCTCGGCATGTAGAAGATGCCGGGCTGCCGGGAGAGCGCGATCTCGGATTTTTGCTGGGCGAGCGCCGCGGGTGCCGACAGCGTGACGGCGGCGAAGAGCGTGGCAGCCGCAAGGCGGCAAAGATGCTTCGTCATTGTTGTGTGTTTCCTCCGGCCAAGCATGGGCGTCCGTTGACCTTACTGATGCACTAATATATTAGTGCATCAAAGGCAAGCCCGCGGCGAAGCGCAACAGTCTTATGGACGCACCCCATACCGCGCCCCGCGCGGTCCCCTCTTCCGGCGCACGGCTCGACCGCGCCCGCCAGGCCGCGCCGCAGGTGTTCGAGCGGCTGCGCAATGCGATCATCGCGCTCGAATTGCCACCGGGCGCGCCGCTGTCGCGCGCGGAACTCGCCACGCAGTTCGGCATCAGTTCCACCCCGGTCCGCGATGCCCTGATGCGGCTCGAAGAAGAAGGCCTGGTCGACGTGTTCCCGCAGCACGCCACGGTCGTCAGCCGCATCGACATCGGCCGCGCCCAGCAGGCCCATTTCCTGCGCCAGGCGCTCGAGCTCGAGATCGTCGCCCTGCTCGCGGAGAACGGCGAGCCCACGCTGATCGTGAACCTCGATCACGCCATCGCGCTGCAGCAGCAATTCGCCAAGGCCGGCGACTTCGAGAGCTTCATGGCGGCCGACAATGACTTCCACGCGCAGCTCTACGGCGCGGCAGGAAAGCAGGAACTCTGGACGCTGGTGCGCAGCCGGAGCGGACAGATCGACCGGCTACGCCGGCTGCATCTGCCGACGCCCGGCAAGGCGCAGAACATCCTGCGCCATCACAAGCTGATCGCGCGGGCGATCGAGAAGGGCGACGCGGAGGCGGCCCGGCAACATGTGCGCACGCATCTGTCGGGCACGCTGAGCGAGCTTGCGAAGATCCGCGCGCGCTATCCCGAATATCTCAGCGAGTGATTGCGCGGTTGCTGGCATACCAGTGGAACCGCCAGCGCATGATGCGATGCACATAGAAGGCGATTTTATTCCCTCGCCGGACGCAGAATAAAGCCGCGCTCCCGCATTGGGAAAAGCTTGCAGCCCGAACCAAATCTGCGCAACATTTCTCAATTGATGCTTCGACCAGATAAGGTCGACCTGGAGCGGGCCCGGGGGAGGAATTTGGCTGACATCCTGATCGTGGATGACGATCCGGGCGTGCAAATCACGATCCGGCTGCTGCTGGAGAGAGCCGGCCATCAGGTGACCGTTGCCGGCGACGGCAACAAGGGCCTGGCGCTTTGCGAAGCCCGTCAATTCGACCTGCTGTTTCTGGACATCTTCATGCCCGGCATGGACGGGCTGGAAGCGATGCGCCACATCCGCCGGCAACGGCCGGATCTGCCGATCATCGTGATCTCGGGTCGCTCGGCCGCGCCTGACGCCTATGCCGAGCCCGACTTCCTGACGATGGCGACAAAGCTCGGCGCCGTCGCGAGCCTGTCAAAGCCGTTCCGCGCCGACGCGCTGATGGCCGCAGTGAACAGCTGCCTGAAGGCGACAGGGACGACGCCGGAAGCAGGGCCATGATGGAGGCGGCACAAAGCCAGCCATGACGCTCGCAACCCGGCTCGCCATTGCGATGATCCTGCTGGTCGCGGTCGCGGTCTCCGCCGTCGGATGGCTGAGCTACAACGCGATCGAGCAGGCGCTGCTGCCGCGGGTGCTGGATCGCATCGAAAACCAGGCTCGGCTGCTGACGTCGCAGCTCGAATTCTACACCACCGGCCCGCGCGCTGACATCGCCACGTTCCACACCCGTGCGGCCGTGCGCGGCCTGGTCAGCGCGCATTTCAACGGCGACAGCGATCCGGTTGATCACCTCACGGAGGCGACCTGGCGTGAGCGCCTGGTCACGAATCTCGTGGCCGAGGTCAGCGTCAAACCCTCCTATGCAAAGTATCGCATCATCGACGCGAACGGCACCGAATATCTCCGCGTCGATCGCAATGGCGCGGGCGGTGCGGTTCGCGTTGTACCGCCCGAGGAGCTGCAGAAGAAGGCCGAACGGTTCTTCTTCCAGGACGCCATCAAGCTCGGCGAGGGCCAGATTTACGTGTCCCCGGTCGATCTCAATGTCGACGATGGCGTGATCCAGAAGCCCTACGTACCGACCTTGCGCGTTGCAGCGCCGATCTACTCACCAGACCACCGGCTGTTCGGCATCGTGGTGATCAACATCGATATGGGCCAGGTGCTCGAGCGCATCCGTGTCTCGCCGCGGTTTGGCGAGCAGGTCTATGTCGTCGGCCCCAACGGCGACTATCTGGAGCACCCCGACCGCAATCGCGAATTCGGCGCGCAACTGGGCAGGCCTGTGCGATGGCAGGACGACTTTCCCCAGTTCGCATCACTCGTCGGGACCGCGCGCAGCATGGCGCAGGTCTTCAGTGACGGCAACGGAAGGCCAGGCGGCGCGGCTCTTGCCTCCACCATCCTGGCTGACGACCAATGGGTCGGCGTCATCCGAGTGGCGCCGAACACGGCCTTCATGGCGTGGGCCGTCGCGATCAGGAACACCAGCATCACCATCGGCGGCATCGGCGTGCTGATCGCCGCCGTGATCGCGGTGCTGTTCGCGCGATCCCTGACCCGGCCGATCGGGCAGCTGACCGCGGCGGTCGAAGGACTCGGCCGCGGCGAGACCGTTGCGATCCCGACCGACGCGCCAGGCGAGACCGGTGTCCTGGCGCGAGCGTTCGCGCGGATGTTCGAGCAAACGCGCGCGAACACCACGGCGCTGCAGCGCGAGGTCGAGGAACGCCGCCGCACCGAAGTCGCGCGCGATCATTATGCCGCGCGCGAACGTCTGTTCAGCGATGCCGTGGACTCCTCCGACGACGCCATCGTGATGCAGTCGCTGGACGGAATCATCACCGGCTGGAACAAGGCGGCCGAGGGGCTGTACGGCTATACGGCCAGCGAGGCCGTCGGCCAGCCGACGACGATCGTCGTGCCGCAGGGGCGCGGCGGCGAGGCCAAAGACTATCTGCGGCGGATCGCCAATGGCGAGCGGATCGATCGCTACGAGACGATACGCCAGCGCAAGGACGGTTCGCCGGTCGAGATCTCGGTGAGCCTCTCGCCGATCCGCAACCCGGCGGGTGAGATCATCGGCGCCTGCGGGTCCGCGCGCAGCCTGACCGACGCGCGGCGAACGGAGCGGGCGCTGCAGCAGCAGCTCGAGGAACGGCGGCAGATCTTCGATACGTCGCAAGACCTCATCATGATCATGAACCCGAGGGGGCATATCGCCCAGATCAGCCCGAGCTCGGAAGCCATTCTCGGCTACAAGGCCGAGGAGATGATCGGCCTCAGCGGTGCCGACTTCATCCATCCCGATCATCTCGAATCATCGCGCGAGGAGATGCGCGCGCTGCGGCGCGGCGAGATCCGCAAGATCGCCGATACGCGGTGCTATCACAAGGACGGCCGCGAGGTGTGGCTGTCCTGGCTCGGCAGCTGGTCCGCGCCGGCGAAGCGATTCTTCTTCGTCGGCCGCGACATGACCGAGGCGCGACACGCGCAGGAATCGCTGCAGGAGGGCGAGCAGCTCGCCCGCAACATCATCGAGACCTCGCTCGACGCCTTCGTCCAGACCGACGAAAAGGGCAACATCGTCAACTGGAACACGCAAGCCGAGAAGATGTTCGGCTGGTTGCGCGACGAGGTGCTCGGCAAGAACACCATCGACGTGATCGTCGCCGAGGCCGACCGCGAGCGAGTCCGGGAGGGCGTGCAGCGCTTCGTGGCGAGCGACCGCACCCTCCTCGACCGGCGCCGCGAAATGATGGTTCGTCGCCGCGACGGCAAGGAATTCAAGGCCGAGCTGAGCGTGACGGCGATGCGGCGCCGCGACGGCATGCTGTTCAACGCATTCTATCGCGACCTGACCGACAAGGTCGCCGCCGAGGAGCGCATCCGGCACGCCGAGAAGATGGAAGCGATCGGCCAGCTCACCGGCGGCGTGGCGCACGACTTCAACAACATCCTCACCGTCATCACCGGGACGATCGAAATCCTCGGCGAAGCCGTCGAGAAGGAGCCGCAGCTCGCCGCCATCACGCGGATGATCGACGAGGCGGCCGCACGCGGCGCCGAGCTCACCCAGCACCTGCTCGCCTTCGCGCGCAAGCAGCCGCTGCAGCCGCGCGAGATCGACGTCAACGCGCTGGTGATCGACACGGCGAAGCTGCTGCGGCCGACGCTCGGCGAGCATGTACAGATCGAGTCCGTGTTCGAGGGCGAGAGCAGCGTGGCAATCGTCGATCCCAACCAGCTCACGACCGCGCTGCTCAATCTCGCGCTCAATGCGCGCGACGCCATGCCCAATGGCGGCAAGCTGATCCTGGAGACGGGCGCCGCTTATCTCGACGAGGTCTATGCCAGCGGCAACGACGTCAAGCCCGGCCATTATGTGATGATCGCGGTGAGCGACACCGGCACCGGCATTCCGCAAAAACTGCTGGACCGGGTGTTCGATCCCTTCTTCACCTCGAAGGGACCGGGCAAGGGCACCGGGCTCGGATTGTCGATGGTCTACGGCTTCATCAAGCAGTCCGCCGGCCACATCAAGATCTATAGCGAGGAAGGCCACGGCACCACGATCAAGATGTATCTGCCGCCGGGCAGCAACGCGACCGTGAGCGCCGAGAGCGTGGCGCCTGCGACACTCGAAGGCGGAAACGAGACGATCCTGGTGGTCGAGGACGACCGTCTCGTGCGCGACTACGTGCTCGCGCAGCTGCATTCACTCGGCTACGTCACCTTGCAGGCCGCGAACGCCGCGGAAGCATTGACGATCGTCACGGCGGGAAAGCCGTTCGATCTGCTGTTCACCGACGTGATCATGCCCGGCAAGATGAACGGCAGGCAGCTTGCCGACGAAGTGCTGAAGACGCGGCCCGATCTCAGAGTGGTCTACACATCGGGCTATACCGAGAACGCCATCATCCATCACGGCCGGCTGGATACGGGCGTGCTCCTGCTGGCAAAGCCCTATCGCAAGTCGGATCTCGCCAGGATCATCCGCAAGGCCCTGGAGGCGTGAGGCGCATCTTTCCGTAGCCCGGATGGAGCGGAGCGCAATCCGGGCTACGGACGTCGACGCGTGAGCTACGACGCCCGCTGTGCAGCGGTCATCACGATCCGGATCAGGTCGGCGGCGTTTCTCGCCCCGAGCTTCTTCATGATGTTGGCGCGGTGGTCTTCGATGGTGCGCGGGCTGATGCCGAGGGTGCGGCCGGCTTCCTTGTTGGAGGCGCCGGATGCGAACTGCTCGAGCACCTCGCGTTCCCGGCGGGTCAACGGCTCGCGTCCCGGGAAATGCAGCGACGAGAACTTCGGCGATGCGTTCTCTGCCTGTCTGCGTGCATATGCGCCGATGGCTTCATCAAGCCGGCCGACGATCTCGCTGCCGCGGAACGGCTTCTCGATGAAGTCGAGCGCGCCGTTCTTGATGGCGCTCACCGCCATGGCGATATCGCCCTGGCCCGAGATCATGAAGATCGGTGCGGGATAATCCTCACCGTGAAGTTCCTTCAGGATATCGAGCCCCGATTTGCCGGGGATGTGCACGTCGAGCAGCATCGCTGCCGGTGTGCGATTTCGCGCAACGGCGAGCAGTGCAGCGCCGTCGGCAAAACAGATCACCTCATACCCCGCCGCCTTCAACACCATCGACAGGGTGTCGCGAACCGCAGGGTCGTCGTCGACAACGAAGATCTCGCCACGAGAATTGTTTTCGGCCATGTGCTGTCCATTCGGCAGTAGAGGACTCGCGTCCGCACCGTACAGTTATGGCGTTCGGCGCAGATTCGGCCCACCCGTATTTGTACGGGACATGGACTTAACGCACAAGTAGCGGCATGGCTCCGTGGTGGCTGCAGCATAGAATATCCATGCTAAATTCCGCGAGGTGCAGTTCCACAGGGCGACAGCGCAACCAACAGCCATCAGTTGATGGCTGCGACTGTTCGCTCCCTGAGCGCGCAGAGGCCGGCGTGGCCTGACCGGCGTACCTCACCGCATGGCTTCTCCGCACCTCAGGTGCGATGACGCTCCACAATGGCGTCGCTCGCGACGCCGCCCCAGGTATGGATCGCCGGCAGTCCCATTGCGGTCTTGCTGAGATTGGCAAGGCTGATGCGCAGCGCCGCAAGATCGAGCGGCTTCGGCAGGCTCTGCAGCTCAATGCCGACGGAGCGGGCGAAATTGCGCGCTGCGCTGCGGCGGCGGCCATCCATGCCGCTGATGACGATCACGGAGCCGGCGAATTTCGCTTCCGCCATCTCGCGCAGCACGTCGATGCCGTCACCGTCCTCCAGAACGAGGTCGAGCGTCACGCAGTCGAAACGTCCGGCGCGGAGTTTTGCGATGGCCTCGGAGACCGACGGCGCCACCGTCACCTCATGGCCGGCCTGCTTGGCTGCGACCGTAATCAGGCTGCGCTGCGTGGCGTCGTCGTCGACCACGAGGAGCTGGAGCGCCCGCCGTTCGGCGACGTCGGACAGATTTGAAGGGATGGTGGAGAGAGCGCTTCTTGGCATTGCCTGACCTCGAGATTGAGACCAGCAATTCATACACAGCGCGCGCTTCGTTCACGTAAAGCCGGCGCGCCAATTCGTCCGGATGTTTTCAGCAAATGTGAAGCATAGCTTCAACGAAGCCGCGGGCCTGATCGCCCGCCGGCAATCAGACGGCCTCGTCGTGGACCGCCGCGGAACGCTTCTTCTTGTTCTTGCCGCGCAGGAACTGGATATCCATCTCCGCGCCGTTGACGCGCACCAGCTCGCAACGCCGATAGGCGAGGCCGGTCGACGACAGCAACAGGAAGAATTCCTTCAGGTTCAGGCCCTGGATCGAGCCTTCGACCGTGAGAATGGCATCGGTGTCGGAAATGGCGTTGAGCACGCAATCGCGCCGCCACGTTCCGTCGATCGCCATGATGCAGACGTCGTAGCCGCGGCTGAACGTCACACGTTCTACGCCCTTACCATCCTCGCTCATGCGCGCATTCCCGCGATCGCCGCCGGCCGGACCGGTGGCGCACCAACAGCCAGCTTGCCCGCCGGGCCGGCGGCTGCGCCGCGCGCGTCATTCGGCTTGTAGAGGCCGCGCCGCTCCGCGATCGGCCGGAACGTGTCGGTCAACCCGACCACGGTCTCGGCCGCGCCGAGCACCAGGAAGCCGTCACCCTCGATCTGCCGGGCGAGCCGGTTGAAGATGTTGATCTTGGTATCCTGGTCGAAATAGATCAGGACGTTGCGGCAGAAGATCACGTCGAACGTGCCGAGCTGGCTGAAATCGTGCAGCAGGTTGAGCTGCCGATGCTGGATCATCGCCCGCAGCTCGGGGTTGATCTGCCAGGTCTCGCCGGTCTGCTTGAAATATTTCACCAGCATCTGGATCGGCAGGCCGCGCTGTACCTCGAACTGGCTGTAGATGCCGGCCTTGGATTTTTCCAGCACCTCCTGCGACAGGTCGGTGGCGACGATCTCGACACGCCAGCCGGTCAGCGCCGAGCCCATCTCCTTCAGGCTCATCGCCAGAGAATAGGGCTCCTGCCCGGTCGACCCGGCGGCGCACCAGATGCGCACGCTCTTGCGGGCCGCGCGCGCCTTGATCACTTCGGGCATGATGGTGTCGCGGAAGTGATCGAACGGCACCTTGTCGCGAAAGAAGAAGGTCTCGTTGGTGGTCATGGCTTCGACCACGCTGGTGATCAGCGCGCTCGAACCGGCCTGAAGCTTCTGAACGAGGTCACTGATGCCGGACAGGCCGGCCTTGCGCGCGAGCGGCAGCAGGCGGCTTTCGATCAAATATTGCTTGTCGGCCGACAGATCGAGACCGGAATGGTCCCGGAGAAATTTGCGGAGATACTCATACTCGGGCGGGGTCACAGCGGCAGCCTTTCGCAAACTATACTAAACACGCAGGCCAGAAATATTCGGATCGCAATAGCTAGACGAAGGCTTGTCCGGCCGGGATCAAGCCGACTTCGGCAAACTTGTCGGCGATGATGTCCTTGTCGAACGGCTTCATGATGTATTCGTTGGCGCCGCCGCTCAGCGCCTGGGCAATATGGGCAACGTTGTTCTCGGTGGTGCAGAACACCACCTTGGGCTCCTCGCCACCCGGCAGGCGGCGCATGTGACCCATGAATTCAAAGCCGTCCATGACCGGCATGTTCCAGTCGAGCAACACCGCATCAGGAAGCTGCTGCTGGCAGATTTCGAGCGCCTTCGAGCCGTCCTCGGCCTCGGTCACCTCGAATTCCAGACCTTCGAGAATGCGGCGCGCGATCTTGCGCACGACGCTGGAATCATCGACCACCAAACACGTCTTCATTTCGGTACTCCGGCTTCGATGTTGTCGTCAGCTCACGCCGCCATCTGCACTTTGGTTTCAAGCTCGAGGACGCGATCGACGTCGAGGACGACCATGAGCTGGCCGTCGAGGCGGTGGACACCGCCGGCGAGCTTGGCCATGCGGGGATCGAGATTGACGGGGTTTTCCTCCATGCCGGCCTCGGGCAGGCGCAGGACTTCGCCGATCTGGTCGATCATCAGGCCGTAGGATTCACCGCGCAGGTCGACGCCGACAGCCATCGGCGGCTTGCCGTCCTCGGACTTGGGCAGGCCGAGACGGGCGCGCATGTCGACGACGGTGACGATGCGGCCGCGCAGGTTCAGCACGCCCGCGATCTCACGCGAGGACAGCGGCACGCGGGTGACGCGCTCCGGCATGAACACGTCCTGGACGCGGGAGATCGGCAGGCCGAACAGCTGGCCGCCGATCATCGCGGTAACGTACTCGACCATGGCGCCTTCGGCGGACTGGGTCTTCTTGCTCATTGTGATCTCCTGAT
>JAEWBW010000535.1 GCA_023390955.1 Pseudomonadota bacterium
ATCAGGAGATCACAATGAGCAAGAAGACCCAGTCCGCCGAAGGCGCCATGGTCGAGTACGTTACCGCGATGATCGGCGGCCAGCTGTTCGGCCTGCCGATCTCCCGCGTCCAGGACGTGTTCATGCCCGAGCGTGTCACCCGCGTGCCGCTGTCCTCGCGCGAGATCGCGGGTGTGCTGAACCTGCGCGGCCGCATCGTCACCGTGGTCGACATGCGCGCCCGTCTCGGCCTGCCGAAGTCCGAGGACGGCAAGCCGCCGATGGCTGTCGGCGTCGACCTGCGCGGTGAATCCTACGGCCTGATGATCGACCAGATCGGCGAAGTGCTGCGCCTGCCCGAGGCCGGCATGGAGGAAAACCCCGTCAATCTCGATCCCCGCATGGCCAAGCTCGCCGGCGGCGTCCACCGCCTCGACGGCCAGCTCATGGTCGTCCTCGACGTCGATCGCGTCCTCGAGCTTGCGCCGGAGATGATGGCGGCCTGACCGCCGGCTCGAACATTGGAAGTATCCCCTCAGGGGACAGGAAGTAGAGGCTCACATGAGAACTTGTCTCGTCGTCGATGACTCCAGCGTGATCCGCAAGGTTGCTCGCCGCATCCTGGAAGGCCTCGATTTCCAGATCCTCGAAGCCGAGGACGGTGAGAAGGCACTCGAAGCCTGCAAGCGCGGATTGCCCGACGCGGTGCTGCTCGACTGGAACATGCCGATCATGGACGGCTATGAATTCCTCGGCCATCTCCGCCGCATGCCCGGCGGCGATCAGCCCAAGGTGGTGTTCTGCACCACCGAGAACGACGTCGCCCATATCGCGCGGGCGCTGCATGCGGGCGCCAACGAATACATCATGAAGCCGTTCGACAAGGACATCGTGACGGCAAAATTCCAGGAAGTCGGCCTGATTTAAGCGTGCCGTCCGGAGGCTGAACGGGCCCTCGGCGAGTGTTTCAACCGTTTCAGTCTTGTTGGTGAGTAATGAGTATTGCGTTCGCAGGCACTTCGACCATGAGCCCTTCGCGGGAAGGGCCGCTGCGCGTGATGATTGTCGACGATTCAGTCGTCATCCGCGGTCTGATCTCGCGCTGGGTCGGTGCCGAGCACGACATGGAAGTGGTGGCCTCGCTGCGCACCGGGCTCGAGGCGGTCAACCAGATCGAACGCATCAATCCGGATGTCGCCGTTCTCGACATCGAAATGCCCGAACTCGATGGCCTGTCCGCACTGCCGCAGCTGCTCGCCAAGAAGCGTGACCTCGTCATCATCATGGCTTCGACTCTGACCCGCCGCAATGCGGAGATCAGCTTCAAGGCGCTGTCGCTCGGCGCGGCCGACTACATTCCGAAGCCGGAATCGACCCGCGAAGCTTCCGCTGCCGACATCTTCCATCACGACCTGATCCAGAAGATCCGTCATCTCGGCGCGCGCCTGCGCCGCAGGCCCGCGGTGTCGAGCCCGCCGCTCGCGCCCGCACACCCGGCACCTGTCGCCCGCGAACCGGTTGCGCGCCCCGCAGCGCCGGCGCCGGTGCATCATGCACCTGCCGCCTCGTCCGGTCCGCTGGCGAAGCGCGCCTTCTCGACGCAAACCCCGAAGGTGCTTCTGATCGGCTCCTCGACGGGCGGTCCGCAGGCCCTGATGTCGCTGGTGACCGAGCTCGGTCCCGTGATCGACCGCTATCCGGTGCTGATCACCCAGCACATGCCGCCGACCTTCACCACCATTCTGGCCGAGCATCTCGCGCGCTCGAGCCGCAAGCCCGCGCATGAGGCCGTCGACGGCGAGCCGGTCAAGGCTGGCCGCATCTATCTCGCGCCGGGCGGCAAGCACATGCGCGTCGTGCGCCATGGTGCCGACGCTGCGATCGCGCTCGACGACGGTCCCGCGGTGAATTTCTGCAAGCCCGCGGTCGATCCGCTCTTCACCTCCGCGATCGACGTCTGGCACGCCAGCATCCTGGCGCTGATCCTGACCGGCATGGGATCGGACGGCATGCGTGGCGGCAAGGACATCGTCGCCGCCGGCGGCAGCGTGATCGCACAGGACGAGGCCTCGAGCGTGGTGTGGGGCATGCCGGGTGCCGCCGCGAATGCCGGCATCTGCGCGGCGATCCTGCCGCTCAATCATATCGGGTCGAAGGTCAATCGGCTGTTCGCGGGAGATCGGTCGTGACACCCTTGGACTATGAGTATCTGCGCAAGTTCCTGAAAGAGCGCTCCGGTCTCGATCTCTCCGCCGACAAGCAGTACCTGGTCGAGAGCCGCCTGCTGCCGCTCGCGCGCAAGGCTGGTCTGACGGCCATTCCGGACCTCGTCCAGAAGATCAAGAACGGCGACGGCAAGCTCGCGACTGACGTCGTCGAGGCCATGACCACCAACGAGACGTTCTTCTTCCGCGACAAGATTCCGTTCGATCATCTGCGCGACAGCATCATGCCGGCGCTGATCCAGGCTCGCGCCGCGCGCCGGTCCCTGCGCATCTGGTCGGCCGCGTCGTCGACCGGGCAGGAGCCTTATTCGAT
This sequence comes from Pseudomonadota bacterium, assembly GCA_023390955.1. Lineage (GTDB taxonomy): Bacteria > Pseudomonadota > Alphaproteobacteria > Rhizobiales > Xanthobacteraceae > Bradyrhizobium. Next base: position 2,518 of record JAEWBW010000535.1, read on the forward strand.
CGCGATGTGCCTGAAGGAGATGGGCGCCGCGCTCGCCGGCTGGCGCATCGAGATCGTCGCCACCGATCTGTCGCAGGACGTCTTGGAGAAATCCAAGGCCGGCGTCTACAGCCAGTTCGAGGTGCAGCGCGGCCTGCCGATCCAGCTGCTGGTGAAGCACTTCACCCAGTCCGGCGAGATCTGGCAGCTCAATCCCGACGTTCGCTCGATGGTTCAGTTCCGCCAGCTCAATCTGCTGCAGGACTTCTCCCATCTCGGTACGTTCGACGTGATCTTCTGCCGCAACGTCCTGATCTATTTCGACCAGGACACCAAGGCGGTGATCTTCGAGCGCATGGCCAAGTGCCTGGAGAGCGACGGCACGCTGCTGCTTGGCGCGGCCGAATCCGTCGTCGGCATCACCGACGCGTTCCGCCCTGTCGCGGATCGCCGCGGTCTCTACCAGATCAATCCGGCACGTGGTGTCCGTCCAGCCGGCGCACCGATGCTCTCGGGCCTGCGCGTCGCCGCGGCGCGGTGAGACACTCTTCCTTCTCCCCTTGTGGGAGAAGGTGGCATAGGCGGCCAGCGGCCGCCGTTCTTAAGAACGCCGAAGCGCAGCTTCGGCTATGGCGCCGGATGAGGGGTATCTCACGGCAAACTCAGAAGCGCTGGTGTTCGAAGAGATATACCC
>JAEWBW010000570.1 GCA_023390955.1 Pseudomonadota bacterium
CGTCTATACGGTGTCGATCCACGCCGATCCCGTCGCCTATTATCCCTATGTCTGGGGTTACGCGCATGAACGCGGCGAAGGACCCGGCCTCGGTACCAATCTCAACATTCCATTGCCGATCGGCACCGGTGACGACGGCTACATGCAGGCGCTCGATCTCGCGAAGAAGGCGATCGACGCGTTCGCGCCCGGCGCGCTGGTCATCGCGCTCGGCCTCGATGCCTCCGAGCACGATCCGCTCAAGGGCCTCGCCGTCACCACGCCGGGCTTCCGCCGCATCGGCCAGGCGCTCGCGCGGTTCGGCTTGCCGACCGTGCTGGTGCAGGAGGGCGGCTATCTCTCGGACATTCTCGGTGCGAACCTGACGTCAGTGCTCGCGGGTTTTGAAGAGGCGCGGTAGGGCGCTGTCGCCTCATTTTCCGTCATTGCGAGGAGCGCAGCGACGAAGCAATCCAGGCTGTCTCCGTTGAGGCAGACTGGATTGCTTCGCTGCGCTCGCAATGACGATGCAGTCTAAAACACCCCACTCGCCGCCAGCGCCTTGCAGACATGCTGCATCTCGGTCTCGTCGGCGACCATGTCGAGCATGACGGTGGTCAGTCCCTTGTCGGCAAAACTCTTCAGCTTCGCGCCGATCTCGGCATAGCTGCCGACGAGATAGGGACAGTCGGCCTGGAAGGTGAGGAACGGCAGCAGCCAGTAGCCATTGTCGTGGAGGTCGCCGGTCTGGCCGTCATAGAGGTGACGCTTCCAGACCGAGTCGGTGTTTCCCATCGTCAGCGTCAACAGCTCGCGATCGTCCGGATTGTCGCGGAAGCGTCTTTGCGCGGCAGTGCGGGCTTCGTCGCGGGTCTCGCGCGCAAAGATTCCGAAATTCATGCCGGGTGCCCTCAGGCTCTTGTCGAGATCGGGCGGCAGCATCTGCATCTTGATGCAGCCGGTCTCCTGCGCAACGCGTTGCGCCGCCTCTGATTGTCCGGCGATCAGGAATTCCGGCATCAGCTCCGGGGCCAGCCGCGGCCGGAGCTGCAGATTGGACGCGGTGTAGAACTGCCCGTTGAGGTTGACCGGCCGTGGGCTCGCAAGCAATTGCCGCATGATCGCGACGAACTCGCCGAGCCGGGCATAGCGCTCGGCATGCGATCGGGTATCGCCGAGCCCTTCGAGGTCGCTCACGGCCGTGCCCGTGATCATGTTGAGGTAGACCTTGCGGCTGTAGAGCTGCGCGAACGACGAGACGAACTTCGCCGCCGTGAACGGGTGCATGTAGAGCGGGTTGACCGCGATCAGCGGCGAGCTTCGCGTGGTGTTCGCGATGATGTGCTGCGCCATCGCCCAAGGCGCCACGAACACGTCATTGCCTTCGAACAGCAGAATGCCGGCAAAGCCGTTGCGGTCGGCGAAATCAGCCACGCGCATCAGCTCGCCGACATATTTCTTGGGATCGCGGTTGCGCGAGATCGCCGGGAAGACGCGAAGCTTTGTGCTCACGCTGCACTCCTGAGCAATTGCCAAAGCGGGTCCAGAGGACGATTGGTGATCGAAAGCCCGCCCGCGACGCGGGAGCCGTCGGCGATGGCGAGCCGATGCGTCGGCGAGGGCGAACTCAGCACAAAGCGCCACGCGTGCGGGTCATCATCGATCGCAGGCTTGAAGCCGATCCGGATGCCATCGGGCAGAACCTGCATCGCAAACCCGTCGAGCGGCAGGTGCAGCCCAAAGCCCCTGGCTTTCAGATAGGCCTCTTTCAACGTCCAGAAATCGAAGAAGCGTTCGAGGGCGTCGTGCGGCGGCAGGCGCTGGAGCGTCTCGACCTCCTCCTGAGCAAAAGCGCCGCGCGCGATGTCCATCATCGTGCCGCGCGGCCTGACTTGCTCGGCATCGACCCCGACGGCCTCATGCGCCGAGACGATGCAAGTGACGCAGCCTTCGGTGTGCGACAGGCTGAAATACAGGGGGACTGCGAGCGGGGTCGTGACAAAGGGGCGGCCGTAGCGTCCCGCCGCAAACGTCCAGGCCGATGGAGCGATGTCCGGCGCATGGTCTGAAAGGGCCAGGCGCAGCAGCGCATGTGCGAAAATGTAATGCCGCCGGTGGCGATCGAACACGAACCGGTCGGCGCGGGCGATTTCGTCGGCGGAGAGGATGTTCCGGCATTCATCCAGCGCACCCGGTGTATCGATGGCCTCGATCAGTCCGACAAACAAACCAATGTGATCGCAACTCATGTCCCGGACCCGAGGCCGCGCCTGCACGCGCGCGTCCTTGATCTTAGTACAAGAAACAACCGGGCGGGCCGCTTCCGCGATCCACCCGGTCGAAATTTCGTCAGGCCGCAAACTGGCGCGATCAGCGCTTACTTGCGCTTCTTGGCCTTCTTCTTGCCGCCGCCGATCAGAGCGAGGCTGGCGTCGACGTCCTTCAGGGCGGACTGCAGCTTCTTCTTCTCGTCGGTGAGCAATTTCTGCAGCGACTTTCTGTCCTTGTCGCTCAAAGAGGTACCCTTGGCAAACTTGATGAAACCCATAACACTCCCCCGGTTCAAAATTGATCGATAAGCACTACGCGGCAACAATGTTGCTCGCAGTCGGAAAATAATCAAGCTGTAACTGGTACATTCACAGCTTTAGCGCGTGAGGCGCAATTCGCGCCGCGCGGCTGCATCGGTCGCGTCAGGCTGCCGCACGTTTGAACAGACGTTCCAGCGGTGTGTCGGGGCTGGCGACAGCGTTGGCAAGGATTGCGACGAAGTCCGTCATCCACGCATCGACCGTGCCGGCTTCGATCAGATCGCTCTTGTAGTTGCACGAGCCGGTGATTCCGGTCGGCCGCTCCTTCAACATCACCGACATGAAGGTCTGGTCGATCGGCAGCACGGGCTGGCCTTCACGCGCGACATTGCCGATCGATCGCACCGCAATATCGATCAGGTCGAGTGGCCGTCGCAGCGGATTCTGCAGCGTGAAATAAACCTGGATCAGCGCGGCCGGATCGATACCGGCATCCTGCAGCTGGTCGGCGAGGATGTTGAACGGCAGATCCTGCCGCGCATGCGCATCGAGCACGCTCTGGCGCACCCGGCCGAAGGCTTCCGTGAAGGACAGTTCCGGCGCGAGCTGGGTGCGGATGATGATGGTGTTCTCGAATGGTCCGACGAGGCGCTCGGTGTCGGGCTGCGTGCGATTGGCCATCGCGGTCGCGATGCAGATGTCGGTTCGTCCGGTCCGGGTCATCAGCAGCGCCTTCAGCCCCGTCACCAAACTCATGAACAGGGTGCCGTTCCTGCTGCCGCCGAAGGCCGCGAGCCGCGCGATCAGTTTTGGGTCGAGGCTCAGGGGATGATGGCCGGTGGACGCGCCGGGATCGGCGGTGCCGTCGAACACCGGGCCTGCGCCGCGCAGGCTCTCGGTCCATTCGGTGGCCTGGCGGCGGGCCGCGTCCGTCCCTGACCACCAGCGTTGCCAGCGCGCGACGTCGGCGAACGACAGCGGCAGCTTCTGCAACGGCTCGGAGGCGCCGCCGGTCAGCGCGGTGTAGCGCCTCGAGATCTCGTCGAACAGCACGCCGATCGACCAGCCGTCGGCGGCCAGATGATGGAATGTCAGGAGCAGCACGTGCTCCTCGGCATGGAGGCGCAAGAGCCGGGCGCGGAACAGCGGCGCCTGGCTGGTGTCGATCGGCGTGAAGGCGTCCTGCTCGGCAAGCAGCTTGATCTTCTTGAGCTGCAACGCCTTGAGCCGCTTGTCGGTCAGCCGCCTGCCGCCGCCGATGGTCTCGATGGTGAGCGCGGGCCTTACGTCTGCGGGAGACACGATCCGCGTGACCGGCTCCTCGCCATTCCAGCTGAACGTGGTGCGCAGCACGTCGTGCCGCCGCACGATGTCGTCGAGCGTCTCCTTCAGCGCATCCAGGTCGAGCGGGCCTTCGAGGCAGAATGCGAAGGGCAGGTTGAACAGCGGCAGGTCCGGCAAGTCCCGTTCGATCCGGATCATCTGGTCCTGTGCGACCGACAGGGTCTGCGGCCCGCTTTCGCCGAGCCGCGGGATGGCGGATTGCGGCTTCTGCGGCTTGCTCGCGAGCGCCTCGTCGACGCGGCGCGCCAGTTCCTCGACCGTCGGCGCCTCGAAGATGGTCTTGATCGGCAGGGAGACGCCCAGCGCTCGCGCCACGCGCGCCATGGCCTGACCCGCCAGCAGGGAGTGGCCGCCGAGGTCGAAGAAATTGTCAGTGACGCCGAGCTGGTCGACCTTGAGGAGATCGATCCAGATGTCGGACAGCACTTTTTCCGTGAAGCGCCGCGCCGGCACGCTTGCCTCGGTCGCGGCCGCCTCGGGCTGAACCGTCGCCAGCAGCGTCGACCGGTCGATCTTGCCATGTGCGTTGAGCGGCACCTCGTCCCGGAACAGGAACGCGGCCGGGATCGCATGGCCGGGCAGGCGCGTCTTCAGGAAGTCGCGGAGCTCGCTGGCGCTGATCCCCGTGCTATCTTTGGCCACGATGTGGGCGATCAGCCTGACATCGCCACCGGCGTCGCGGCGCGGCTCGACGATGCCGGCGCGGACGGCGGGGTGAAGGCCGAGCGCGTGCTCGATCTCCTTGAGCTCGATCCGGTAGCCGCGAACCTTAACCTGATGGTCGATGCGGCCGAGGCACTCGATCGTGCCGTCCGCAAGCCTGCGGGCGAGGTCCCCGGTGCGGTAGAGGCGCGCGCCGGGCCGCCGCGCAAACGGGTCGGGCAGGAAGCGTTCGCGGCTCTGCGCGGGATCGTTGACGTAGAAGCGGCCGACGCCGGCGCCGCCGATGCAGAGTTCGCCGACCACGCCGACCGGCTGCGGCTGGAGATGCGCATCGAGTACGTAAAGGTTTGTGTTGGGCAGGGGCGCGCCGACTGGAACGTTGGTCGTTGTCGTTGGCGCCGCGGTCAGGCGATGCAGCGAGACGTCGTCGGAGCATTCCGAGGCGCCATAGGCGTTGATCAGCGGCACCTTCGGGCAGCGCGCGAACCAGGCGCGGCAGAGATCGGCGCCGAGCGGCTCGCCGGTCGAGATCAGGAGCCGCAGCTGCGCGAACGCACGCCGGATCGGCGCCTCGTTCATCCGTTCGAGCACGACGCGCAGCAAGGAAGGCACGATCTCCAAAATCGTGATCCGCTCGCGCAAGATCTCCCGCGCCAGCAGCAGCGGATCCTGCACGACCTCGTTGGCGCAGATATGGACCCGCGCGCCGACCATCGGGCCGGCAAGGAATTGCCAGACCGAGATGACAAAACTCTGCGGTGCGCTCTGCGCGATCACGTCCTTGGCCGACAGGCGAAGGTTCGAGATCAGCGATACCAGATGGTTCGACAATCCCCGCTGCTCGATCATGACGCCCTTGGGCGTGCCCGACGAGCCGGAGGTGTAGATGAGATAGGCAAGGTTTTCAGGAGCCCGCTGTGCCGGCTTTGTCGCTGCAGTCGATCCGTTCGCGATCGTGTCCTCGAGCTCCGCGACCTGGATGCGCGCGGCGAGCGGCATGAGCAACTCGTCGAGCATGCTGGCTTTTCCGCGCGCGGCCAGCAGCACGCGGGCGCAGCTCGAGCCGAGGATCGTCGCAAGCCGCGCTGGCGGTTGCTCGGGATCGAGATTGAGGAACGCAGCGCCGACCCGCTGCACCGCGATCATGGCGGTGACCAGATCCGGCCCCCGATCGGCGAGCAGCGCCACCACCATCTCGGGGCCGATGCCTTCTCGTGCGAGCCATTGCGCGATGGCCGCGCTGCGCTGCGCGAGTTCGCGATAGCTCAGAGCCATGTTGCCGTCGGACACGGCGATCGCGTTCGGTGTCTTGCTGACCTGCCGGTCGAACCGTTCGCAGAGATTGCCGTCCCGGCCAAAATTGACCGTCGCGCCGCGTCCTTCGGCGAGCAGCTCGCGCCGCTCAACAGTCGACAGGATCGGCAGGCGCGACAGGTGCACCTTGGGATCGGCGATGGCGGCTGTGACCAGCGTCTTGAATTGCGCCGCCATGCCCGCGATCGTGCTCTCGTCGAACAGGTCGGTCGCATATTCGAAGAAGCCGGTGAAACGTCCGTCGGCTTCGACAAGCTCCAGCGTGATGTCGAAGCGCGCCACTTCAGGATCGACCTCCAGTCGCCGCGTCGACAGGCCCGGGAAACGCGCAGCCTCGATCGAGGCGTTCTGCAGGATGAACATCACAGGGAATAGCGGATTGCCGTCGCTTCGGCGCGCCACCTGCAGCGATCGCAGCACCTCCTCGATCGGCAGATCCTGGTTGCGATAGGCGTCGAGCGTCACCTGGCGCACCCGCCGCAACAGTTCAGCGAAGCTCGGATCGCCGGAAAAATCGTTGCGCAGGATCAGGGTGTTGGCGAACAGCCCGATCAGGCGCTCGCTTTCGATCTGGTTGCGGTTGGCGATCAGCGAGCCGATGGCGACGTCCTCATGCCCGGTGTGGCGGAACAGCAGGCACTGGAACGCGGCAAGGAGGGTCATGAAGGGCGTGACGCCCTGATCCTGGCTGAGCGCGCGCAGGCTCGCCGATGCAGCCTTGGTGAATTCGATCGCGTGCCGGGCGCCACGTCCGCTCCAGATTTTTGGGCGTGGCCGGTCGGTGCGCAGCGGCAACGTCGTGACGCCGTCGAGCTGTGTCTTCCAGTAGTCGAGCTGCGTCGTCGCGGCCGGCGTCTGCGCCCAACTCTGTTGCCAGTTTGCGAAGTCGCGATAGCTGAAGGTCAGCGTGGGAAGATTGGCGGCCTCGCTTGTCTTGCGCGCAGCGGCATAGTGGGCGGCGAGCTCTTCCCAGAACAGCCGCTGCGACCAGCCGTCGGTCACGAGGTGATGCGCGTTGACCACCAGCGCATGATGGGACGCATCGAACGACAACAAGGTGACCCTCAGCGGCGGCTCGCGGCGGAGGTCGAATCTGTATTGCGCGAGCTTCCGCGCCTCGCGCCTGACGACATCAGGCCGCTTGTCCGCAGGGCAGGGCCTGAGCTTGATCCGTTCCAGCGTCGGCGAGGTCCTGTGCACGCGCTGCACGGGTTCGCCATGCGTTTCGACGAAAACAGTGCGCAGGACATCGTGGCGCGCGACGACCGCGGCAAGGCTCAGCTTGAGCGCTGCGAGATCGACCTTGCCCGAGAGCAGAGCCACCTCGACGACATTATAGTTGTACCGGGTCGTATCCAGCTTGGAGAGGACGTACATCCGCTGCTGCTGGAACGACAGCGCGCTCTCGGCCTCGCGCCCGCGGCTCCACACCGGCAGCGTGCCGTCGCGATGAACCGATGCACTCTCCAGCCGGGCGGCGAGCGCCGCGACCGTCGGACAGTCAAAAATGTCCTCGAACGAGAAGTCGACATTGAACCGTTCGCGCAGTCGCGAGCGCATCTGGGTCACCGCAAGCGAATCCGCGCCGAGCGCGAAGACGTCCTGAT
>JAEWBW010000586.1 GCA_023390955.1 Pseudomonadota bacterium
ACTTGCAACAGCGCGCATCGTGGTGCGAAGAAATCCACATATTGCGTTGATTCAACAGAGCAATCGCATCGCGACCAAAGCGCTCGGCTGTAATGGTGGCCGTGCGCAGGAATGGACGTTGCAGCCGCGGTTGAGTTACGCGACCATGGCTCCATGACACATGGTCGCATCGGGCGACGTGGATAAGCAGGCCAAGGGAACCTATTTTCCACCGCGATGATGACCCTGCTCGAATCGTTGCCGACCGTCATTGGAACCGCGGCCATAGCCCCGGCGCTGTTGCTGCTGTGGCTCGTGATCGCGGCCGAGGAACGCCCCGGCCCGCCGGCGCAGGTCTGGACCGCCTTCCTGCTCGGTGCCGCCAGCATCTCGCTGCTGGGACTGGCGCGGGCGCCGTTCGCGGCGATGGTGGCGGCTCCCGACAATCCCTGGGCGGCGCTTGCCATGCACTCGGTGTTCGGCGTGGCGCTGCCGGAAGAGGCCGTGAAGGTGCTCGCCATCGTGCTCATCGCGTCGACCAAGCGGCGCGCATTCGCCAATCCCATGGACACGGTCGTCTATGGCGCGGCCGTGGGCCTCGGCTTTGCCGCCTATGAGAACCTCGCCTATCTGGTCCAGCATGCCGAGATGTGGCGCGCGCTCGCGGCGCTGCGCAGCGTGCTCACCGTGCCCTTCCACGGCGCGCTCGGCATCATCGCCGGCGCCTATCTCGCGCTGGCACGTGCGGGCACGGCGCTCGGCGCCCACCGCCATCACCGCGACTGGGCGCGCTTCTCCAGCCGCCTCCTGATCCTGATCGGGCCGCTGGCGCTGCACTCGGCGTTCGATTTTCCATTGCTGGCGTTGCAGAAGTTTCCGGACCTCGACCCGACAATGCGGATGTGGCTCGGCGGCATCAGCCTGCTGATCGGCTTCTCGTCCATCGGCTTCGCCATCCGCCTGGTGCGGCGGGTCGCGCGCCACCATTCGCCGCGGACCGAGGTCGGCCGCGAGCGGCTGAGCCAGCTCCGCCGCATGTGGGCGCTGCTGGTGATCGGCGGCGGCGTGGGCTTCGTCGGCCTTGCCTTCGTGCTGACCTCGATCCACCACTGGCTGGTCAATCCCGATCGCAACGTCACGCTGGTGCTGATCCCGCTCGGGCTCACCTCGATCCTGCTCGGCATCGCCCTTCTTGTTGTCACAACGGCGATCTATGTTCTCGGCCGCAACCGTATCCGCACCAGCGCGGAAGGCTTTTCGTCGGCGCCGGGCAGCGGGTGACGGCACGCATGGCAACTGCAGCGCGCCGACACTAGATTAGCCTGCATCAACTCCCCACCCGGAGGCTCTGATGACGTCGCCTGACAATTTCGGCCGCTTGCAATCCGCCCTCAACCGCGCAGCGAAGACGAACTGGAAGTCCTTCCTGTTCGAAGGCATTCTGCTCGTCGTGCTCGGCATCGCGGCGCTGCTCCTGCCGCCGCTCGCGAGCCTTGCGATCACGATCTTCCTCGGCTGGGTGTTCCTGATCAGCGGCATCGGCGGACTGATCATCACCTTCTGGGCGCGCCACATGGCGGGCTTCTGGTGGTCGCTGATCTCGGCGGCGCTGGCGGCACTCGCCGGCATCGTGCTACTGGCGCGGCCGATGCAGGCCGTGCTGACGCTGACGATCGTGGTCGGCGCCTACTTCCTCGCCGAGGGCGTCGCCACCATCATGTACGCGCTGGAGCACCGTCGCCAACTGACCGGCCGCTGGTCCTGGCTCGTGATCTCCGGCCTCGTCGATATCCTGATTTCGTTCATGGTCATCACGGGATTGCCGAGCTCGGCCGAATGGGCGATCGGCATCCTCATCGGCATCAATCTGCTGTTCGGCGGAGCCACCCTGATCGGCATCGCGCTGGCGGCGCGAAACAGCAACATTTGAGCCCCGTCGTCGCGCGTCTCGCCGATTGGGGGGTGACAACCCCGACCGGGCGCGCTATATCCCGACCATGATCACCCTCGTCACCAGCTATTTTTGGTACTTTAGCTACGACAGCTCGCTGGCGGCAGGAGGATCGCGCTCAATCTGAATATTGAAGCAAACGTCCGAACAAGCCGCCAGACCTGGCGGCTTTTTTATTGGCCGGCAGGTTCTCAAATGACAGGAGCCAGCCGTGCTGAGCACGACCGACGATCTTCGTATCCGCGAACTGAAAGAGCTGAGCACCCCGGATGAGGTGAACGGCGAAATCCCGCGCACGCTCACCGCCACGCGCGTGGTGATGGCCGCGCGCAACGCCATCCACGCGATCCTGAACGGTCAGGACGACCGCCTTCTGGTCGTCGTCGGGCCCTGCTCGGTGCATGATCCCAAGGCTGCGCTCGACTATGCCGAGCGGCTTGCGACGCTGCGCGAGGACCTCGCCGACCAGCTCGAGATCGTGATGCGGGTCTATTTCGAGAAGCCGCGCACCACCGTCGGCTGGAAGGGCCTGATCAACGACCCCGATCTCGACGGCAGCTTCGACATCAACAAGGGCTTGCGGCTCGCGCGCAACGTGCTCTCGGCCGTCAACAATCTCGGCCTGCCCGCCGGCACCGAATTCCTGGACATGACGACGCCGCAATACATCGCCGACCTCGTGGCCTGGGCCGCGATCGGCGCGCGCACCACCGAGAGCCAGATCCACCGCGAGCTGGCCTCCGGACTGTCGTGTCCGGTCGGGTTCAAGAACGGCACCGACGGCAATGTGCGCATCGCAGCCGACGCAGTGAAGTCGGCCGCGCATCCGCATCATTTCATGGCGGTGACCAAGCGCGGCCGCTCGGCGATCGCCTCCACCGCCGGCAATGAGGACTGCCACATCATCCTGCGCGGCGGCAGCAAGCCGAATTACGACGCGGCCAGCGTCGCGGCGGCCTGCAACGAGCTGGCGAAAGCGGGCGTCGGGCCACGGCTGATGGTCGATGCGAGCCACGCCAATTCGAGCAAGAAGCCGGAGAACCAGCCGCTGGTCACGGCCGACATCGCCGGTCAGATCGCGGGCGGCGAGAGCCGCATCATGGGCGTGATGATCGAGAGCAATCTCGTCGCCGGGCGCCAGGACGTGGTGCCGGGCAAGCCGCTCGTCTACGGTCAGAGCATCACCGACGGCTGCATCGATTGGGCGACGACGAAGACCGCGCTCGAACAGCTCGCCGACGCGGTCGAGGTCCGGCGGAATACCAAGGCCGCGGGGCTTCACGAGCGCTCGGCGTAAGCGGACTCTGCGGGCGGGGCGACGCTGTCGCGCCCTGCCCGCAGTTCGCGCGGGCTCAGCAGCCGCGGCAGATGCCCTTGATCTTGGCGTCGAGCGCCCGGTTTTCCTTGCTCAGGGGATCGTTGGGATCGCTGAGGTTCTTTTCGCTCGGCACGTCGGAGGCACGCGGCTGGCGATGGCCGACCGGCGCCGGCGGCACGGAGCCCGCGGATTGCCCTGATGTCGACGATCCCTTGCTGCCGCCCTGTGCCAGGGCGGGGCCCGCGAACATCGCCAGCACTGACAGCGTCGCGACGATCGTTTTCATTTTCTCTGCTCCATTCCTCAAGCCCGGCGCGCCCGTATCCGCGACCGCTCAGGTCTCGGGCGGATAGAGGTGAACATCGCCGCAATAATCGACGATACGATAGCGCGTTTCCGATGCGGCTTCACCGTCATCGGGTGCGGTATTTTGTGCCGCCAACACATAATTGGGTCCCACCGGCGACTTGCCGGCACCCCCGGGAATATCGATCACATAGTCCGGCTGGCAAAGCCCCGAGACCCGTCCGCGGAGCTGGCGCATCAGGTCCTGGCCTTCCGCGAGCGTGGTGCGCAAATGGGCCGTCCCCGGCGCGAGATCGCCGTGATGCAGGTAATAGGGCTTGATCCGGCATTCGACGAAAGCCCGCATCAGGTCCGACAGCGCGGCAACGCTGTCGTTGACGCCGCGCAGCAGCACGGACTGGCTCACCAGGGGAATGCCGGCGTCCACGAGGCGCGCGCAGGCGGCGCGAACCCCGTCCGTCAGCTCGCGCGCATGATTGGCGTGCAGCGCCACCCAGGTCGTCGCGCCCTCCACCTTCAGCGCAGTGACCATCTCGTCACTGATGCGTTCGGGATCCGCAACCGGAACACGGGTGTGCAGGCGGATGATCTTGACGTGCGCGATCCCGGCGAGATCGGCCATGATCTCGCGCATCCGCCGCGGCGACAGCATCAAGGGATCGCCGCCGGTGAGGATGACCTCCCAGATCTCGTCATGCGCGCGGATATAGTCGATCGCCGCGCGGTAGGCCGTGTCCGACAGCGCATTCTCCTTGCCGGGACCGACCATCTCGCGGCGGAAGCAGAAGCGGCAATAGACCGCGCAGACGTGGACGAGCTTGAACAGCACGCGATCGGGATAGCGATGCACGATGCCTGCGACCGGCGAATGCGGGTGGTCGCCGATCGGGTCGGCGTCCTCGCCCGGCTGGACGTCCAGTTCGGCCGCGCTCGGAACGAATTGCCGCGCGATCGGATCGTTCGCATCCGACGTGTCGATCAGTTCAACCAGAGCGGGCGTGATCGCGACCGCATAGCGCGACGCCACGCGCTCGAGTGCCGGCAGCGCCGATGCGGGCGCCAGCCCCTCGGCCACCAGCTCGGCCGGTTCGCGCAATGTGCGGGCTAGATTGCTCTTCGTCATGTCTCACTTGATGTTTCATTTGCAGGCGGCGTCCACACCACCTGGTCGACCCGCGAGGCCCCGCTCGCCAGCATGGCAAGCCGGTCGAAGCCGAGCGCGACGCCACTCGCCTCCGGCATTTCGGCAACCGCGGCGAGAAAATCCTCGTCCAGCGGATAGGCCTCGCCGTAGCGGCGCTGCTTCTCCGCCATTGCTTCCGTGAAGCGGCGGCGCTGTTCGCCCGCATCGGTCAATTCGCCGAAGCCGTTGGCGAGCTCGACGCCGCAGGCATAGACCTCAAATCGTTCGGCAACCCGCGGATCGTCCGCCTTCACGCGCGCCAGCGCCGCCTCTGGAGATGGGTATTCGAACAGGATGGTCAAACGCCCCTGCCCGAGATGCGGCTCGACATGCTCGACCAGCACCTTGCTGAAGATGTCCGACCAGGTGTCGTCGTCGCTGATGCGCACCTTGCCGGCCGCGGCCGACGCCAGCGCGGCGCGGTCGCCCTCGCCATCGGCGATGGTGGCGAGCAGGTCGATGCCGGCGAACCGCTCGAAAGCGTAGGCCACCGTCAGCAGTTCCGGCTCGGCGAAGGGATCGGCGGTGCGGCCACGGAACGCGAAGGTTCCGATCCCGGTCGCCTGCGCGGCCGTGGCGATGACGACGATGCAATCAGCCATGATGGCGTCGTAGGGCGCACCAGCCCGGTACCATTCCAGCATGGTGAACTCGGGCAGGTGCAGGTCGCCGCGTTCGCGATCCCGGAACACCCGGGCGAATTCGAAGATTTTCGGCTCGCCCGCCGCCAGCAGCTTCTTGCAGGCGAACTCGGGTGAGGTTCTGAGGTAACGGGAAACGCTGCTGCCGTCCGGCCGCATGATCTCAGTCCGGGGGGCATGCAGATGGGTCTCATTGCCCGGGGATACCGTCAAAATCGCGGTTTCGACCTCGACAAAGCCCTGCTCAGCGAAAAAGCCCCTCACGGCGGCCGTAATCGCCCCCCGCGCCTGGAGGAATGGCCGCCGGTCGACATGCCGCCCAGCCGACCAGAACGGGGAAATGGGCTTGTCCCCAGCCATTAACCGACGGCCCCGCAGACCCGCAAAATGCTGGCATTCAACGATAAAATGCGTATTTTTCCCTTTGCTGTGTAAACCATTGAATTATTTCAATTATCCAAAAAGAACAATCATGAACATCTGCGAACAAACGCAGAAGATCGCCGCGTAGCGTTACCGTAGCGTTACCACACCA
>JAEWBW010000609.1 GCA_023390955.1 Pseudomonadota bacterium
CGGCGTTTGCGCAAGCGAGTCAGGTCAGGGCGGCGCTCAGGCCGGTGTGAGCGGTAATGCTCCCAACGCTCCCGACAGTCCGATGCAGAACGACCGCATGCGCAATGGTGGCTCGGATGTGACGACAGGCACGAGCTCCGGCGGACAGAACGGTTCTCCGACCTCGCCGCCGAATAGCTCGACCTCTCCCATGGGTCGAGCCTCCGAGGGGCAGACCGCACCGAAGTGAAGCAAATAACTGGCGGCCCGCGCCGCCAGCTTTTGACTGTGCAAGAGGCCGCTGTTGTCACGAGGAACGAGTGCTGGCTGCAGAGGTTCTGTCCTGCACGCAGCCCCCTTACGAGGTCCTTCGTGCACCACCCAACGCCTATGCAGACGGTGCCGGTTGTCCTAACGGTCAACGGCATCCGCCACGAACTGTCGCTCCCTCCTTGGACCACACTTCTCGACCTCCTGCGGGAGCAACTGGCATTGACCGGTACAAAGAAGGGCTGTGACCAGGGCCAGTGCGGCGCGTGCACTGTCCTCATTGACGGTGAGCGCCTCAATTCCTGCCTTATGCTGGCGGTCTCGCGCGACGGCGCGGAAATCACCACCGTCGAAGGACTCTCGACCGGCGGTGAGCTGCATCCTCTACAGGCTGCTTTCATTGAGCACGATGCCTTCCAGTGCGGATACTGCACGCCGGGCCAGATCTGTTCCGGCGTCGGCCTGCTTCAGGAAGGGCACACCCATTCGCGCGAGGAAATCCGCGAGCAGATGAGCGGCAACATCTGCCGGTGTGGTGCCTACACCAACATCGCGGATGCGATCGAGCATGTTCTGGGACAGCAGTCCACTGCCAGGGAGGCTGCTGAATGAACCGGTTCGATTATGTGCGCGCCAGCTCCGTTGCCGAAGCGATCGCCGCCCTTGCCGCTTCGCCCGACGCACGGGCGCTGGCCGGCGGCACCAACCTCGTTGACCTCATGAAATACGACGTCGCGACCCCATCCCGGGTGGTCGACATCAACCGTCTTCCTCTGAAGGACGTGCAGGATACCGCAGACGGCGGCCTGCGGATTGGCGCGCTGGTGAGCAACAGCGATCTCGCCTGGCATCCCGAAATCGTCAAACGCTATCCTCTGCTGTCAAGCGCGATTCTCGCCGGTGCATCCGCACAGCTCCGCAATGCGGCAACGACCGGCGGCAACCTGCTCCAGCGAACCCGCTGCTATTACTTCTATGACACATCAACTCCCTGCAATAAGCGCGTGCCGGGCTCCGGCTGCAGCGCCATCGGCGGCGTCAACCGCATTCACGCCATTTTGGGCGCGAGCGACAGCTGCATTGCGGTTCATCCTTCAGATATGTGTGTCGCGCTGGCCGCGCTGGAGGCGGAGGTCGAGGTTGAAGGTCCGCAGGGACAGCGAACTGTACCTTTTGCACAGTTTCACCGCTTGCCGGATCGCACGCCCGAGCACGACAATACTCTTCGGCATGGCGAACTGATCACCGCCATCGTGCTCCCGCCGGGTGAATTCGGGCGGCATCACACCTACCTCAAGATACGCGACCGGTTGTCCTACGCGTTTGCGCTGGTCTCGGTGGCGGCTGCTCTGAGGATCAAGGATGGCGTCATCGACGACATCCGCTTAGCCATGGGCGGTGTTGCCCATATGCCATGGCGGGACCGCGCTGCTGAAGAAACTCTGCGTGGCCAGCAGCCGACAACGCAGCCGTTCACGCGTTTCGCCGACGAGTTTTTGATCGGGGCGGAAGGATGCGGTCAGAACGACTTTAAGATTGAGCTGGCCCGCCGCACGATTGTCCGGGCGTTGACGCAAGCCGCGCGCGGTACCCCGCAAAACCAATCCGACAAAGTCGTTCGCTAAGGAATACGCCTGTGGAAGCGCTTCAACCGAACACCATCCATATTGGCAAGCCTACCAGCCGGGTTGACGGGCAACTCAAGGTCACCGGGCGTGCGCGATATGCGGCGGAGTATCCCGCCCCGGACCTGCTCTACGGGGTCATCGTTCCAGCGACCGTGGCCGGTGGACGCGTGACCAGGCTTGACCTTGAGCGTGCCGGTGCTGTGCCGGGCGTCGTGCGTATCTTCACTCATGAAAACCGCGGCAAGGCCGCGTGGCTGGACCGGAAATGGCGTGATGAGGTTGCGCCTCCCGGCCATCCGTTTCGCCCCCTGCATTCCGACCGCATTCTGTTTGACGGACAGCCCATTGCTCTCGTGGTCGCCGACAGCTTCGAGGCCGCGCGCGACGCCGCTTCCTTGGTGCGGGCCGAATACGACGAAGACCCGTTCTGCACCGAGCTTGAAGTCAAGCGCGCCGAGGCTTACGACCCGCCAGAGAAGAGGAGCGGTATTCCGCCGCCTCCCGATCCCAGGGGAGATGCCGAAGAGGCCTTCGAGCAGGCCGCATACCGGGTTGCCGCCGAATACCGGATCAATGCCGAGCACCATAATCCGATGGAGCTGTTCGCGACCACATGCGTGTTCGAAGGTCCGGGCAAGCTCACGATTTATGAAAAGACGCAGGGATCGCAGAACAGTCAAGGATACGTGGCCTCAGTATTTGGCCTCAAATCAAAGAATGTCCGGGTCATCAATCACTATGTTGGCGGCGCGTTCGGCTCCGGCCTTCGTCCGCAACACCAGTTGTTCTTTGCCGTGATGGCAAGCCTTGAGCTTGAGCGCTCCGTGCGCGTCACGCTCACTCGGACCCAAATGTTCCACATCGGCTACCGGCCGGACACCTATCACGCCATTGCTCTGGCATCAGACGAGAAGGGGCACCTCACATCCGTCATGCACGATGCCGTCGCCGCAACCTCACAGTATGAAGACTACCAGGAAGCGGTCGTGAACTGGTCGGGCATGATGTACCATTGCGACAACGTCAAACTCAGCTACAGCCTGGTCAAGCTCAATACGGCCACGCCGTGCGACATGCGCGCGCCCGGCGCGGCTGTCGGCGTCAATGCGTTTGAATGCGCAGTCGATGAACTTGCCCATGAAGCCGGCATCGACCCGCTGGAGTTCAGGCGCCTCAATTTCGCGTCGACGGACGAGAACAGCGGCAAGATGCTGACCTCAAAGGCGCTGTTAGCCTGCTACCAGCAGGGCGCGGCAGCCATCGGCTGGGACCGGCGGCCCGCCAAGCCTCGTGCCCTCAAGGAAGATCACGAGCTCGTCGGACTTGGAATGGCGACCGGCGTGTGGGAAGCTTCCGTGATGAAGGCGCAGGCCGAGGCTACGTTGACCGCCGACGGCCACCTTGAAGTGTCGACCGCAGCCTCCGACATCGGCACCGGCACCTGGACCATTCTTGCGCAGATCGGCGCAGATACCCTCGGCCTGCCGCTCGAGGCCGTCACCCCAAGAATTGGGGACTCGTCCCTGCCGGCCTCCCCGGTCGAAGGCGGCTCATGGACCGCAGCTTCCAACGGATCGGCCGTGTTGGCCGCCTGCGAGGCGATCAGGAAGACGCTGTTCAAACATGCCAAGGCGATGACAAACTCGCCGCTCGCCCAGGCCGAGTACGAAAACGTCGTTTTTGCAGACGGCCGCCTGGCGCTAACGGACGATCCCGCGCGGGGCCTTTCGTTCCCGGAGGTCATGCACGCGGCCGAACTGACGGAAATCACCCAGAAGGGTAAGGCCGCGCCGAGCCTGCTGCAGATGCGCAAGTATGTCAGCTACACGCATTCAGCCGTCTTCGCAGAAGTGCGAGTAGATGAAGATCTAGGCGTCGTTCGTGTCGCCAAGGTCGTCTGCGCCGCCGCCGCAGGCCGCATCATCAATCCGAAAACCGCGAGAAGCCAAATCCTGGGGGGTGTCGTGATGGGCATCGGCATGGCGCTGCACGAGGAAGCCATGGTGGACCACCGTCTCGGCAAGATCATGAACCATAGCCTTGCCGAGTATCATGTGCCGGTGAATGCGGATATCGCGGACATCGAAGTCATCTTCGTCGATGAGATCGACGAGAAGGTGAGCCCGCTTGGCGTCAAAGGTCTAGGCGAGATAGGCATCGTGGGCACCGCCGCGGCCGTCGCCAATGCTATCTTCAACGCAACGGGACGGCGTGTGCGCGACTTTCCAATCACCCTGGATAAGCTGATCGCATCCTAACAAAGCCTGGAGCCCGCAACCGCCAGGTACATTCAGCGGACCTCGGCAAATCGCACGGCCGAAAACATAGATTTTATTGAGCAGGCTTGGTCACACTGGTTTTGGTCGTGGCGATGGGTCCCTAAACATGCTTGGCTCGACGCGCTCAACTTCCCGCAGCACGCTTTTGCAGTCCGGACATTCATAGGATCGTATTGCGTGCCGCTCTGCGACGGGCTCGCTCGCCACGAAGACCCGGGGCTTATCGCAACGTGTGCAATGCGGCTGTTGGATCATCATGAAATCACGATTTAAACTCGCTTTATGATCTTTGAAAACCCAGTCAACCGACACCAAACGATGGTTGAAAGAAACGGGCATTCAACCTGACGGCGGGCGACGGCAATCGTCCGGGCTCCTGCAGAAGCGGCGATATTTCAGAGCGGAAAAACGGGAGCGGAATATGACAACTCGCCGTGCAGCGTGCAACTGCGGAGAACTTGCGGTCGTCTGTGAGGGCGAGCCAACGCGGGTTTCGATGTGTCACTGCTTCGAGTGTCAACGTCGCACCGGCGCTGTCTTCGGGGGGCAAGCGTGGTTCACCCAAGAACAAGCGACCCTTTCCGGTAACGCGACCCGGTTCACTCGTCGATCAGACGCCGGCCGTTCTGTGTCATTTCGGTTCTGTCCTATATGCGGGTCCACAGTTTATTGGGAAGCGGAGGCGCTCCCCCGCCATATCGCTATCGCGGTCGGGTCATTTGCCGATCCCGCCTTTCCAGCACCAACGTACTCCGGCTGGGAATCAAAGCGCCATCTCTGGCTCGAGCCGCTTCGAACTATTGCTTTGCATCGTTCCGATTGAGACGCTTCGTGAAGGACATCCCAGCATGGTCTTATTCTGCCTTCGCCTAGTTGAGGTCAAAGCGACTAAAGCCTAGATCATTGAGCTCACCTCACCGGGAGACGTAAGCTATACGGGTCCCCAATGGAGGATCCGATGCCGACTCTCGCTGCAGCGCTCATCAGGAAACTGACGTTGACCAGCCGCCTCGACGATGACGATATCCGCGCGATCGAAAACCTACGCATCCACGAGCGACAGACCGGCGCGCGCCAGACCATCGTGCCGGATGGCAGTCGGCCCGGCGATTGTTGCCTGGTCGCCGAGGGATTTGCGGTGCGGTCTAAAACAACCTCGGAAGGACATCGCCAGATTTTGTCCATCCATCTACCGGGCGAAATCCCCGATCTGCAGAGCCTTCATTTGCGCGTCATGGATCATGACCTGATGAGCCTATCGCCTTGCACGCTCGGCTTCATGTCGCATGGCGACATCCGAGATGTATGTCGCCGGCGTCCGAACGTTGCGGATGCGCTGTGGCGCGAGACGTTGATCGATTCTGCTATATTCAGGGAATGGATAGTCAACGTGGGACAACGGCCGGCTCCGGCCAGATTGGCTCACATCTTGCTGGAATTGCATACAAGGCTCAAAGCGATCGGAAAGACCCGCGACGGAGAGTTTGGCCTGCCTATAACTCAGGACGAACTAAGCGATTGTCTCGGCATCTCAGCAGTGCACGCAAACCGCGTTCTCCAGGAGCTGCGCAAGGATGGCCTGATCAGTGTTGGAAGATCAGAGTTCCACATTTTAGATCATCAGCGCTTGAGCGAACTGGCGGGGTTCGACCCGCTTTATCTGCATCTCAACCCGGATCTCTAATCGAGCTTCTGAGCGCGCACCTCGATGCGGAAGGCTGGCGTACCTTCCCGCGTGACGACAAGCGTCCAGGTTCCACCAGGGTGCAAGGCGGCTTCGACGTCCTTGACGGTCTCCACCGCCTGGCGCCAGGCCGTGTCGTCATCAGCCAGCTCCATGGTTGAAATGGAGAGATCGCCGTTCGAAATCTCAAATGAATAACGCGCCATTTTGGGCAAACAGTCGATGTACCTGGTCGTTCCTCGAAAGCCAGTCGCCTGGGTCTCCCCCGACTGCGGCTGCGACCTCCGCGGCAGCTCCGGCAATCATCCGAGAACGAAAGCCCCCTTCCGTATGTTCACTTTTTGACACTATGACTCTGCAAGGCTTTTGGTCCTGCTGGTAAGACGACGTGCACCCCAAAACCAGAGAAGCAATTGCCTGAGACTAACTTCTGTTAGCGACAGCCGTGTGCGCAAGAGACACGCTGAGGCCTGGTCGTTCTACAAAGCGAGCATGAGTTGTCGATGCGGCGCATTATTGCTGGACCCTGGACGTCTGATGACATCGAAGCTTTGAAAAGATTCCTTTCGCGGGGATCGTCTCCGACACGGACTGCCCTTGCGCTCAAACGTTCGGTCAATTCCGTGCGCTCGAAGGCGCGTGAGTTAGGCACGCCATTCCCGTCCCAAGTGGATCTTAAGCGGAAGCGCCTGGAGCAGGAGCAAGAAGCCCGGGCAGCTTCGCGCCAGGCTCAGGCCTGAATCAGTGCAGCAATGAACGATGTCCCGCAAAGCGTTCTTTCCAAGATTGATTTGGTGCTCGAGGAGGCCTGTCGTGAGCTGCCCCACGGGGGCAACCATGAGGAAAGAAAGCGCATCGCAGAACTCTTGCTGGCGGCTGCACGCAGCGGACGCAGCACTCTTGGCGAGCTTGGCATTATCGCGCGAAAGGCGGTAGCAGAAATCAAGTCTGGCACTTCGGGCCCCGCCTGAATGAGACGGCGCGGGACTGCCCCCGTGCGGCTCGCCGGGGCCTCGACCCATTTTTTTCTGCAGACCCTCTTGAACTTTTTTTCGTTTTGAGCATTTTTTCGATCGCCGCACCACGGTGCGGTCGGGGCGCCTCAGGGGCCCCGAAATTGAGGCGGGCGCCGGAGGGTGTCCGGCGCCGGCTCGTACCCATCTTGCTCTTAGGAGGATTTGGCTATGCGCACTTACGACTTCTCGCCCCTGTTCCGATCGACGATCGGATTCGACCGCCTGTTCAACGTTCTGGACGAGGTTAACCGGGCCGCCGAGGAAACGTATCCCCCTTATAATATCGAGCGGCTCGACGAGAACCGCTTCCAGATCTCGGTGGCGCTCGCCGGCTTTACGCCGGACGAGATTACGCTAACCGCCGAGCAGAATGTGCTCAGCCTCGAAGGCAAAAAGCCCGAGAAGGAAGACAAGGTTTTCCTGCACCGCGGCATTTCCACCCGCAATTTCAAGCGCCAGTTCACTCTCGCCGATCATGTTGAGGTCAAGGGCGCGCGATTCGAGAACGGCTTGCTGTTCGTCGAACTACAGCGCGAGATCCCCGAGGCCATGAAGCCGCGCCGCATCGCGATCAACGGTGTGGGCACTGGCAAGCTGGCGCAAATCGAGGCCAAGGCCGCGTGAGCGACCGACGATGATCGCCGCGCGGGAACACCCGCGCGGCTCTTCCCAGCGTCATTGAATGGAGGCAACCATGCGGACGACGCCCGCCCACGACAATGTTTTCGATCTCAACGCCGTTCTCCATCCGGGCACCGTGTTCGGCCATCCACGCGATATCGTGTCGGACCCCACCCTCAGCCTTGCGGAGAAACGGTCGATTCTGGCCTCCTGGGCATCAGACGCCTCGGCCATCGAGTCCTGCCCCGCCTTGCGCGCACCGGACGCCTTGCGAGCGCCGGTGCGCATAGATGAGATCCTGGCGGCACTTCGCGAACTCGATGGCCTGGGCCCCCACAATCCGCCGGGCGGCAAGCCAATGCGGCTGCGCTCAGTCCAGCGGTGTGCTGCGGCCTGACGAGCGGAGGGAGAAGATGATCGATCAGAACCTCGCCCTCATGCGGGCGCATCGCAACAACATCCATCGCTATCGTCGCCTTCTCGCAACGCAGCGGACCGACCATGAGCGGAGCTATATCGAGCGCAGGCTGAAGGAGGAGCGTTCAGCGATGGATGCGCTGTCAACGGAGACGTTTCCGCTTTATTTGAAGGACCACGGTTTACCGCAGGTGACGTCGGCGGCTTGATCCATGCTGCAGCTAAACTTGATCGATCGCAATCGCCGCGGTTGGGAATGGCTCGTGTGTGCGACGCGTCCGCCGCCGTTCTCAGCAAGGATCTTGAGCGAACCCGGGTGGCGGCACGATACCGCGCATATCAAACGATCTTCGTGATGCTGGCCGGCGGCGCCTGGTTGATCGACGCCGGTCCGCTATTCCCATCCACATGAAAGCAAGCTCATGCCCACAATCGCTTTGGTCGACGACGACCGCCACATCCTCACATCGGTTTCGATCGCACTGGAAGCCGAAGGCTACCGCATTATGACCTACACCGACGGCGCCTCCGCGCTGGACGGTTTTCGTACCACCCAGCCCGACCTTGCGATCCTCGACATCAAGAAGCCCCGCATGGACGGCATGGAGACGCTGCGGCGGCTGCGGCAGAAGTCCGACCTGCCGGTGATCTTCCTGACGTCCAAGGACGAGGAGATCGACGAGCTGTTCGGCCTCAAGATGGGCGCCGACGATTTCATCCGTAAGCCGTTCTCGCAGCGTCTGCTGGTCGAGCGCGTCAAGGCGGTCCTCCGCCGCTCCGCGCCGAAGGATCCGACCGTGGCGCCGAAGGAGAACGACGCCAAGGCGCTCGATCGCGGCCTGCTCCGCATGGATCCGGACCGTCACTCCTGCACCTGGAAGAACGAGCCGGTGAAGTTGACCGTCACCGAATTCCTGATCCTGCAGGCGCTCGCGACCCGGCCCGGAGTGATCAAAAGCCGCAACGCGCTGATGGACGTCGCCTATGACGACCAGGTCTATGTCGAAGACCGCACGATCGACAGCCACATCAAGCGGCTGCGCAAGAAGTTCAAAATGATCGACAACGGGTTCGAGATGATCGAAACGCTGTACGGCGTCGGCTACCGGTTCAAGGAGGCTTGAGGAATCGATAGCGCGAACCTACGCTTTGTGGGACGCGACGGCAAAGTTGTCGCTGGACGGTAAAGATTGATCGGTCACGCCTCCTGCCGCGCCCAGATAGAAATACAAATGCTGCTCGGAAGGTCTCAAGCTGTGCGCGTCATCCACAATACAAGCAGAAGCGAGAGGGACCCCGGCCGCTGTCCGGCCTGCTGTGGTTTCGTCATCAGCAGCCTTCGCCTGTGACCGACCTGGTACTGCTCATCTGGCCGCGCCAGTGGCAGGTCCACCCGCCAAGCTCTCTGCGGCGAGTGCAAGCGCATCAGCGGCCGCTGGCACCGACCCGAGCTCGTCGATCTAAGCCCAAACGAGAATCCGCAACCGCCCGCACCATCCGAAGCCAAAAGGAAAGTGAGATAAGTCGCTTTGACGCGCTCTTGCGGACTTACCCTCCAGCGAACGACCCGCTCCCCCAATCCTCACCGGCGGCACTTACCACAGCGTATGCCGGCAGGTGCGCCGACCGCTTGCAGGTACGAAGCGCCGATAAAAACGGTAACTCGTGACCCGGGCCAGCGTTGAGCCTCGCGTCTGTCCCCAACAATAGGTGCGCATTTAAGGCCACGGTCGCCCCAACACGGCCGGAGCCTTTCCTTCGCGCCGCCGGGCCATCAACAAATGATAGCGACGAAACGACTTCTACCGGCAACCTCGATCGTAGGGTGGATGAATACGGTTTGGAGAATGCCGCGAATAACGTCGGCAACGTGGACCGAGCAGCAGATTGAGCAGCTGAGGCGGCTGTCCGCAAAGGAGCTTCGCCTGGAGCGCTGCGGTCGCTTTGAGAAGGTCGGTGGACTCTGTATCGAAGAAAGCTCGGGATATTGGGTGCCCGTCTCACGGCGTCCGAGCCCGCTTGCGGGCGGCCGACGCAATGATTCAAGACCGTGGTTCACAGCAAGCAAGCGCGGTCGAATCTCGCGGTCGAGGTCGAACGCAACAGAATCGTAGCAGCTCGGCATCATTTGCCGCCTCCCCTTGCGGTGACCATTGACTTAATTTTCCAGTGAAGGTCGTTCTAGTTGCAATTGCAACCTCACAGGCCTCATTCTGCTCGGCCTTGTAATTCTTCTACTGCTGTGACTCTCTTGAATACGACAAGGAGCGAGATGAAGTCTGACAATCATCCCTGCGACAGCATTCGAACGCATTGCCCGCGGAGCGCCTCCGAATTGCGCGGATGCGCTGGTCAATGTTCTCCTCGCCTACCGACTCGTTCGGCGAACCGCACGCATGACCGATCGCGACTCGCTCGGTACGATCGTTCGTCATGGATATTCACTGTTTTCTGAGGTTCGGCCAGAAATGGTAACTTCGCTTAGGGGGAATGACTCCTTTAGTCCGCTCTAGCCTGAAGTCGGCTCACCCGTTCGTCGGGACCTGCAAGCTTTTCGGTGGCGACATCGTTTTCGTCGGTCTTCGTGTGCTGGAACGCGTAATTCTTGCAAGTAATGGAAATCGGCGCCGGTCCACACGCGGCTTCGCTGCAGCAAATGTGCTAAGGTCGGCCTTCCCGCCGCCACCCTCTTGTAATTGAAGCCCCGCCCCATCAGGCCGCTCCGTGGAGACCTGACGATGTCTTGCAATCTGTATTCGATCACCACCATCCAGGCTGCCATCAGCGCGCTGTTCCGCGTCGTCAATCGATACGTCGGCAATCTCGTGCCGATGCCCGGCGTCTTTCCGGACTACACGGCGCCGATCGTGGACAATGGCGCCGATGGCCGGGAGCTCGCGACCGCGCGCTGGGGCATGCCGTCTTCGTCGAAAGCACTGATGGACGCGACGAAGAAGCGTGCCGAAAAGCTGAGGCCAAGTGCAAGGCCGTCGATTTCAAGGAATTGCTACGGATGGAGCCTGATTCCGGAACTACCAACATCCGCGACGTGAAGAGCAAGCACTGGACGCGCTGGCTCGGCGCCGAGAACCGCTGCGTGGTGCCGTTCAACTCGTTCAGCGAGTTCAATAGGCTGAAGGCTGGGCGGATCAACTGCCGCTTGTCTCTTCTAGCCGTCAGGCATGAAAAAATAGAATCGATCGCGAGTTGGGCGCAAAGGTCAGCGCGCCGAGAGCGAGTTAGCCAACTCTCAGGTTTTCCGCGGATATCTTGCCCCGGTTTTCCCGCTCCTCATAGCTTACCTTGTCACCTTCATTCAGAGTACTCAGCCCTGCCCGCTCAACAGCGGAGATATGTACAAAGATGTCCTTGCCGCCATTGTCAGGTTGGATGAATCCATAGCCCTTGGTGTGGTTAAACCACTTCACGGTACCTGCAGCCACGCGCGTCTCCCGGCATCTAACAAACGGCAGTAGCGTAGGTCGAGCATGTAGGAGTGGGCAAGTAAAAACCCGCCGCGGCGCGGGAGGTCGCAGCCGAACGCGCCTCCTCCAGGCGGAAAGGCTGGGTATCCTGTGTCTCGCCTTGCTGTAGGCGTCGGTCATGCAGCCAACGGCTTGCCGATTGGCACGCCTGGCTCGGGCACAAGCAACGTCGATCAGAAGTAGCCTCGTCCTGACGAACTATTGAGGCCCGCTACGGCGGGCCTTTTTCTGCTGTCATGGATCGGGAACTTGTCACATCCCGCCGACTCGACGCCCCTCGCTTGAGGGACCGTCGCAGGCGGATATTTTTTTGCAAAAACCCTCTTGAACTTTTTTTCGATCTGAGCATTTTTTCGATCGCCGCAGTGATGCGGTCGGGGCGCCTGATGGGCCCCGAATTTGAGGCGGGCGCCGGCTGGTGTCCGGCGCCGGCTCGTACCCATCTTGCTCTTAGGAGGATTTGGCTATGCGCACTTACGACTTCTCGCCCCTGTTCCGATCGACGATCGGCTTTGACCGTTTGTTCAACGTTCTCGACGAGGTCAACCGGGCCGCCGAGGAAACGTATCCCCCTTACAATATCGAGCGGCTCGAAGAGAACCGATTCCAGATTTCGGTCGCTCTTGCCGGCCTCACGCCGGACGAGGTATCGCTGACCGCGGAGCAGAACGTGCTCACCCTCGAAGGCAAGAAGGCCGAGAAAGATGAAAAGGTCTTCCTGCACCGCGGCATCTCCACCCGGAATTTCAAGCGCCAGTTCACTCTCGCCGATCATGTCGAGGTGAAGGGCGCGCGGTTCGAGAACGGCTTGCTGTTCGTCGAACTGCAGCGCGAGATCCCCGAGGCCATGAAGCCGCGCCGCATTCCGATTAGCGGTGGAGCGCCTGGAAAGGTCGCGCAGATCGAGGCCAAGGCCGCATAATCGGACTAGTTACGAAACCTCGCCGCGCGGGGCGCGTCCTCGTGCGGCTCTTCCCAGCGTCATTGAATGGAGGAACCCATGCGGACGACGCCCGCCCACGACAACATTTTCGATCTTAACGCCATACTCCATCCGAGCGCCGTGTTCGGTCATCCGCGCGATATCGTGTCCGACACCTCACTTAGTCTCGCGGAGAAACGATCGATTCCGGCCTCTTGGGCGTCAGACGCCTCTGCCATCGAGTCATGTCCCGCTTTGCGCGCGCCGGAAGGGTTGCGGGCGCCAGTACGCATCGACGAGATCCTGGCGGCACCTCGCGATCTCGATGGCCTGGGTCCCCGCAATCCGCCGGGCGGCAAGCCAATGCGGCTGTGCTCAGTCCAGCGGTGTGCCGCGGCTTGACCAGCTGAGGGACGCAGATGATCGATCAGAACCTCGCCCTCATGCGGGCTCATCGCAACAACATCCATCGCTATCGACGGCTGCTCGCAACGCAGCTGACCGACCATGAGCGGAGCTATATCCAGCGCAGGCTAAACGAGGAGCGTTCGGCGATGGATGCGCTCTCGGCGGAGACGTTTCCGCTTCATCTAAAGGGTTGCGGCTTGCCGCAAGCAACGTCGGGCGCGGCGCCATAGCCCGTGCTGCAGATGAGCCTGATCGATCGCCGGCGCTGGGAATGGCGCGTGTGACCCCTTCGGCGCTGTTCTCAGCAAGGACCGTGAGACTGCGAGATTAGCCGCCCGGTACCGCTACCGGGCGATGTTTCTCTTATTGGCCGGCGGGGCTTAGTTGATCGACACCAACTAGCTGCTCACCACCATGAAACTTACGGCCTGTCTGGCTGCAGATGCTGAATCTGACGGGACTCTTGCCCGGCCTAGCGCTTGCTCTCGGATCTGATGTGGATCTCAAAGAGAGGGTTTCGCGCTGCGTCCTTCACTTCTACGCTCCACTGCTGCCCTGGGCGGAATCTGCCGTCGATGTCCTTGAAAAGCTCGCCGGCGTAGCCGGTGGCCTCTTTCCACGCCGCCTCGTCGTCAGGCAATTCCTCGCCTAGATCGTCGACGGTCGGCTCTACATTGTGGACGTTGAAAAAATATCGCGGCATGTCTGACAGATGCAGAACAGCGCAATCTCGTTCCGGACACACCATTAGGGAACCGGCTGACGCGCCAATAGTTTTAATGACGCTTTGAGCTTGTTTCGCGTACGAGCGGGAAGCGAGCAACGTAGTCTTCGGCCTCAGGGCTTCACCCGTCTTGAGGCCGCTTTTTTGTTGCTGAGCCGTGGTCCTTAGCTCACCGCGCCAGCAGGACACCGCCGCCCCGGGCGCTTCCAAATAGGCCGCCAGAGCAGACCTTCACTGCGAAACCGGCAGCGGGTCATAAGCCAGAAACGAATCCTGATGTTAGGCATTCTTCCAGAGCAATGGCCGAAAGCGATGCTGAGAAATTCTGGAAGGAAGCCGAGGAGCGCCGGCGCATGCCGGCGCAAGCGCTCAGTCCGCTCGACAAAGAGGGATGGCGGCCTGGCGGCGGATTGGCAGAAGTCAGCGGATCAGACCGAGTTGCGTCGATCAAGACTCTAGCAGCCACGTCGTCAACACCGCGGTTTAGTGCAAGACATTAGGAGAGCTCGGCGGCGGCAACCCGTACCGCTCTGCGCGCTCGGCCGCAAGCTCACGATACGCCTTCGCCTGCTCGAGCAATTCCTCCTTGAAATCTGACTCCGGCTCCTGTGCAGCTAACGTTTCAAGCTGCACAGCGCGCTCGAGATATTCGGTCAGCAGCCTCACCTGATCTCCAGATCTGTGCCGTCGCGCTGCGCGATAAAGGCTTCTACAACGGATGTTGGTGTCGGACTTGCGCAACACGCAGGCCTGACGAGTGATCTTGGCAGGCCTTTAAGTTCATTTTTGAACAATTGCAGGGCGGCGTATCGCCCTTCCTTATCGCGCGAACCTGGGAGCCGCGACGTCCATACCTTGCCACCATCGGAACAAGCCGCCGCTGCCAAAGCTTAACATGAGTTACTTTTGGCCCGGAGCATCCGATCATGGCACGCTAATATTTCGACCTGATCGACGAAGGGGAGATCGCGAAAGACGAGGAAGGGCTTGACCTTCCGAATCTTCATGCCGTGCAGGCGGAGGCGGCAAAATCTCTGGCCGACATGGCGCGCGACGCAATCCACGGACAGGTCGGCCCCACCAAACGTCGAATGGTCATCGATGTGCGCGACGATTCCGGTGCGGTCATGCAGGTGAAATTCAGTTTTGAGGTCGAGAGATCGAGGGATTAGCGGTGTGACGCACAAGTGCCGCCGGGCCGGCGGAACGCAAGACTGGTGGATGCCGCGCGGTTTGCCCGTCAGGGCGGACAAGAGCGGCTTGCGGCACAGAGGCAGCGCAGCAGCATAGGAACGAGCGGCCAGCAAGCCTGTTGCGACTCCATGCAACGATATTTCTTTCATCTCCGTGGCAAACTTTCAGCGCACGATGTCCACGGCCATAAATGCGCCGACGATGCCGAAGCGAGGGACCACGGCGATTTCATCGCGCATCGCATCGCGGACGAGAAGCCCGGTCTGATCCATGATGGCAGTTTCATCTCGGTCTGCGACGAGCGCGGCCGGGAAATTGTGCAATTTCCGTTGACGTCGATCATGGCCCATTGAGCCTGCATTCGACTCGTGGGCCGAACCCGACCGATGACGTTGACCCACCATTGTCACGGTCCCCTCAACGCGGCAGAACCTCTTCTTCGCGCCTCGACATACAAATGATAGCGACGAGATCTCCCCTTACCGGCAACGTCGACTATAGAGTGGCGTATGGTTGATCAGGACGTCGCGAACGACGTCGATGACGTCTATTAGGAACAACTCTCGTTGATCTGGAATCCTTTAGTTGCCGACCGTGGTTGTCGGCGGAGAGCGGCCCCGGTCTCTTCAACTCGAACCCCCAGCCCGGAGCCGGGGCCGTCTCTCTCGCCGCTTGGCGGAGGCGCTTTCGCCGCAAAAACTGGCAATCGGCAGTCAATCTGTGAGTCGGAACAGTGAACGACGTCAGCGAAGCCCTGCGAAGGAAGCTAGACATGGTCCTGGAAGAAACCTGTCGCGACCTGCCCCATGGCGGCGATCACGAGACCCGCAGGCTGATCGCTGAACAGCTCCTGGCGGCGGCGCTGGCCGGTCAAACAACGCTCGGCGAGCTGGGCATCGTCGCACGAAAAGCCACCTCCCAAACGTAGCTCGGAGCCATTCACGGCGCGTAGGGCCAATCATCTCAACTGTCCGGTCAGCACCTTGTCCTAAGATGCTCGCGAAGCTGCCGCTCAGGTCGATTGCCTGATCAGCATTGCTGGCCCGCTGCAAGAGAGCCTTGCGCTCGTTGCTTTGTTTTTTGCCCGCCTTCTCATGCATATCCCGCGCAAACTGCTGCAGCCTCGTCTCGATAGAGTCCGCCTGCTCGAATCGCTTACGTCTCGTGACCATCGGACGTCCCTTCCGTGATTGCGCAGGATTTCGAACCGCAACGACTTAGTTTGATTTTCTTAGGTCGGAGGCTGCAAACCGCGAGAATTGATCCACTCCTCGATATGAGCTTCCGTGTCCGCTTGCCGAGCCCGCTTGAGAAGATCGACGCGTTCCACGCCGACCGGCAACGACACTGCTTTTTCGCGGGCGTCTTTTGCGGACGCCGACAATCTATCCGACCGTGCATCGGTTGGCTTGAAACGACGCCGCTTCAACATGGCGCTGCTCCTGTCCGTCAGAGGAAGGCGGGAGCGCTGTGATCGGGCGATCTCATCACCGATATCTGCCGAGGGCCGCGCGGTGATGGAGGAATAGTACGCCGATAGCGGAAGCGGCGAGACAACAAACATCAACATTTTCTAAAAACCTTTAAGCGCGCCTGGGCGCAACAATCCTTCGGACGTGACGTCACGGTATTTGATTTCCGCCGTAAAAACAGCTCAACGCGAGGGGCCTTGGGTTTCCTTAGCTAATTACTCAATTTGCTCTTTGGGCCAACATTGCGTCGAGAGCCTTCGCATCTTTCCTGAAGTGATGATCCAAGCCGAGCGCAATTCGCCGGCAGCGACCGTTGATTGGAACTGCACTCGCCGGCGCGGGTTGTCCGGCATCTCATTCTAGCTGGAGTATTGCCTGTGGCAGACAAGGATCTGAACGAACTGTTCGTGGACACTCTGAAGGACATCTACTACGCCGAAAAGCAAATCTACAAGGCGCTCCCGAAAATGGCGAAGGCCGCCAACTCGGAGAAGCTAAGGGCGGCGTTCGACCTGCACCAGCAAGAGACCGAAGGTCAGATTGCACGGCTGGAGCAGATTTTCGATCAGCTCGGGAAAGCGGCGCGGGGCAAGAAATGCGATGCGATCGAAGGCATCCTCGACGAGGGCAAGGAGATCATGGACGAGTACGAGGACACATCTGCCCTCGACGCCGGCCTTCTCGCGGCGGCGCAGGCCGTCGAACACTACGAGATCTCGCGCTATGGCACGCTCAGGACCTGGGCGGACAAGCTTGGTCTCAAGGACGCGGTCAAGCTGCTCGACGCCACTCTGGCCGAAGAAAAGAAAACGGACGACTCGTTGTCCAAACTGGCGATTTCCGAAGTGAATGCGGAAGCTGCCTAGCCGGCCTGAATGAAAACGCCGCCGGCGCTCGAGCGTCGGCGGTACGATCTCACAACGTTCTGTGCAGCTCCTAACAATAGTTAGCGACAGCCCTTCCGCCGCTGTTAGCGTCTTGTGATCAAGTCTCATCAAGACGAGTGCGACGATGCGGCGCATAACAGCTCCCGCGTGGAGTTCCCAAGACATCCAAGACCTTCGCAATCTGGTTCAGAAGGGCGCCTCGTCATCCCGATGCGCCGTTGCTCTGAAGCGTTCTCCGGATTCGGTGCGGTTAAAGGCGAAGGAATTGGGCGTTCCATTTCCATCGATGCTCGAACTGAAGCGGAAACAACGCGAGCGCGAAGCCCTTGCACGCGCGGCAGCGGGGTTACCCCCGGCATGAAAGATGGTCCTGCGCGTTCAACTACTCCATCCCGGTTTAGCATCATCCGTGGGGACGCCGGCCTTGGCAAATGCGTCGCGAGGCGATGTTGGCCGGATTCTTCCACCGAAAATTCCTGACGTGCCGTTCAGCCGTCACGCCAGGCCCATGCATCATGAATACTGCCGCGGTCTGGGTTCAGCGATTGCGAAGCCCGTCCCCCTGACTGCAAACTCTGCGATCTTTAGCGCTCTGGTCTTCCTTCGTGGCGACTGGCTTCGTTCTCACCCCAATCCGCCCTTCGGGCGGCGACAAGGCAGCCGCCGCCAGTTAAGCTTGCGAGAAGTCGACGCCCTAAGGCCAGTCGAGCTATCTTTTCGATCGAAATCATGAGCCCGAGTGTTCTGAAGGAGCAAGCGCCAGGAGTTCCAAGCTCTCGATTTCCGGGATCGCGCGACCCGCAATTCCCTGGAGATCGCCGTAAAGACCGACGGTCGTTTCCAAGACAGTCCTGAGCTGCTCCTCTCGTTTGGCCCACAATCGCGTCATGGCCTTGCGCTCACGATCGAGGTCGGTCTGCATTTCAGAGAACCGCTCGACGATGGCCTCTACCCGGTGACGAAAGCTTGAACCCGTCAGGTAGGCATAGACTAGCTCCATTTTCGTCTGCTGTCCTTCTCGGCTGAGGCGCGCGCCCGCGATCTCGACAAGCGCCTGCCTCAAGGCGATCGCGACCGGCGTAGCAAACCGCGGTTTAACGACCCAGACGTTGCCGATGAGATCGAACGTATCGAGCCCTTCCGGCAGCGCCGTCGACACGATGACCGCAAGATCTGCCTGCGCGGCACGCTGGTCGTCGCGGAGCTTCGGCAACCAACCGTCGCTCCAGCTCTTCGTTCTCTTCGATTCCCAGAGGATCGTGCCACATGCCTGTCCGACGGGACTAACCACGCGATGCATGATGTCGCCTCCGAACACGCCTTTCGGGACCTCTTCGATCACGTCAATCGGAAAACGGGCACGGAGCAATGCTTCGAGCTCGATCTCCTGCGCCTCTCCCTGGAGCTGCTGCGAGCCCTGCTCCGCCTTGCGCCGAAGATCCTCGATCCGGCGCTGCATGGACGCAATCTGCGCTTCCTTCTCGGAAACCTTAGCCTTTAGATCGTCTTCGGCATCGATTTTTGCTCGCGCATGCACGGCGGCCAGCTCTTGTTGAACTCGCTTTTCCACTGTCAGTTCGAGTTCGCGCTTGGCGTCATCGAGCTCGCGCTGTCTTCGCAAAGTCTCGGCCTGCGCCGCCTGGGCCACTGCGAGCTTATTGGAGTTGGCAGCCAGCAATCGCTTCAGGTCAGCCAGCTCCCGTTCCCGATCGCCGAGCTCTTCCGCAACCATTTGGCGCGCCAGGCTGGCCTCGGTTTCGGCAATTCTGGTCTGTTCCGTTCGAAGGCGTGCGGTAATCTGCTCGTCGACGCTCTCCCTCGCTTTGGCGATCTCGTCTTGCGCTTGCCTGATCTCGCCTTCACGACGACCGATCTCGGTCTCCTTCGCCGCAAGCTGCTGTTCGAAATGACGCCGTGCTTCAGCCACGAGCGGTGCAGCAAGCGACTCAGTCAGCTTGATCTCGGTACCGCAATTTGAGCAAACGATCTGGGGTTCGGTCATAGTTATTCCTTGAACATAGGTTGCGCCGCTGACACCGGGCTCCTTGTTGGGATAGCAACAAGGCTTTGGCGTAGGCTGTTCGGATGGCGTCCCCAAGGCCTCGGTATTGTCGGTGGGGGCATCAGTGCAGAAGGGCCTGCACGCGGTGAAGTGTTTCGCGGTCGGCCGGGTGGCCCAGCCGATAGAAGCGCGACAGGCTTCGCGCCCATGTCCCCTCTGGATCAGCCCACCAGAGTTGGGTGGTCATGACCGGCCGACTACCGTGAATTGGGTGGTCGGACGCTTGTCCGACCAAGTGGAGGCCTTCAGCCGTGAGGGTCGGCATCCAATTTTCGAGCATCGGCGCATTCTGCAGCAACTGCGGCGGAGCAGAATGATTCATCTGAAGTCGCTCGCAATCGTCAGCAAGCTGACGTAGGCGAAGTGGCAAATCGGGCGTGATCAGCGCGGGGTCGAGAAAGCGAAACAGGTAGGTCAACATGAGTGAACCTCGCATCTATGCGGAGATTACGGATAGAACGGATGGATAGGCATCACCCACCCACATCCAGCGCGAGCGCGCCGTCGAAGTCAGGGTTCTCCGATCCATAGCCATGCGGATTGCAGATGATCCGCGTTTTGCAGACATAATAATCAGATGAATTGTGGACGTGCCCATGCACCCAGAGCGCTGGTTGATAAGTCGCGATCAGCGTGGATTGGTCACACAAAAACGCCCCCGTGAGATGATCCTCAAGATACCTTGGCGCGATCGATGACCAATGCACGGCGGTGTGGGAGACAACTACGGTTGGC
This sequence comes from Pseudomonadota bacterium, assembly GCA_023390955.1. Classification (GTDB taxonomy): domain Bacteria; phylum Pseudomonadota; class Alphaproteobacteria; order Rhizobiales; family Xanthobacteraceae; genus Bradyrhizobium. The sequence goes on from JAEWBW010000609.1 coordinate 19,784, forward strand.
CCGTCGAAGGCGGTCTGCAGCATGCTTTCGATGTACTCTTTCGATTGATGGTTCATAGAAGCAGCTTCCTTCGGCCTAAACCTCAGCCAGGGGCGCTTCTGCCAGCCGATCAATCGATGATCATTCATTCCGACGGCACATGCGTTCATCACCAAACCCTGACTTGCCGCGCCGAACGCCAGGTAGTCGGTCCAGAGTGTTGCACCAATGACGCGGACCGCGCCGTCGCCGCCGGTTCCACTCGACCTCCCATTCAGCACCGTCGTTTCGTTTTCGAGCAGCACGATGTTGTAGGTGGACGCATGCGCGCGGGCTGCGGCCAGTTCATCGGGGACAAATCCACGGTAATATTCGTGGTTCCCGAGCACCATGACGATGGGGATGTGGATGGGGACGAGCCGGCGCAGATGTTCGAACGCCTTGAGCGCTCCCTCACAGGTGTCCCCGGCAACGATGACTAAGTCCACATCGTTTGCGATCGTGATCTTCTTGATCGGGCTAACATCGACGTGGAGATCGGAAAAAATCTGGATCTTCATGTTTAGCTTCCGTTACCCTTTCCATCGTACCGTTCCCGCAACTCGATAAGCAAAGACGTTTCCTCCTTGCTGAACGAACGGCTATGCGGCGAGCGATCGACATGCTGCACGAACCACGAGGCGGATAGCTCGGTCGCCAGGTTGAGACCCGTACGGCTGAGCACGTTGGCCAACACCAACGCGGCCGCGTTATCGCCCTCGACCGCGCAACGCAGCAATGCCGTCATGGTGATATCGACCTTCAGTGTGAAGTCTTGGACCGGCATCACGGAGAGCGCCGCGGCGATGGCAGCGGCGGCATCGCCCCGTTGAGCTGCACCGAGTTCGCTGGTACCGCGCAACACTGCAATGCGCTCCAAGGTGACCAGCAGAAGCAATTTCTCGGCATCTCGAAACTTGTCCGACGGCAAAGTTCGCCACCATGCGAGCGGCGGCGTGTCCTGAGAACTGAGGGGCCACAGCCGGTTCGCGAGCGTGGAGGCTTGATTGCGCTTGGTGCTCATGGGTTCTGCGATCTCACTGTTCGATTGACTAAACTCGGACGATCGGGAGAGCCCCCAAAAGGGGCTCTCCGCCTCGCCTCACCACGCCGGGCCACGCCATGGCTCACCGGGCCACGCCCCGCCGTGGGATCTCAACTAATCGATGATCTCTGCTTCAAATGTACCGTTTTGCGGCCGCCAATCGCCGAGCCCGCGCGTAAAGCCGGCGAGCATGTACATCTCGTAGACTTCGTCGCGGTCCAGCAACGAGGGCAAGTAGTGCGCCGTGAACTCGACGCTCCAATCGTCGAAGACGGGACGCGTCCGCATCGTGCGGGAGCCTTGCACGTTCACGCCGACACGTAACCTGAAGCATTTGTCCTTCCAGAGCCTGTCGACGTCATGCGGCCCCTCGTAGCGGAGCACCGCGTTTTGGGTCACGACGAGCCCGGCCTCGGCCTGCATCGTGCGCCGCCGCGATTTCGCCGCCTCCACGAACGTCGCCGTGAGCGCCTCCAGCGGAACGCAGGGCCGGCCACCGTCGAGCCAGAGCCCACCATTCCATTCAACTCTGGCGATCTCCTCGTGGTCGGCTTCGGTTTTCCCGCGCTTCGAGGTGAGGCGCGTCAACTCCTTTGTGATAGGATCCAAGGGATCGGCTAGGCGCCCCGCGTGCATGATGAGACGCTTGGTGCCGACTAGGCGTAGGCGGATCGATTGTGCCTTCATAGTCTACGTGTCCTTTCGGGTCGGATCGACCAAGGGGCGGCGCAGGTCGCGAAGACGAGGAACGTCAGCACGTAGCGGGTCACGTCGCCCATAGCGGCGCCTGCGGATGAAACATGTGACTTTGCGGTGGCAATCGCTGCACAGCGCGACGAGGTCGCCGTCGCGCTCATTGCCGAGGTTGTCGTAGTCGCGATGATGCGCCTCGAGCGGCCCCGGCTCGGCGCAGAGGCGGCACTTTCCCTGCGCGATCGCAAGCTCGCGCAGGCGCGCCTCGTTGGTTCGCCAGCGATGGCTGGCGATGTAGGTTGTGTAATCCATCCATTCCCCGTGTTGGGGTCTCGGCTTGATCGCAACCGGCATCGCCGGCCGCCTTCGCTCTCGTCGAGCCAAGACCTCGGACGGCACGCCGCCGTCCCCGATCGCATTACGGCGCTCCGGCTAGGCGGCCTTCGTCGCCTCGTTCTCGACCGGCAGATCCGGCTTCAGGATGCTCCGGACCGGATGGGGGCGCCGAACTGCCTGCTCGTAGTCGTAGCGGCGCAGCTTCTCGTTCCAGGACGTGGCGGGCGACTTGCACGACCAGACACCGCGCGCACCCAGCTGCGCGAGCGTGTGGAACAAGATGACCGCGGCCGCCTTGGTGTTGCCGCCGCTCGAGAGCGCACAGTTGAGCAACGCGGTCATCAGCGCATCGAACTCGGCGCCGAGGTGCTCCGCCGGCCACGCGGCCACGACGAGCGCAGCGGCGTCGGCGGTGACGCCGTTGCTCGCGCCGATCCACCTCGGGTCGTCGACGACGGCTTCCGCGAGGAACCGACGGATCGCCTCGCGATCGGCGTCGGTGAAGTCGTCGGCGTCCTTGCGGCGCCAGAGACGGTCGGCTCCCGTGCGGCGGGACTGGGGCGAAAGCAGGATCGGTGCGGGCATGGGTGGTCATTCAGTCTTCCGGGAAGACTGTCCTCTGTGTTCGGAAATTGCGTAGATCAGCGTGGAGGTCGTCGGGCCATGACGGACCTCAAGAACTCACCCGGTATCGGGATAAGACACCGCCAGGGTCGGGGCCGAACCGGCTCGCATCATAGTGACGAGCACGGTACGTCCCGGGACCTGAGGCGGAGCGCGCCTGAAGGAGTTGCTTTTCGTAGTGAGGGCGGGCATGAATGCAGAACTCGATTTGCTTGCTTCGGGTATTATTGCCTAAATCGGGCAAATATGCAAGCTTTTTCTTGTGAGCCTACGCCCCTTCAATGCCCCCGCCCCCGGACATGGTTAACGGTTCGCAAATTCGTGCCGCTCGCGCTTGGCTGAAATTGTCGAGGGAAGATCTCTCGCGGGACTCTCAGGTCGCCGTGCGCACGATCACCACGATCGAGTCGGGTCAGAGCGTCTCGCCGCGCACGCTGGCCGATATCGAGCGCGCGCTGCGCGCACGGGGGATCGACTTCATTTTTGAGAATGGACTGCCGGCTGGGATACGCGGGCCGTCTGACTAAATGTCAGCAGTGCGGCGCCCTGAATACATCTAAAAGGCATAGCGCCGCGACTGCAGCCCCCGTTATCATTGTTGTCCAATATTCAAGAGCACGGCGCGTTCACGGAATTCTTAGTGCTGGCCATCAAAAAGGTGCCGCGCAAACAGCGCGGCGATATCCCTAGATCCCAGTGCGGCACCCATGGCGAGCGTCGTCGACACGGCATCTGGCCAGTTGGCGTGACTCAGTCGGCGCAACAACAGGCCAGATCGAGGTTTCTCTTGAGGAGGCCATATTACGAATTCCGGCCTGGACGTTTGCGTTCGTTGACCAGCAAAAAAGGTCATCCTTCTCTCTGATCCTCGTGATGCCGCGCCAATCATTAGCGGAACGAGCCGACTTTCAGAAGAAATACGCGGGACTGAAGATGCGCCTTTAGTCGCTGCACCAAAGCGCGAAATTCTATTCTCAAATCAATGCCACGGCCTATAATACAACCATAGCGTGATTATTTATTCTGGATGAGTCGATGACTGCAATTTTGCCCGCGCGGTTGGTCTCCAAGAGTAAGCTCTCTATGTACCTGCGGACGCTGTGCGACCGAGAGCTTTACCTCTCGCTTTTTTCCAATAATCCAACTGCGCTCTCGAAGGCAGGCATCCCTGTACCACTTAAGTCGCGCCCTGGCGTGCAACTGATCACTTCTTCCGGAACCGAGTTTGAACACGAGCAGTACGATATCTTATTGAGCGCGCTACCGGACTATGTGATCCATTCAGATAACGGCAAGAGCAATATTGATCTAATCAAAGCGTTGAACGGAATAAAGTCGCCAAGCTTTATCCTTCAGCCTGCCTTTGAGTCCCAACAGTTTCGCGATACCGCGTTGAGCAACTTGGGTGTTAGTGCGGCCAACATAAAGATAATTCCACCGCTATTATGCTTGCCGTCTTTCGTATCGAAGGCTTCGAAGAAAGCGTCGCGATCCGCTGACGACAGCGGCGCTAGAATCCACTGAACAACGTCTGCTTCTGTGTCGAAGTAACATTTCGGCGGCTTGCAACTCGGTCGATCAAGCGTCCGAATTGAGGTCGCGTCTTCATAGATCGCTGGCTTGATGCTCGGGTTGACGGCCCGTGAGTACGGGACTGGATATTTCAGGACCGCAAGCAGCACACGGCGGGTTAAGTCGGCGCCATGGTCTTGAGAGAAATTCTCAAGCCGCGCCAGTATTCTGAGGGTCTGCCCATTGCCTTCGAAACCTCCGCTAGTTCGCATGCAATAGTTGAGTGCCGCCTCGCCGCCGTGGCCGAACGGAGGATGACCGAGGTCGTGGCAGAATCCAGCAGTTTGAATGAGGCTAAGCGGCGGAAGGAATTCGCAAGCAGGGTGACTGCTATATTCCTTGCTAAGCTGACGCATTACGCTACCCGCGATCTGCGCCACCTCCAACGAGTGCGTAAGGCGGGTCCGATAGAAGTCGCTGTCGCCTAGATTGAGGATCTGAGTTTTCCCCTGAAGACGTCGAAACGAACCGGAATGCACAATGCGGGCGTAATCGACATCAAACGGGCTTCGGGCGTCCTCGGGGTGTTGCGGCCACCCACTGCGCCGATCAAGCCACGTCATTGCCAAGCCATAAACCTCACTTGAGATTGAATTACCGGGCGCTGCATCGCTGCCCCGAGGCAACCACGGTAGTTCAACTTATCACGCCCCGCCAAGTCTCGGTTGCAAGGTAGGAATTGAAACTGTGACCTTTAGGATACGAGCCTGGAGCAAGGTTCAAACGCGCATTTCCCGGCGGCCATGGCTGATATTAGGACCGTTGCCATAGTCGCAAACGAAATGTCGCAGCCATTTTCGCTTGTACGGATTTTGTACGGGAGTTCAGCGCACACCAAGAAAATGGACACCTGGAGCTGGAACAATCGCAAAATATACAATATATATCAATATGGTAGCGGGAGAGGGACTCGAACCCCCGACCCCAGGATTATGATTCCCGTGCTCTAACCAGCTGAGCTACCCCGCCACAGGGTACGCGGGGGCCCGAATAAGGCCGATCTCGCGAACGCGCGGCATATAAGGAAGGGGGCGGCGGGCTGTCAATCCGCCTTCGCTAAAGCTTCGGCGCGACAAGTCCGCAAAGAGGCGAAAACACTCAATTTTTTGCGCCGGGCTGTGCTTTTTGGCACCTGACTCGTGGAGGGTCCCCCTCACCCGAATTCGCCATGCGAATTCGGCCTCTCCCCGCGTGCGGGGAGAGGCGAAGGAAAGAGCCTATTTCGGCCGGACGCTGGGGTCGCCGCCGGGGCTGCCGGGGGGCGGGATGACGGGGGTGTTGCCGCCGGTGTCGGGCGGGGCGGCGCGCATTTCGGGGTCGACGCCGCCGGGCGGGCAGAGCACGCCGTCGGACCTGGCGAGCTTGTCGCCGAGCGGTTCCCTGGCCTGGCCGGTGGTCGATCCTCCTGATCCCTTGGGCGCGATACTGCCGTTGGAATGTTCCGTCGGGGCGCAATTGGCCGTGCGTTGCGGGGCCGGCGGCGCGGTCGCTTGCGGCGGCGTCCCCGGGGCGGGCGGGGCCTGCGCGATCGCACCGCTAGAAGCGGCGAATAGCGCAGTCATGATGATGAGCTTTGATGTTGTGCGCATACGGGAAAACGCCGCCGTGGGGGCGGAGGTTCCGGCGTGCGACATTACGGTTTGGGTGCGGCGCGATCCGCCTTCGCCAAGGCTCCGGCGAGACAGGCGCAGGAGGAGGCCCGAATTGAATGAACAGTGCCTGCCGCGAATTCGGTGCACCTCTCCCGCTTGCGGGGGAGGTCGACGCGCCCCGGGCGATGCGAAGCATCGTCCCGAGCGCGGCGGGTGGGGGCTTTATCCGCTCGCGAGATGTCGCTGGTGGAGAGACCCCCACCCTGGCCCTCCCCCGCAAGCGGGAGAGGGAATAGATCCGCCTTCGCCAAGTGGCTTCGGCGGACAAGCCGCCGGGACAAACCCGGGAGTTACGTCTTGCGGTAGCGGATCAGCGAAAAGTGGCCCATCGGCGGCATGGGGCGGCGCTCGGCGAGGGTGACGCCGCCGTGGCGGGCCTGCCATTTGACGAGGCGCTCCCACGGGAATTCCGGACGCCAGCCGAGCCGGCGCGCCAACGGCGCAAACGCGAGTTCGAACAGCTTTCGCGGGCCGCTCTCGGCGCCGATGTGGTTGACCAGGATCATCTCGCCGCCGGGCTTGAGCACGCGCACGAACTCGTCGAGCGTGCCTTCGGGATCAGGCACGGCGGTGATGACGTATTGCGCGACGATCGCGTCGAAGAAGTTTGCGGGGAAGGCGAGGTTCTTCGCGTCCATCACCGAGAGCACCTCGACATTGCCGAGCTTCTCGTCACGCACGCGCTTGATCGCCCGGCGCAGCATCGGCTCCGAGATATCGACGCCGCAGATTTTTGTGGTGGGCGCGTAGTCCAGCAGAGAGAGGCCGGTGCCGATGCCGACATCGAGGATGCGGCCGCCGATGCGGTCGGCCTCCGCGATGGTCGATTGCCGGCCGGCGTCAAAGACCTTGCCGAACACGAGATCATAGACCGGCGCCCAGCGGCCATAGGCCTTCTTGACCCCGGCCCGCGAGATGTCTGCTGCCATGTCCCCTGCCCTGCCTCAACACGCTACTAAGATGTAACCAGTTCTCGCCGCGCACTCCGCTCAACCTCTCCCGCTTGCGGGGGAGGTCGGCACGCAGTGCCGGGTGGGGGCTTTATCCGCTCGCGAGATATCGCTGGTGGAGAGACCCCCTCCCCGACCCTCCCCCGCAAGCGGGAGAGGGGGCGCACTGCCGCCGTTGTGACAGGTGGGCCTGATCTCGGCAAGTTCAGCCGCGGACGGCTTCCGCGAGGGGACGCGATGTCGCAGCGGCGAGTTTTGACGCCGCGCTCTGGATAAAGCCGCCGCCGAGCACGCGGGCTTGTCCCGTGGGCGCGTCGTAGAACACGCATGCCTGGCCGGGCGAGACGCCCTCTTCGCCAGCGACGAGTTCGACCTCATACTGGCCATTGGCGCCGCGCAGCCATGCCGGCTGTGGCGCGCGGGTCGAGCGGACGCGCACGAACATCTCGAGGCCGTTGCCGATGGCGCGGTCGATGTCGCCGCCGCCGATCCAGTTGACGTCGCGCAAGGTGATGCGATGCATCTTCAGCGCATCGCGCGGGCCGACCACGACGCGGCGGTTCGCCGCATCGAGCCGCACCACGAACAGCGGCGCACTGGCGGCGATGCCGAGGCTGCGGCGCTGGCCGACGGTGAAGTTGGCGATGCCGCTGTGCTGGCCGATGACATGGCCGTCGAGATCGACGATGTCGCCGGGCTCCATCGCATTCGGACGCAGGCGCGTGATGATGTCGGTGTAGCGGCCCGTCGGCACGAAGCAGATGTCCTGGCTGTCGTGCTTGTCGGCGACCGCCAGACCATAGCGGCGCGCGAGCTCGCGCGTCTCGGGCTTGGTCATGTCGCCGAGGGGGAAGCGCAGATAATCGAGCTGCTCCTGCGTGGTCGCGAACAGGAAGTAGCTCTGGTCGCGATCGCTGTCGGCAGCGCAGACCAGCGCGCGCGAACCGTCGTCGCGGCGGCGCGAGGCGACGTAATGGCCGGTGGCGAGCGCCTGGGCGCCGAGCTCACGCGCGGTCTTCAGGAGGTCGCGGAATTTGACCGAGCGGTTGCACTCGATGCACGGCACCGGCGTCTCGCCGAGCGCGTAGCTGTCGGCGAAATTGTCGATGACGGACTCGCGAAAGCGGTCCTCGTAGTCGAGCACGTAATGGGGAATGCCGAGCTTCGCGGCGACGTCGCGGGCGTCGTGGATGTCCTGGCCGGCGCAGCAGGCGCCCTTGCGATGGGTCGCGGCGCCATGGTCGTAGAGCTGCAGCGTGATGCCGACGACGTCGTAGCCCTCGGCCTTCAACAGCGCAGCCGTCGTCGAGGAGTCCACGCCGCCCGACATGGCGACGACGACCCTGGTGTCCTGCGGACGGCCTTCGAGATCCAGACTGTTGAGCATGGGCCTTTGGCTGGCTTGAGGTAGTGCCGGGACAGGTCCGGCCCGGGGAACCAAAGTTCCGCGGGGTCAGGGGTCCCGGTCGAAAGCGGCTGAGAGCGTCTCTTTAATATAGGCGGCATTCCCGTGAAGCAATCACGGGGCCGAAAGCTTAGGGCAATTCTTGCCGGGGAGGCAGAAATGGCTGACGTCCTGCCTTGGTTCCGGCCCGCGCGCCGCGATACCAAGACATTGATTTTACTTTAGAAAACATCACGAAACGGGGCTGGCCCGCTCCTTGCTAACTCCTTGTCCCTGAGATCATTGCAAGGGGTTTTCCGTGGTCAGCGTGACGCCAGACGTAGCCGCCAGCGTGCCGGTCCAGCCGGCTCCGCAAAAGTCTGCCAAGTCGCAGACACAGCAGGCGCATGACGATTTCGGCTCGCTGGTCGACAGCAACACCCAGGCCGCCGCGAGCGACACCTCCGCCCCGCGCCGGCAGGACACGGCCTCGTCGTCCGACCGCAGCAGCCGGGATACGTCCGCGGCCGACCGGCCCTCGCAGAGCAAGTCGAGCAAGGCCGACGATTCCCGCGCCGACAAGGCCGACAATTCCAAGGCCGTCGACAACGACGCCCCGCCCGATGCGGCCAGGAACGCCGACAAGGACACCAAGGCCGCCGGCAAGACCAAGGGCAAGAAGGACGCGTCCGAGGCCAAGTCGGCGGACAAATCCGACGGCGCCAATGGCAACGCGACCGATGCGGCGACCGACGGCTCCGACGCCACCGCGCAGGCCGGCGACGCCGCCGCGCAGGATGCGGCACTGACCGCGGTGCCCGATCCGAACGCCCTCATCGTTGCCGCGCCCGTTGTGCCGGTCGATCAGGCCGCGGCCCAGCAGGCCGCAGCCGATTCGCCGCTGACGATCGCCGCCGCCGGCATTGCCGCGAGTGCGACGACGCAGGCGCAGATCACGCCGCCCGCGAGCACCGACACCACCGCCACCGGCGACAAGACCGCAGAGACCGACGCCGCCGCCAAGGCCGCGCTCACCGAGGCCACCGCCTCCACCGGCGAGGCCACGACCGATCCGCAAGCGAGCGCCGTCGTCACCGCGGCCGTCGCGCAGGCGACGCCAAAAACCTCTTTCAAGGAGGCCGTGACCGCGCAGTCCAAGACCGATATCTCCGATGTCGGCCAGGGCGCCACCAAGACCGACGGGACCACGCCAGATGCGGCGCTCACGGCGACGCAGGACGCACAGCAGGCCGCAAAGCCGCACACCGAAGCCGTGACGGCCGAGGCCAAGGCCGCCGACCAGACGATTGCCACGCCGGCCGCGCATCATCACGCGGCCCATGCGGATGCCACCGCGAACAACATCGATGTCAGCGCGCAGGCCGCGAACACCGTGCAGGCGCCGCAGACCACGACGACCTCTTCGGCAACGGCTTCCACCGCGACGCTGACCGCGACCGCCGCCACCAATTCGAACGCCGTGCCGGTCTCCGGCATTCCCGTGGAGATCGCGGCCGCCGCGCGCGCCGGAAAAACCCAGTTCGACATCCGCCTCGATCCCGCCGAGCTCGGCCGCATCGACGTGCGCATCCATGTCGACCGCAACGGCAATGTCACCTCGCATCTGACGGTCGAGAAGCCCGAGACGCTGTCGATGCTGCGCCAGGACGCGCCGCAGTTGCAGCGCGCGCTCGACGATGCCGGCCTGAAGACCGGCGACAACGGCCTCTCCTTCAGCCTGCGCGACCAGAACTCGTCGGGACAGAACAACGGCAACGGCCAGGACAATGGCGGCAATGCGCGCCGCCTGGTCATCAGTGAAGACGATTCCATTCCCGCCGCACCCGTCGCACGCGGCTATGGCCGCATGCTCGGTGTGAACAGCGGCGTCGACATCAGGGTTTAGAGTTTAAGGAGTATTCGAGATGACAACCACGACCGGCGCCACCTCTTCGCCTACAGTCGTCTCCGGGACGACCGACATCACCAAGACCGCGTCGAGCACGCTGGGCTCGACCACGGGCTCGACGCTCGCGGGGAACTTCCAGACCTTCCTGACGCTGCTGACCACGCAGCTGCAGAACCAGAACCCGCTGGATCCGCTCGACACCAACCAGTTCACCCAGCAGCTCGTGCAGTTCGCCGGCGTCGAGCAGCAGCTCAAGACCAACGACACGCTGTCGCAGCTCCTCACGATCCAGCAGAGCACGCAGGCGACGCAGGCGCTGGGTTATGTCGGCAAGACCGCGCTGGTCGACGGCTCGACCGCGAGCCTGACGAATTCGTCGGCGACCTGGCATCTCAACATTCCCACCGACTCCACCGTCGACATCACCATCGCCAATTCCACCGGCCAGACCGTGTTCACCGGCAAATATACCGCCGCCTCCGGCACCGACATTCCCTTCACCTGGAACGGAATGGGCAATGACGGCACGCAATGGCCCGACGGCAAGTACACGATCTCGGCAACGGGCAAGGACGTCGCGAACAACAATGTCGGCATCGCCGCGCAGGTGCAGGGCGTGGTGTCCTCGGTCGACCTCACCCAGTCGCCGCCGATGCTCAACATCGACGGCGTCACCTACACGTTGGCCCAGGTGAAGAGCATCATCGCCACCAGCACGAGCAATTGAGATTGAGCCGTCGTCCTGGCTTTCGCCGGGGCGACGAAGGACCTCGCGAGACCCGTCGCGAGCGGCCCGATTGGTTAGTAAAGTATTTAAAAAGACCCGCTCGACTGGTGGATGATGGCATCCGGCACGGTCGAGCCGGCGGCGTTCCAGTCATTTTCAACGAGAATTGTATTGAAGCCTTAGGCTTAGCGGATTTTTAAGCCCGCACGCGTACGGTCATGGCGTGAGTTCAGTGGTTGAGAGTTTGTGAGTACGCCATGACAGAACCCCATCGCCCGAGGGTAAAATACGTCATCGGGCCTGACGGCAGTCCGTTGACGATCGCGGATCTCCCCGCACCGGGTACCAAGCGCTGGGTCATCCGACGCAAGGCCGAAGTCGTTGCCGCGGTCCGCGGCGGCCTCCTTTCCCTCGAGGAAGCCTGCAGCCGTTACACGCTAACGGTCGACGAATTCCTTTCCTGGCAGTTTTCCATCGACCAGCATGGTCTTGCAGGGCTGCGCACCACGCGCATCCAGCAATATCGCCAGTAAGCGATCCGGGAAATTACCAGTTTTGATGCAAATCGGCCTCGCTCTGCGAGGCCGATTTTTTATATGTCACGACTTTTGTCCCACCTCTTAACCTTCGTTAACCATATCGAAACCATCACCTAGGCAATAATTGCCCAGTCGATCGCGAGGCGCGGATCGAAGCTGTCGGGGCAGTTGCTTGCAAGGGTTGTTGGACTTTCTCAAAGGTCTGGGCGCTGCGCGGTTTGCGGCGATGATCGCGGTCACAGCCGCGCTCATCGGCTTCTTCGCCTTCGTGATCCTGCGCGTCACCACGCCGCAGATGACGACCCTCTTCACCGACCTCAGCGTCGAAGATTCTTCCAGCATTATCAAAGACCTAGAGCGCCAGGCGATCCCGTTCGAGATCCGCAATGAAGGCGCGGTCATCATGGTCCCGAAGGACAAGGTGACCCGGCTGCGCATGAAGCTTGCCGAAGGCGGCCTGCCCAAGGGCGGCGGCGTCGGCTACGAGGTCTTCGACAAGTCGGACGCCCTCGGCACCACCAGTTTCGTCCAGAATATCAATCACTTGCGCGCCCTGGAAGGCGAGCTCGCCCGCACCATCCGCGCCATCGACCGGATCCAGGCCGCCCGCGTCCATTTGGTGCTGCCGGAGCGCCCGCTGTTCTCCCGCGAGGCGCCGGAGCCGTCGGCCTCGATCGTGCTGCGGGTGCGCGGCTCGCTGGAAGCCCAGCAGATCCGCGCCATCCGCCACCTGGTCGCCTCCGCCGTCAACGGCCTGAAGCCGCAGCGCGTGTCCGTCGTCGACGAATCCGGCCAGCTGCTGGCCGATGGCGCCGCCACCGATGCCGACCAGGCGGTCGGCGACGAGCGCCGCACCGCCTACGAGAAGCGGATGCGCAAGCAGGTCGAGGACATCGTGTCCTCGGTGGTCGGCTCGGGCCGCGCCCGGGTGCAGCTCTCCGCCGATTTCGACTTCAACAAGATCACCCAGACCTCCGACAAGTTCGATCCCGAAGGCCGCGTGCTGCGCTCGAGCCAGACCCGGGAAGAATCCAGCCAGACCGCCGAGAACAACGGCCAGGTCACCGTCAACAACGAGCTCCCCGGCAACCAGCAGGGCGGCAGCGTGGCGGCGAAGGACCAGAGCAAGAAGACCGAAGAGACCAACAATTACGAGATCTCCCGCACCACCAAGACCGAGGTGACCGAGGTCGGCCGGGTCAACCGCATCTCGGTCGCCGTGCTCGTCGACGGCATCTACGCCAAGAACGACAAGGGCGAGATGGTCTACAACGACCGCACCAAGGAGCAGCTCGACCGCATCGCGACCCTGGTCCGCTCGGCGATCGGCTTCGACCAGAAGCGCGGCGACCAGGTCGAGGTCGTGAACCTGCGCTTTGCCGACGCCCCCGCCACCGGCCCGATCGGCGAGCCCGCCGGCTTCCTCGGCATGCTGCAGTTCACCAAGGACGACGTCATGTACTTCGTCGAGCTCGGCGTGATGATGCTGCTCGGCCTCGTCGTGATGTTCATGGTGATCCGTCCGCTGGTGAAGCGCATCCTCGCCTCCGACGAAGTCGCGGCCATCACCAGCGCGCTGACCGCGCCGGCCCTCACCGACGAATCCGGCGGCTCCGGCAGCGGCGGCCAGGCGCTGGTGCCGGGCGGCAGCGCCACGGCCAGTGCGATCGACGTCGCCACCATCCAGGGCCAGGTCCACGCCCAGTCCGTTCATCGCGTCGGCGAGCTCGCCGAGCGCAACCCGAACGAAACCGTCGCCATCATCCGCCAGTGGCTCACCGAGCCGACCAAGTAACTTAGCCAAGTGAATCAAGAAGTGATCTGACATGGCCGCCTCACTGCAAAACGCCAACAGCAACGACATCACCAGCGTGATCTCCACGCTCGGCCAGCGTGCCGGCGACCGCGCCAAGAACGGCCAGACCGCCGAGCAACTGTCCGGCCCGCGCCGCGCCGCGATCCTGATGCTGGCGCTCGGCGAGCAATATGGCGGCAAGATCTGGCAGCTGCTCGACGACGACGAGGTCCGTCAGCTCTCGCTGGAAATGTCGCAGCTCGGCACCGTCGAGGTCGAGACGGTCGAGGACATGCTGCTCGAATTCGTCTCGCGCATGTCGGCCTCCGGCGCGCTGATGGGCAATTTCGACGCCACCGAGCGCCTGCTGCAGCAATATCTGCCGCCGGAGCGCGTCAACGGCATCATGGACGAAATCCGCGGCCCCGCCGGCCGCAACATGTGGGAAAAGCTCTCCAACGTGCAGGAAGAGGTTCTCGCCAACTACCTCAAGAACGAATACCCGCAGACGATCGCCGTGGTGCTGTCGAAGCTGAAGTCGGAGCATGCCGCGCGCGTGCTCGGCATCCTCCCGGAGGAGCTCGCGCTCGACGTCGTCAACCGCATGCTGAAGATGGAAGCGGTGCAGAAGGAAGTGATCGAGAGCGTCGAGAAGACGCTGCGCACCGAATTCATGTCCAATCTGTCGCAGACCCGCCGCCGTGACGCCCACGAAGTGATGGCCGAAATCTTCAACAATTTCGACCGCCAGACCGAAACCCGCTTCATCACCTCGCTGGAAGAGGACAATCGCGAATCGGCAGAGCGCATCAAGGCGCTGATGTTCACCTTCGACGACCTCGTGAAGCTGGATACCGGCTCGGCCCAGACCCTGATGCGCAACGTCGACAAGGACAAGCTCGGCGTCGCGCTCAAGAGCGCCAACGAGGACGTCCGCAGCTTCTTCTTCGGCAACATGTCCTCGCGCGCGGCAAAGATGCTGCAGGACGACATGGCGGCGATGGGACCGGTGCGCCTGCGCGACGTCGACGAGGCCCAGGCCCTGCTCGTCAACCTTGCCAAGGACCTCGCCGCCAAGGGCGAGATCATGCTGACCAAGAACCGCGCCGACGACGAGCTGGTGTACTGATGGCCGCTCCGGCAAAATTCCTGTTCGACAACGACTTCGCCGCGCCCGACCGGGTGCGCGAGAAGGGCGCGTCGGCTGCCGAGGTCGCGCAGAAGATCGCCGAAGCCGAGGCGCGTGGCTATCAGGCCGGCTTCGAGGCCGGCCAGCGCGAGGCCAAGGCCGAGAGCGACCGCCGCGTCGCGCTCGCGATGGAAGAAATCAGGATCTCGGTGCAGGGCATCGCGTCGCGCTTCGGCAATATCGAGGCCAAGATGGAGACCGAGGCGGTCGACGTCGCGATCGCGGTGGCGCGCAAGCTGTGCGCCGACCTCGTCGCCCGCGAGCCGCTGGGCGAGATCATCGCGCTGGTCAAGGACTGCTTCTCGCATCTGGTGGCGACGCCGCATCTCGTCGTGCGCATCAACGACGCGCTCTATGACGACGCGCGCGAAAAGATCGAACGGCTGGCCAAGCAGAGCGGCTTCGAGGGCCGGCTGGTGATCCTGGCCGAACCGGAAATCATGACCGGCGACTGCCGGATCGAATGGGCAGACGGCGGTGTCGTGCTGGAGCGCGGCGCCATCGCGGCCAAGGTCGAGGAGCTGGTCGGACGCTACATGACCGCGTCCGGCGGCACGGCCAACGGGATTTGAGGGGAATTAAGCCATGAGCGACACCGACGGCCAGGTTCCGCTGCCCGACCTCAACGGTCCGGCTCCGCCGATGACGAACGACGTCGGCTACAGCGAGGACGAATATGCGGCCCGCGTAGCCGCCGACCTCGAAGCCGTCTTCGACGTGCCGGTGCAGGTCTCGGCCGTGCTCGGCCGCTCCAAGATGGATGTCGGCGAGCTCCTGAAGCTCGGGCCCGGCACCGTGCTGGAGCTCGACCGCCGCGTCGGCGAGGCCATCGACATCTACGTCAACAACAAGCTGGTCGCCCGCGGCGAAGTCGTCCTGGTGGAAGACAAGCTCGGCGTGACCATGACCGAAATCATCAAGACCGAACGCGGCTAGCGCAACAGAGAATAAAGCGCAGCGGCAGAATAGACTGACAGGAGACAGACATGCGGCTTCTCATCGTTGGCACATTGAAGGGCCAGCTCACCACCGCCACCAAGATCGCGATGGACAACGGCGCGACCGTGACCCATGCCGAGGATCACGAGCAGGCGATGCGCGTGCTGCGCGGCGGCAAGGGCGCCGACCTCCTGCTGGTCGACGTCGCCCTCGACATCCGCGACCTCGTGATGCGGCTCGAGGCCGAGCACATCCACGCCCCGATCGTCGCCTGCGGCATCACCAGCGACGCCCGCGCCGCGGTCGCCGCGATCCACGCCGGCGCCAAGGAATACATCCCGCTGCCGCCGGAGCCGGAGCTGATCGCCGCGGTGCTCGCCGCCGTCGCCAACGATTCCCGCGAGCTGGTCTATCGCGACGAGGCCATGGGCCGCGTGATCAAGCTGGCGCAGCAGATCGCCGGCTCCGACGCCTCGGTGATGGTCACCGGCGAATCCGGAACGGGCAAGGAAGTGCTGGCCCGCTACGTCCACACCCGCTCGGCCCGCGCCAAGCGCCCCTTCATCTCGATCAACTGCGCCGCGATCCCCGAGCACCTCCTCGAGTCCGAGCTGTTCGGCCATGAGAAGGGCGCCTTCACCGGCGCGGTCGCCCGCCGCATCGGCAAGTTCGAGGAAGCCACCGGCGGCACGCTGCTGCTCGACGAAATCTCGGAGATGGACGTCCGCCTGCAGTCGAAGCTGCTGCGCGCGATCCAGGAGCGCGTGATCGACCGCGTCGGCGGCACCAAGCCGGTGCCGGTCGACATCCGCATC
Source organism: Pseudomonadota bacterium (assembly GCA_023390955.1). Classification (GTDB taxonomy): domain Bacteria; phylum Pseudomonadota; class Alphaproteobacteria; order Rhizobiales; family Xanthobacteraceae; genus Bradyrhizobium. Next base: position 35,971 of record JAEWBW010000609.1, read on the forward strand.
ATCGCGACCTCGAACCGCAATCTGGCGGATGCCGTGCGCGAAGGCACGTTCCGCGAGGATCTGCTGTTCCGCCTCAACGTCGTCAATTTGAAGATCCCGCCGCTGCGCGAGCGTCCCGCCGACATCCTCGAGCTCGCCCAGCATTTCGTGAAGAAATATGCCGAAGCCAACGGCGTGCCGCTGCGCCCGATCTCGGCGGAAGCGCGCCGGGTGCTCTCGTCCAACCGCTGGCAGGGCAACGTCCGCGAGCTCGAGAACACCATGCACCGCGCAGTGCTGATGGCGCAGGGCGACGAGATCGGCCCCGACGCGATCATCACGCCGGACGGCGACCGCCTCGACCTCGCCAAGACCGCGCCCGCGGTGGCGCATGCGACGATGGCCGCCGAGCAGGTGACCCGCGCGCTGGTCGGGCGCACCGTCGCCGACGTCGAGCGCGACCTGATCCTGGAGACGCTGAAGCACTGCCTCGGCAACCGCACCCATGCGGCCAACATCCTGGGCATCTCGATCCGCACGCTGCGCAACAAGCTCAACGAATATTCCGACGGCGGCATCCCGATCACTCCGGCCGGCACGCCGGGCGAATATCCGCGGATGCCGATGGTGGGGGCGTAAGGCCTACCCACACCCAAGCTGACGAGCAAATGCCCGGGCTGGTCCCGGGCATTTTTGTTTTTTGAATGCGCCCATGCCCACTCCGTCATCCTGAGGTGCGAGGCGCGCGATGCCACGCATCGCGTGCGGAGCCTCGAAGGATGAACGGCCCGGATGCAGCCGGGCCGTCGCCCTTCGAGGCCCGCTCCGCGGGCACCTCAGGGTGACGGTGAAAGGCCCCGCAGTTCGGTAGGGCCGAACACATGGCCGCACCGCATTCCCAGACTAGGTCTCGCCTACGCAACGCCCTATAACCGCGTCCAAGAACCACGCGAGGACAAGACATGTCGGAAACCCAGATCACGGAATGGTTGGCGTCGCAGAAGCAGGCGATGATCGACCTGCTGCGCGATGTCGTGAACATCGATTCCGGGTCCTACGACAAGGCGGGCGTCGATGCCGTCGGCGCGCGGTTCGAGCGGCATTTTGCCGAGCACGGCATTCCCTGCCGGCGCGAGAACCATGACAGTTTTGGCGATGCGCTCCATGCCGACGTCGCAAAGCCCGGAAGCAACGAAAAGCCGGTGCTGCTGATGGGGCATCGCGACACCGTGTTCGGCAAGGGCGAGGCCGGGCGGCGTCCATTCACGATCAAGGACGGCCGCGCCTACGGGCCCGGCGTCGCCGACATGAAGGCGGGCCTCGTCATGAACGTGTTCGTCGCGACCGCCTTCCAGAAGTTCGGCGGCAGCCCGAACCCCATCAAGGTGCTGATCACCTCGGACGAGGAGATCGCCTCGCCGTCGTCGCGACCGGTGATCGAGCGCGAGGGCCGCGCCGCGCGCGCAGTCTACAATTCCGAGCCGGGACGGCCGACAGGCAACATCGTCACCGGGCGCAAGGGCGGCATCTTCATGCATTTCGTGATCACGGGCAAAGCCGCGCATTCCGGCGCCAACTTCGCCGCCGGCGTCAGCGCCATCGGCGAGCTCGCGCACAAGATCGTCAAGATCCACGCGCTGACCGATCTGCAGAAGGGCATCACGCTCAATGTCGGGCTGGTCTCGGGTGGCCAGTCCGTCAACACCACCGCGCCGTCCGCCGAGGGCCAGATCGATTTGCGTTATGTCGAGCCGGCCGATCGCGAGACGGTGATGGCCGCGATCAACGAGATCGTGTCGACGTCCTACGTGCCGGGCACCAGCGCCGTGCTGACCATCAAGGGCGAGTTCCTGCCGGCAGTGCAGAGCGCGGATTCAAAGGTGCTGTTCGACGGCTACCAGGGCGCGGCGCGTGACGTCGGGCTCACCACGCTGACCGGCGAATTCTCCGGCGGCTGCGCGGATTCCGGCTTCACCGCCGCCGTGGGCACGCCGACGATCTGCGGTGTCGGCCCGGTCGGTGGTCTCGCGCATACGCCGGAAGAGTATCTCGAAATCGACAGCATCGTGCCGCGCGCGCAGGCGCTGGCATTGGCGATTTTGCGGGGGTAATCGCCACACACTCCATCGTCATGCCCGGGCTTGACCCGGGCATCCACGTCTTTCTTCAATCGCGGCTAGACGTGGATGGCCGGGTCAAGCCCGGCCATGACGAGTTGAGAGAGCGGCGCGCCACATTGGCCACGCGCACACTCACGAATAACTCGGCGCGTCGGGACTGCGGAAAATGCGGATGGGATCGCCGGGCACGATCGGGTGCCCAGAGAACATCGCATAGGCATAGAGCGCGAGATAGGCGATCGCCAGCGCACCAATGGCGTAGAAAGCCCAGGTCGCGATGCGCTTCATTGTTCCGCTCCACCGCCTCCAAGCGGAGGCCATGAAGCGCTTCTAGAGGGGCGGTCGCGAAAAGGCCAGCCCGGGCGAGATGTCTAGACGGTCTGCCGGCCGCGCATGGGAAGGCTGACATCGGCGAGCCTGGCCGCGTCTTCCTCATGGTCGATCGCGACGTACTGCCCGTGCCAATAGACCAGCGCCGCATGACGTGAGGAGGCCCTGATGTCGCGCACGCGGCCGATCACGAGGCCGTGCGAATGCCGCTCGATGATCTCCTCGACTTCGCAATCGATTGCCGCGAGCGCGCCCGTGAGCAGAGGGACGCCCGAGACCGAGGTGATCCAGTCGGCGCCGGCGAAGCGATCGGCGCCCTTCAGGCCGCCCTTCCCGGCAAAGCGCTCGGCGATGTCGAGCTGGTCGGCATTGAGGATGTTCACGCCGAAGGCGCCATGACGCCTGATCAGCGGGAATGAGGACGCATCGCGGTTGATGCTGACGATGAGGGTCGGCGGATCGACCGACAATGACGTCACCGAGGTGACGGTCATGCCGGAGATGTCCCTGCCCCGCCCTGCGGTGATGACGCTGACTCCGCCGGTGAGGTGGCGCATGGCGCCGCGGAAATCGGCGGACGAAACGGGGCTGTCGGTCATGAGATTGCGAGGCACTACATTCATGGCAAGCACCCCGATCCGGGGCTCCCCTTACATTTAGGTACGATCGTCCGCCGACAACAGGTGGCTCAGGATCGAGCCTTCGAGGCCGGCGAGCTCGACCGAGCCACGCTCGCGCGGACGCGGCGTGTTAACCACGACGTCCTGGGCGATACGGCCGTCCTCAATGACCAGCACGCGGTCGGCAAGCGCAACGGCTTCGGCCACATCATGGGTCACCAGGATCGCGGTAAAGCCCTGGTCGCGCCAGACGCGCTCAAGCAGCCGCTGCATCGAGATGCGGGTCAGCGCGTCCAGCGCGCCGAGCGGCTCGTCGAAGGCAAGAACGCGGGGACGCGAGACCAGCGCCCGCGCCAGCGCGACGCGCTGCTTCTGGCCGCCTGAGAGCACCGAGGGCCATTGCCCGCGCTTGTCGGTGAGCCCGACCTCGGCCAGCGCCTTCTCGGCGCGCGCATGCGCGTCGCCCGAGGCTCGGTCGCGGCCGAGCCCGACCTCGACATTGGCGAGCACCCGCGCCCAGGGCAGCAGCCTCGGCTCCTGGAACATGACGCGGATGTCTTCCGCCAAGACCGCGTCGCCAAAACTGATGCTGCCGGAATCGATCGACTCCAGGCCGGCGATCAGGCGCAGCAGCGTTGACTTGCCGCAACCACTCTTGCCGACGATGGCGACGAACTGTCCGGCCGGGATGGTCAGGTCGATGCCGCGGAGCACATCATTGTCGCCGTAGGATTTGCGCAGATCCCGGATGGTGAGCGGCAGGCCACTGCTGTGCAGCGGGCGCTGCTCGCGCAGGACGCGGGGCTGCGGCGCGAAATTGGCGCGGCTGGCGAGTTCGGTTTCCGGCAGGGACGTACGAAGTGCGGTTTCCATGTGATTCCCAGTATCTCAACGTTTCCAGTAGGCGGGGTG
>JAEWBW010000625.1 GCA_023390955.1 Pseudomonadota bacterium
TTGCGATGTGATCATGGGCTTCCCGCAAGGCGACGAGCTCGAGCAGGGAACCAACCCCTATTACCGGACGTCCTCCGCACTGGTCGCGAAGCCGGGCAGTGGGCTCGAGGAGGTCGACACGCTCGAGGATCCCAGGCTCAAGGGCAAGCATGTCGGCATCGTCGCCGGCACGCCGCCGGCGACGAACATGGCGCTCGCCGGACTGATGGGCGATGCAAAGCCTTACCCGCTGATGATCGACACGCGCTTCGACAATTCGGCTCAGGCGATGATCGATGATCTCGCCGCCGGCAAGATCGATGCCGGCGTGCTGTGGGGACCGATGGCGGGCTATTACGCCAAGAAGCAGGGGCTGCACATCACGCCGCTGGTAAAGGAGACGACGGGGCCGCGGCTGATCTATCGCATCGGCATGGGTGTGCGTCCCGCGGATCAGAACTGGAAGCGGCAGCTCAACAAGGTGATCCAGGAGAACCAGGGCGAGATCAACAAGATCCTGGCCGAGTTCGGTGTGCCGCTGCTGGACGAGAACAACCGGCCGATCGGCGCGGACACCGCCAAGAAGGCGCCATGAGGTGGCGCACTGCCGCTGCGCTGATTGCCGCCATCCTGGTGATGCCGGCCTTCGCGCAGCAGCAGGAGCCCTTCGAGCCGGAGGGCTACCGCACCGATAATTACCGCGCGCCGGTGCCGGCGACGCTGGAAGGTGCGCGCGTGCTCACGACGGAGCAGGCCGAGGCGATCTGGCGCGGCAAGAGCGGCACCTTCGTCGACGTGATGCCGCGGCCGCCGAAGCCGAAGAATCTCCCTGAAGGCACGGTGTGGCGCGATGCGCCGCGCAAGAACATTCCCGGCAGCATCTGGCTGCCGGACACCGGCTACGGCGCGCTGCCGCCCGCCATGGACGATTATTTCCGACGCGGGTTGGTGCGCGCCTCGCGCGGCGACAAGGCGGCGCTGCTGGTGATCTACTGCCAGGCCGATTGCTGGATGTCGTGGAACGCCGCCAAGCGCGCACGCGCTGAGGGCTATTCCAACATCGCCTGGTTTCCCGAGGGCACCGACGGCTGGGAGCGCGCCAAGCTGCCGACCGAGGACTCGCAGCCCGAGCCGCGGCCGGAGCAGTAGGCGACGCGCGGGCCTACTGCTTCTTCAGCTTGGTGATCGTGCCCGTGCCGTTGGTCTCGGTCGCAGAGTACGTCACCCGATCACCGGCGTGGACGGCGTCCAGCATCACGGCGTCCTTGGTCTTGTACTCCTGCAGCGCGCCGGCCCCGCCGGCGGAGCCGCCGACCGTTCCCTTCTGCGTCTGCTGGATCGAGATCGTGCTGTTGAGGCGATCGATCTTGGTGACCATGCCGGTCATGTCGTCAGCGGCATATGCGCTCGATGCGATCATGCCGATCACGGCAGCGCCTGCAAAAATGAAATGTCTGGTTCCCATCGAGGCCTCCCGACGTTCTGGATTCCCTTCGACAAGACATCCTAGATCGATTTGGTTCCGGCCGATAGCGCTGCAAAGGTTAACGATTGCGGGGTGGCCGCCGGAACCTTTTCGCGAGCCGTCAGCGAGACTGACGCTATTCCATTTCCTGCTGGATCACGCGCCCGAGCGCGAACAGGCGTTGGTCGATATTGGTCGGAACCTCGCAGACGTAGCGCACCACCTTGCTGCGGTCCTCGAAGATGCGCGTCTTCCAGATCAGATCGTTGCTGAGCGCATCGACCCTGGCCTCATCGCGCTGCGTTGCGCCCTGCAACGCCTGGAGCTCGAGCGTCTCGTCGCGAATCCTGTCGGCGGCCTCGCGCTGCTTGCGGCTGACGCGTTCGAGCCCGTTCATGACCTGCGAGCGCTGGGCGTTGAGCGTGTCGAACAGGCCTGCGAACAAAAGCTTTGCGTTCGCGGTCTTGTCCGCCGCGGAGCCGGCCAGAAACTCCTTCACCGATTTCTCGGCTTCATCCATCGGCGTCTTGCGGGCCGCCAGCTTTGACACCAGCGCGCCGATCCTGGCGTCGTCCTTCCACTTGCTCTCGACGTCGTCGAGCGAGGGGCCAGCCCAAACCGCGGTGAGCGAGATTTCCGGAACTTTTGCCTGGGTGCAGGGCCAATCCGGATAGCGCGGATCGGCCGCAAGCGCGGCTGCGCTCGAAGCTGCCAGCGCCAGCACAGTCATGGCCGTCAGACGCAAATTCATCCTTCGCCTCCCGCGGGTCCGCGCCGCGCCAGCCCGCGGGACGGATCATAGGCATAGATCGCGCCGATCATGAAGACGATTGTACAGCCTGCGACCACCGCGAGCGAGACCCAGTTGACCTGGCCGTACAGCGCGAAGCGGATCAGTTCCACCGCATGGGTGAACGGATTGGCCTCGCAGAGATAATAGAGATAGGGGCTGCCCTCCTGCACCCGCCAGAGCGGGTAGAGCGCGGAGGAGGCGAAGAACATCGGGAAGATCACGAAGTTCATCACGCCGGCAAAATTCTCCAGCTGCTTGATGCCGGAGGAGATCAGCATGCCCAGCGATCCCAGCATCAACCCCGAAAGTACCAGCGCCGGCAGCACGGTGAGATAGCCGGATGGCGGCGGCGTGATGTCCCACAGCCAGGCGATCAGCAGGAAGGCGTAGACCTGCAGCAGCGACACCGCGGTGCCCGCGAGCAGCTTGCAGAACAGCAGGAACCAGCGCGGCAGCGGGCTCACCAGCAGCGTGCGCATATTGCCCATCTCGCGGTCATAGACCATCGACAGCGAGGACTGCATGCCGTTGAAGAGCTGGATCATCGCGATCAGCCCCGGCGCGATATAGACCTCGTAGAGAATGTAGGTCTCGTAGGGCGGGATGATGGAAATGCCGAGCACCTGGCGGAAGCCGGCGGCGAAGATGAACAGCCAGACCAGCGGCCGGACCAGTGCGGAGACGAAGCGCTCGCGCTGGTGCAGGAAGCGCAGGCCTTCGCGCCAGACGATGCCGGTGAGGCAGGTCATGTACTGCGCGGCCGAGAAGCCGCGCGGCGCGTCACGCGTGGTGATGCTGCTCATGCGCCGCCTCCGGGCATCGTCTGCGCGCCGGTGAGGCGCATGAAGGCGGTGTTGACGTCCTGCGCGCCGGCCTCCGTGATGACGGAGCCGACCGGTCCCTTCGCCAGCACCTTGCCCTGATGCAGCACGGCGAGATCGTCGCTCGGATTGATCTCGTCGAAAAGATGCGTCGCCCAGAGCACGCCGATGCCCTGTTCGGTCACAAGCTGGCGAACATGGCTTATGATGTCGGCGCGCGCCTTGACGTCGAGGCCGACGGTCGGCTCGTCCAGCAGCAACAGGCGCGGCCGGTGCAGCAATGCGCGGGCGATCTCCAACCGCCGCATCTGGCCGCCGGAGAGATCGCGCACCTTGTTGCGGGCGCGGTCGGCGAGCCCGATGCGATCGAGCAGCTCGGCCGAGCGCGCAGCGGCATCGCGCCGGCAAATGCCGTGTAGCGCGGCGTGATAGAGCAGGTTCTGCGTCAGCGAGAGATCGAGATCGACCGTGCGCGGCTGGAACACCACGCCGAGCAACCGCAGCGCCTCGCCGGGCGTGCGGCCGATCTCGTGACCGAAGATCGAGATGCGGCCGGTCTGGATGCCGAACAGCCGCGTCACCAGCGAGAACAGCGTGCTCTTGCCGGCTCCGTTGAGACCCAGCAGCGCGGTAAAGCTCGCCGGCCGTACGTCGAAGGAGACATCCGCCAGTGCGCGGCGCGAGCCATAGGCATGGCTGACGCCGTCGATCGCGAGCGCCGGCACCGCGGCGGGATCGGGCCGGGCGGTCGCTTGCGGTTCGACGATGGCGGCGGGTGTGGTCATGGCGCGATCGCAACGCCCCAGGGCAGCTCACCGACCTGAATGGTCTTGATCACTTTTTGCGCGGCGACGTCGATGACGGAGACGTCGTTCGATACGCCGTTGGTGGTGAGGATGAACTTCTCGTCCGGTGTGAACGCGAGGTGCCAGACCCGCTGGCCGACGAGAAGATATTTCAGCACCTTGCGCGTGGCGACGTCGACGACGGCGACACGATTGGCCGGACCAAGCGCGACGAAGGCGATCTTGTCGTCCTTGGTCATGGCGATGCCGACCGGCTGGATCGCCTCTTTTCGCAGGCCCGGAATATCGAAGGCAACCTTGCCGATCACCTCGTGCTTCCTGGGATCGATCACCGAGATGGTGCCGCCGATCTCCGATGACACCCACACTTCGGATGCGTCATGTTTGAACTCGGCAAAGCGCGGCCGTGCGTCGACCAGCACATTGGCGACGATCTGGCGCGTCGCCGTGTCGATGAAATGCGCCATGTTGGTCGTTTCGGACGTGTTGATCAGCGTCTTGCCGTCGGGGCTGATGGTCATGCCCTCGGGCTCGACGCCGACCTGGATGTCGCCGATGCGCGCGCGCTTCTCGATATCGATCACGGTGACCGTGTTGTCATTCTCGTTGGCGACGTAGAGGACCTTGCCGGCGGCGTCCTGCGCGAACAACTCCGGATCGGGGCCGGAGGGCAGGCTGTCCACGATCGTCTGCGTCTTGGTGTCGATCACCTGGATGGTGTCGTCGTCGCCGACCGCGACCATGACGAACTTGCCGTCGCGGGTGAGGTCGATGCCGCGCGGCCGCTGGCCGACCTTGATGGTCTTGGTCACCGTCCATGTCGCGGTGTCGATCACCGTGACGGTGTTGCTCTTCTCGTTCGAGACATAGGCGACGTAGGCGTGCGCGGGAGCGGCCGCCAGCACCAATCCGCAGAACAGGCCCATGCGCCACATTGCCGTCCTCATTTCAGTTTGCATTTGCTCTCCGGGCGATCATAGCCGAGCGTGTCGAGCTCCGAGACCTGGTGCAGGAAACCTTCCTGCGGCGACACCGAGACCACCATGCGACCGTCGACCAGCAGGATCGGCTGGCGCAATTGCAAATTCCAGTCGCGCAGGGTCAGCCGCGTGCCCTTGAAGGCGGCGACGGAAAAGTCCGGTCCCCTGATGAAGTCGATGACCTTCTTGGTGTCGCCCGAATTTGTCCGCGAGGTGCCTTCACCGATCATGCGCACCGCGATCCAGGCTTGCATGTCCAGCGCGCTCATGCGGCGCGAGTTCAGCTTCATGAAGCGGTTCTGCATCTGCACCGCGCCCCATTGATCCTGCGCGGCGTCCCAGCTTTTCGGCATGAGGCCGGCCGAGCCCGCGACGGGGCGCGGATCCCAGGTGCGGTAGGGCAGATAGGCGCCGAATACCTCGCTCTCGTCGGCGGCGACCAGCACGTCGTAGGCCGGCGCCTGCTGCGTGAACACCGGCATCTGTCGCTGGATCAGCGTCACACCACTGTCGGTGCGCCGCGCGCCGCCGGTGTCGTCAAAACTGCGCTCCTGCACGATTTTTGCGCCGAACCGCGTCGCCGCGCGCTTCAAGGCATCGGCAAAGAGCTTGTCCTCGTCATGCGAGCCGGTGACCAGCAGCCAGCGCTTCCACTGCTTCCACACCAGATATTGTCCGAGCGCATCCGCCAGCATCGCGCGCGTCGGCGCGGTGTGGATGACGTTGCCGCGGCAATCGGCCTCGCGCAGTCGCTCGTCGATGGCGCCGGCGTTGAACAGCAGCGTGCCGCGGTCGCGCAAGGCGTCCGCGACCTTCAGCAACTGGTCCGCCGGCAGGTCGACGACGATGAAGCCGGCTTTCTCGGCGAGCGCATTTGCCGCCGCGACGACATCCTCGCCGTCCTTGAGGCGGCGCTCGGTCAGCGTAAAGCGCTGGTTGAGGAATTTGCCGGTGGTGTTGTTGTCGTCGATCGCGAGCCGCGCACCGGCGAGGCCGTCATTGTCGGCGGGCTGATCGACCAGCGACAGCGTCGATTTGACGCCGGCCCGGCCGAGATAGCCGACGCCGATCTCGGTGGGGTCGGCCGCAAGGGTCTGCGTCGCCGCAAGACTCACAACCAGCAGGCCGAGCAACCATCGGATCATGCGTCCTCCTTGCATCCTCCCCGGCTTGACCGCCGGTGGAGGTATTCTCCGCGCTTGAAACATGACCGATTTGGCTTAGCTTGCAACCCCGCATTTCGTCTTCGCGGGCGCGACAAAACGGAATCACGATGATGCGAGCGATGCTGATTGCTGCCGCGCTGCTATTGACTGATGCGGCCGCTTTCGCCGATCCGCCAAAGCTTGCGGTGTTCGATTTCGAGCTGATCGACACCAGCCTGCCGGGCGAGGTCTATGGCTCCAGGCCGGAACAGGAACGCATGCTGCGCATCGGCGATCAGCTGCGGAAAGCGCTGACGGAGTCCGGCAAGTTCCAGGTGCTGGATATCGCGCCGGTCAAGGATGCGGCGAGCAAGAGCAATCTGCAGGCCTGCGGCGGCTGCGACATCAAGCTCGCCGAACAGCTCGGTGCCGATCTCGAGATCACCGGCGTGGTGCAGAAGGTCTCGAACCTGATCCTCAATCTGAACATCTACCTGCGCGACGTTCACACCGGCAATCTGGTGACGGCCGCGAGCGCCGACATGCGCGGCAACACGGATGAGGCCTGGTCACGCACCATGGGCTATCTGATCCGCAACCGCCTGCTGGCGCCGAATTACGGCCGGCCGGAGTAGGCCTTCTTACCCTCTCCCCCTGTGGGAGAGGGTGGCTTCGCGTGAGCGAAGTCGGGTGAGGGGTATCTATCCGCGAGTCCACTCGCTTTTGAGTCCGCAGATGCAGACCCCTCATCCGGCGCTTCGCGCCACCTTCTCCCACAAGGGGAGAAGGGAATAAGAAGCATCACCCCGCCAGCCGCTCCGCGTGCCAGCGCAGATGATCGCTCATGAAGGTCGAGATGAAATAATAACTGTGGTCATAGCCCGGCTGGCGGCGCAGCGTCAGGGAGATGTTGGCCTTGCTACAGGCGGCCTGCAGCAAATCGGGACGGAGCTGCTCTTTCAGGAAGTTGTCGGCATCGCCATAGTCGACCAGGAAGCCTGAATATTTCGAGCCGTCCTCGATCAGCGCCACAGTGTCATGCGCGCGCCAGGCATCCTTGTTCGATCCGAGATAGCCGCCCAGCGCCTTGGTGCCCCAAGGCACCTGCGATGGCGCCACGATCGGCGCGAAGGCGCTGGCCGCGCGATAGCGGTGCGGGTTGCGCAGCGCCACCGTCAGTGCGCCGTGGCCGCCCATCGAGTGACCCATGATCGATTGCCGCTTGGCGTCGACCGGAAAGTTCGCCGCCACGAGCTTCGGCAACTCGTCGGTGACGTAGCTCCACATGCGGTAATTGCGCGCAAAGGGTTCCTCGGTGGCGTCGACATAGAAGCCGGCGCCGAGGCCGAAATCATAGGAATTGTTGGCATCGCCAGGCACGTCAGCGCCGCGCGGGCTGGTGTCGGGCGCAACGAAGATCAAGCCGAGTTCGGCGCAGGCGGCGCGGAATTCGCCCTTCTCGGTGACATTGGCATGGGTGCAGGTCAGCCCCGAGAGATACCAGACCACCGGCAGCTTGGTGCCCTCGGGGTGCGGCGGCACATAGACCGAAAAGGTCATGTCGGTCCTGGTCTGCTCGCTGGCATGGCGATACACGCCCTGCACGCCGCCATAGGCTTTGTTGGTCGAGACAGTCTGCATCGTCATGCCGAAACTCCGTGGCGCCAAACCACATCAGGATTGCAACGCTTGTATGACCGAATTTGTGCCGACGCGTGTTACGCCACACCGCTGTCGATTGCCAGCCGCACCAGCTCGACCGAGGTCTTCACCCCGAGCTTCTGGCGCATGATGGAGGAGGTGTTGGCCACCGTCTTGTAGGACGACTGCACCAGCCAGGCGATCTCCGACAGGCTCTTGCCCGCGCTGAGCAGCCGCAGGATCTCCATCTCGCGCGGGTTCAGCTTCGACAGCGGATTCTGCGCCAGCGCGGGACCCGCAAAGGCGATGCTGCGTGCCATCGCGCTCGGCAGGTACGTTTCACCCTTGCCGACGGCGCGGATGGCTTCGACGAGGTCGTTGGGGTCACCGGTCTTGGAGACGTAGCCCTTGGCGCCGCATTCGATCGCGCGCGCGGCAAAGGCGGGATCGGCGTTCATGCTGAACATGATGAGACGGGCCTCAGGCGCGCGCTCGAGGATGCGGCGCGCGAGCTCGAATCCGGAAACGGTTGGCAGGTTGATGTCGATCACGCAGATGTCGGGGCGCTCGACAATGAAGACGCACTCGCCGTCTTCGGCGTCGGCGGCCTCCAGAATGTCGATCTCGCCTTCGTCGGCCAGCACGGCGCGGCAGCCGGAGGCAACGATGGGGTGATCGTCGACGATCAGAATGCGCATCAGGCGTTCCCTGCGACAGCGTCCCGATCCATTTGCGTCGCATGGCGCCGGGCAGGAGACGCGTCCGTGTCTCATGTCGGGTCATGCAACCCGGCCGGGATTGCTGTACGCTTTCGATTAGATATCGGGCGCTTCGCCCCTGTCAACGTGGTCGGACAGGAGCGGGCAGGGCGAGTGGGCGGCGGGCGAGAGCAATGTGGCAAAATCTATCCTTGCGCGGGCGCATCAATCTCCTGCTGGCGCTGCTGCTGGCGCTCGGGCTCGCCGTCAATATCGGCCGCCAGATCGCCGAGGCCGGTCCCCGCGTGCAGGCCGAGGACCAGAGCGTGATCCGGCTCGCCCGCGAATTCATCGAGATGATCGTAGCCGATCTCAACGAGGCGCCGGATCCGGACGCGAGGCTGGACCAGATCGCGCGCGATCTCAGCCGGCTCCGGCACGTCAGCATCGCGCTCAGGGATTCCGGCGGGAACCCGCTGACCGCGCCCAAGGAGGAGACGGACAACGACACGCGCGGGCCGCCGGCCTGGTTCGTCAGCCTGGTCCACCCCGAGCAGACCGCGGTGACCGTGCCGGTGTCGATCCGCGGCAAGCCCGGCTCGCTCGTGATCACCTCCCATCCCGACGACGAGATCGCCGAGATCTGGGACGGCATCGTGACCCAGCTCGAGGTCGGCTCGGTGATCGCGCTGGCGCTGTTCCTGGTGATGATGCTGGTGGTCGGCCGTGCGCTCGCGCCGCTGCAATCGCTGTCGGACGCGATGACCCGGCTCGAAGGCGGCCGCTATGATGCGCGCGTGACGCCGGGCGGCGCGCCCGAGCTCGCCGCGATCTGCAGCAAGCTCAATCATCTGGCAGCGACGCTGGGCGAGGCTGTCGAGGACAAGCGGCGGCTGGCCGAACGCGCGGTCTCGCTGCAGGACGTCGAGCGCAAGGAGATCGCGCGCGAGCTGCATGACGAGTTCGGGCCATATCTGTTTTCGCTTCGCGCGCATGCGAGCGCACTGGCAAAGCTCACCGACGGGCGCGAGCCGAGCGCGGATGCGGTCCGCAAGCACGGCAGCGCCATGATGGAGCAGATCAACGCGCTGCAGCAGTTCAATCGCCGCGTGCTGGAGCGCCTCCGGCCCGTCGGCCTCGCCGAGCTCGGCCTGCGCCAGGCGCTGGAATCGCTGTCGCGGCTGTGGCGGGAATCCCACCCCGACGTCGCGATCGACACCACGATTTCGCCGGCGCTTGGCGTTACCGGCGAGACCGCCGACCTCACCATCTACCGCATCGTGCAGGAGGCGCTCACCAACGTGTTCCGCCATGCCGGCGCGACCTCCATCAATGTCGTGATCGAGCCGGCCGATCAGCCCGCCCAGGATGGCCGCGCCTGCGCGCGCGTCCGGGTCAGTGACAACGGCCGCGGCATGGCGGCGGGCCAGAAGCTCGGTTTTGGCCTCGTCGGCATGCGCGAGCGGATTTTGGCGCTGGGCGGCACGCTGAATGTGGCCTCCGGCGAGGGCGGCGTCACCGTGGAAGCGCTGGTTCCAACCGCCGCGGCCTGAGCGCGAGAGGCAAATCGGGAAAAATTCCCGATTTGGTCGGGAAGATGGGAGTGGATACCTCCCGACCTTTTATAACTGGTGCGATCGCGACCGCCGACTACACTCGTCTCAACCAAACGGCGAAAACAAAACAGCCGAAGGTTTCGGGTGGGGACGAGTGGGATGGGCAAGCGTCATCTGTTGATTGCCTCGCTGTCGACGGGGCTGGTGTCCGGGGTCGTCTTCGCGACGACTGCGGGGGCCGCGCAGGACGAGGAAACCAACGTACAGAATTTGCCGGCGGTGGAAGTCATCGCGCCGGAGACGACAACGCGGCGCACACCGACGCGGGCTGCGCCTGCGCGCGTGACGACGGCGCGTCCCAAGACGCGGGTCTATGTCTACCCGACCTCGCCGGGCACCGGCCGGGGTCTCGAGGTCGACAAGGTTCCTTCCTCGATCAACGCCGTCGACGCCAACCAGATCAGGCGGACCAACTCGCCGAATATCGCCGACGCCCTGCAGCAGTACGTGCCTGGCGTCAGCATCAATGAGGTGACCGGCAATCCCTTCCAGCCTGACATCGTGTTTCGCGGCTACGTCGCTTCACCTTTGGCCGGGACGCCGCAGGGCCTCGCCGTCTACCAGAACGGCGTGCGCATCAACGAAGCCTTCTCCGATATCGTCAATTGGGATCTGATTCCGACCGCGGCGATCCGATCAGCCGTGGTGGTGACCAACAATCCGGCTTACGGTCTCAACGCGCTCGGCGGCGCCATCGATCTGCAGATGAAGAACGGCTTCAACTATCAAGGTGCCGAGATCGACATCATGGGCGGCTCATACGGCCGCATTCAGGGCTCCGCGCAATGGGGCAAGCAGATCGACAAGAACTGGTCTGTCTACGGCGCGATCGAAGGCATTCACGACAACGGCTTCCGCAATTTCTCAAAGTCGGACGTCCGCCGTTTCTACGGCGACGTCGGGTATCGGTTTGAAGGCACCGAATTCCATGTCAATGGCGGCGTCGCCAACAATTCCCTCGCGGGTCCCAGTACTGTTCCGGCTGAATTGCTCCAGAAATATTGGGGCGCCACCTATACGACACCACAGACCATCTCCAACAAGGTCGCCTATCTCAATTTGACCGGCAAGGTGGAGGCGACGCCGACCTGGACCTTTGAAGGCACAGCACGCTTGCGGCGCTTCAAGCAAGGTACCGTCGACGGAAACCCGACCGACGTGGAGCCCTGCGACGCCGATGCAACGCTGCTTTGCTTTGGCGAAGTCAACCCTGCGCTCGGACCTCCGCTCTTTCAATCGCCGGCGAACGGCCTGAACGGCGTTCAGCTCGTCAATCCCTTTGGGCCTGATGCCATTCTCGCCCAGATCGATCGCACCAGCACAAAGTCAACCTCGTTTGGCATATCCGGGCAGGCGACCAATACCGATCAGCTGTTCGGTCATGGCAACCGCTTCGTGGTTGGCGCAAGCTACGACCTCAGCAATACGCTGTTCACGGGCAGCACCGAATTGGGGACCCTGGGCGAGAACTACGTCGTCACGGGCAATGGGACATTCCTGGGGACGTCAGGGGATCCGACGGCGATTGGTCCCGTGTCGCTTCGCACCGTCAACCAGTATCAGGGGATTTATGCGCTGGACACGTTCGACGTGACAGAGCGCTTTTCGGTGTCCGGTGGCGGACGGTTCAATGCGGCCCATATCTCGCTGATGGACCAGCTTGGCACCGCTCTGAATGGCGATCATCAATTCAATCGCTTCAATCCGATCATCGGCGGTACCTTCAAGATTACGCCTGAAGTGACGGCCTATGCCGGCTATTCGGAAGCCAACCGCGTGCCGACGCCGCTCGAGCTTGGCTGCGCCGATCCGGCGAGGCCGTGCATCATCGGCCAATTCCTGGTCGCCGATCCTCCCCTCAAGCAAGTCGTATCGAAGACCTTCGAAGCCGGCTTCCGCGGCACCAAGGAATTGAACATCGGCTCCCTAGGCTGGAAGATCGGTGCATACCGTGCCACCAACTACGACGATATCGTTGCGACGCCGATCCCGGGATTGACGGGCTTCGGCTTCTTCCAGAACGTTGGCCGGACCCGCAGGCAGGGCGTCGAAGCCGAGGTGAGCCTGAAGTCGAATGCGCTTCAGTTCCAGGCGAGCTATGCCTTCCTGGACGCGCGTTTTCTTGATGCGCTGACGCTGGGCTCGGACAGCCCGTTCGCCGACGCAGACGGCAATATCCAGGTCTTACCGGGTAATCAGATTCCGCGCCTGCCGCGCCACCTCATCAAGGCCAGCGTCGAATATGCCGTGACCGACGTCTGGAAGGTCGGAGGTGACGCGCTCTTTGTCTCGAGCCAGTATTATGTCGGAGACGAGTCCAACCAGTTCCCGCAACTGCCGTCCTACGCCGTCTTCAATCTCCACAGCTCCTACCAGATCACCAGGAACGTCCAGGTTTACGGTCGCGTGAACAATATCTTTGATCATCGCTACTCCACGCTTGGCACATTCTTCGACCGGGAAGCCCTGCCGAACTTCACCAACGGGGGAGCCGAGTTCACCGACCCGCGCTCGCTCAGCCCGGCGAGGCCGCGTGCGTTCTATGCGGGCATGCGGGTGACGTTCTAGGACAGCTCACGCTTTGGATGCGCCGTCAGCCGTCCGGCCCAGGCCTCGCTTCGCAACCGGCCGGTGTTGTTCCGCGCAATGATGGCGCGACGGACCAGGCCGATGTGTTCGCGCAGCGTATAGGCTTCGCTCGCGAACCCGGCCGGGGTGTGAATCCTGGCAACTGCGTCTTCGATCCGCGCGAGGTCCGCGAGCCACGTCTCGATCGGTAAATCGCCCGTCCGCGCGACGACGTCGCGCTCGAGCAGAGCGAGCTCGCCGTACCAGCGAAACACGCGTGAACGGACATGCCAGCGAACCAGCTGAGGCAGATAGTGGAACAGCGGAAGCAGAATGGCGGCCAGCGGCAGCAAGATGATGATGGCGCGCTCGCCCAGAGCCGCAATCCAGAACGGCAGATATTGGTAAAGGAAGGTGCGCCCGAAACGCCTGTGCTGGTCGGCGTCGGCTGATACCGGCAGATCGACCTGCGTCGTGCCCGGAAATTCACCGGCGTCCTCGAACAGTCCCTGCCTGCCGTGGATTTCCCGGGCGGCGTCCACCAGCAGATGGACGAGGGCAGGGTGAAGTCCGTCACGGGCCGCCAGCATCTCCTTGGTCCCGATCAGCGCGACGTCCTCTTCCGGAATGTGGTCGGCCAGGTCGATCACGCCTGACGGCAATTTCAGTGTGCTGATGAAGTTGAGCCGGCGACGATAGGCATCGGCCCTGTTGATGCTCAGAAGACTGAGGTTTGGATCGCGAAGCGCGTTCCAGATGGCGGGATTGTCCGCCCCGTCGGCAAAGATTGCGGCGTCGACATCGCCGGCGCGCAACGCAACGAGTGCCGCAAGGTTGCTGAGTGACTCCATATGGACATTGTCGGACGAGAGCCCGTTGAGCTCGAAAACGGACTCGCTGAGCGAGCGTGCACCGCTGCCAACGGCGCCGACGGCGACCCGGCGATTGCGGAGCTCGTTGATGAAATTCACCGGCTCGCTCTTGCGGTAGAAAATCCACAAGGGGACGTAATAAAGGCTTGCCAGCATCACGATATTGTTGGCGTCGGACCCTCGCGCGATGCCGCCTTGCATGAACGCGATATCGACGCCTGAGCGCGGATCCTGCAGCAGTTTGAGATTGTCCCCCGCGCCGTTAGTCACCCGTTCTTCGACGGTAACTCCGGATCGGGCGAGGATCTCGATGTACCGCCTGGCGTGCTGGTGCAGCAGGCCGTCTTCGAGGCCGGACGCGAGCACGATGTGACGTGACGGGGCAGTCTGCAAAACATACACCACCGCCCAGATCGTTCCGGCAATCAATGCCAGGAATAGCGCCGCGAGGCCGAGACGGCTGCGAGATGGAAGCAGTGCGAGGTTTTCGATCTTCACGAGGGGTACTTTTAGTGGTCAGACGGAAGAAGGTTGGAGGGCCTGCCAAGCAGACGTACGCCTTCTTTGCAGTCCCCGTTGATCTGCGTCAACAGAACCGGCCTTCGCTTGATCGCGGTATCCGGTTGTGCAAGTGTTTTGCCAGCGCCGATTTGATCCTCAGCTTGCGGGCGCTTCTAAAAATGCAGCTAAAGAGAACCGCTATCACTGCATCTGCCCGCATTGCGTGAATCGTCGGCCGTCTCGCATGAGGAGGGCCAGATGAGGTTTGCCGCCATCGCCGATGTGCACGGGAATTGTCTCGCACTCGAAGCCGTCCTTGCCGACATTGCCGAACTCGGCATCGCCGAGGTGGTGAACCTTGGCGACCATGTCAGCGGCCCGCTCGAGGCGGCCCGGACCGCGGACCTGCTGATCGAGCGGGGCTTTCCGTCGGTGCGTGGCGACCAGGATCGAATCCTCGTCGAGCTCTGGCAGGCAGGTGGCTCGCGGCGCAGCGATTTCCGGCAGCTCGAGCGCAGGCATTTCGACTGGATGGCAAGCATGCCGCCCACACTGAGGTACAGGGACGAGGTATTGCTCTGCCATGGGTCGCCGGGGGACGACGCCGCTTTCTGGCTCGACCATGTCGCCGACGACGGCAGCGTGCGCCCGAACGGGATCGAGCCGATCGAGGCGGCTGCCGAGGGGATCGACGCGCGCCTCATCCTGTGCGCGCACACCCACATTCCGCGGGTCGTTCGCCTGCGAGACGGACGAATGGTCGTCAACCCCGGCAGCGTCGGCTTGCCTGGCTACGATGGGAAGACGCCCGTTCCTTACGTGGTGGAGACCGGCACGCCTCATGCGTGCTACGTGATTCTGGAGGGGGCCGGGGACAGTTGGCGCGCGACGTTCCGCTACGTGCCCTACGACAACATGGCCATGGCCGATCTGGCACGCAGCAAGGGGATGCTCGTCTGGGCGAACGCGATCGCGACGGGGTGGGTCGGACGGGACTGACCGGTAGCGGTCAGGCAAGGTCGGCGATAAAACATCGCCAGCTGACATTGGAAATGGACTGATGGCCTTCTGGATAGCGAGCGCGGTTGGTTTGGTGGCGGCCTATCTTCTCGGCTCGATCCCCACGGGCTATCTGGCAGGAAAGCTCCTGAAAGGCATCGATATCCGAGAGCATGGCTCCAAATCCACCGGGGCAACAAATGTGCTGCGGACCCTCGGAAAATGGCCTGCGCTGGTGGTGCTCATCGTCGATGTGCTGAAGGGCGCGGCTGCCATCATCGTCGCGCGCTCGTTCTGCCCCTGGCTCATTACCGCGCTGTCGCCGACGCCGCCGAATGCGGCTGATCTGCAGACATGGGTGCCGTGGGCTGTGTGCCTCGCCGGCATTGCCGCGCTGCTGGGGCATGGCCGCTCGATCTGGCTGAACTTCACGGGCGGCAAATCCGCGGCGACCGGGCTCGGCGTGTTGCTCGCGATGTCGTGGCCGGTGGGATTGGGCGCTGCAATCGTGTTCGGCATCGTGCTGGCAAGCACGCGGATCGTGTCACTCAGCTCGATCCTCGCGGCGCTGACGGCAATCGTCCTCGTCTGCACCTTCGATCACCCCTTGCCCTACCGGTTGCTGGTGATCGCAGGCGGCCTCTACGTGATCGTCCGCCACCGCGCCAACATTCAACGGATGATCGCGGGGACCGAGCCGCGC
This sequence comes from Pseudomonadota bacterium, assembly GCA_023390955.1. Lineage (GTDB taxonomy): Bacteria > Pseudomonadota > Alphaproteobacteria > Rhizobiales > Xanthobacteraceae > Bradyrhizobium. The sequence continues at coordinate 15,588 of JAEWBW010000625.1, forward strand.
CTGGGTGGCGGGAGCCCGGATATGAAGGCTGACGCGCAAGTGTAGCGGCTGGAAGCAGACGGGTGGTGGCCCTTGCCGGCTCCGCTTGCGGCACGCTCTCCCATTGATCTAGGTCAATTCTTCTCGTCATCCGTTCCCTTCAGCTGGAGTTGCAGACCGCGACATCGGATCACGGCATGGTCATGGCAATCATTGGCGAGATTACCCACACCACGACGTATCGCTACGCGAAGCCGGTCACCTTCGGCACGCACCGAGCCATGTTCCTGCCGCGACGCGGCGCGTGCGCGCGGTTGCTTGACTGGTCGGCGAAAACCAACGTGCCGTCGAAGATCCACTGGGTCACCGACGCGCGTTCCAACGCTGTGACGGTAATGGAGTTCAGCGAAGCGGCATGCGAACTCACATTCACCTTCAAGGTCCAGGGCGTTTATTTCGGCGTGAAGGGACTGGAATCGTTTCCGCTGGAAGCACGGGCCGAGGAAGTGCCGGTGCAATATACGCCGGACGAGTGGACCGATCTCGCCGGCTATCTGCGTCCCCATGCCGACGATCCCGATGGCAGCGTGGCGGCGTGGACCAAGAGCTTCGTGGCCGGCGATCAGGACCGCACCGCCGATATGCTCACCCGCCTGCTGGCGACGTTCCGCACGTTCACTTATCGCGCACGGGATCTGGAAGGCACCCAATCGCCGGGTGACACCCTGCGCACGAAATCCGGCACCTGCCGGGACTTTGCCTGGCTGATGATCGAGACGCTGCGCCGCCTCGGCTTCGCGGCGCGCTTCGTCAGCGGCTATCTCTATGACGCCGCGCTCGATGGGGGCAAGGTGGGCATGACCGGCTCCGGATCGACCCATGCCTGGGTGCAGGTGTTTCTGCCCGGCGCGGGCTGGCTGGACTACGACCCGACCAACAGCCTCAGCAGCGGCTTCGATCTGATCCCGGTGGCCATCGCGCGCCATCCCGGCCAGGCGATCCCGCTGGCCGGATCATGGTTCGGCGATGCCGGCGACTATCTCGGCATGTCGATCGACGTCGCGGTCCGCAAGCTCGGCGTCGTTCACGATCCCTCCGAGGCGTAGGGCCGCGCGGCAATTCTGCACAGTCCATCTCCCGCGCCATCGCTTCTCAAACCGCGTCCGACCCGCCATTGTGACCGCCCGGAACAGCAGTTGGAGCGCATCAATGTCGGACAAGGTCTCGCGTCGCCAGTTCGCGAAACTCGCGGGAGTGTCCGCAGCCGCGGTCGCCGCGCCCGGGGCGGCCGACGCGGCAAAGCCGGCAGCGGCGCCACGCGTCGCGCGCGGCTTTCCGCAGGATTTCGTCTGGGGCACGGCCACCTCGTCGTACCAGGTCGAGGGCGCCGTCAACGAGGACGGGCGAGGCGCCTCGATCTGGGACAGCTTTGTGCGCATCCCCGGCAAGATCGAGGACGGCAGCACGGGCGATCGCGCCAATGAACATTATCACCGCTACAAGGAAGATATCGCGCTGATCAAGGATCTCGGCTGCAAGGCCTATCGGTTCTCGGTGGCCTGGCCGCGCGTGTTCCCGGACGGCGACGGCAAGCCGAACCCGAAGGGGCTCGACTTCTACAACCGCCTGATCGACGAGCTGCTCAAGAACGGCATCGAGCCCTGGCTCACCCTTTATCATTGGGACCTGCCGCAATCGCTGCAGGATCGCTTTGGCGGCTGGCGCTCGACCGAGACCTGCAAGGCCTTTGGCGATTACTCGGCTTACATCGCGCGGCACCTGACCGACCGCGTCAAGAACGTGTTCACGCTGAATGAGAGCGGCCGCTTCGTCTATTTCGGCTACGGCATCGGCATCGACGCGCCCGGGCAGAAGCTGTCGCCGGCCGAGGTCAACCAGGTCAGGCACAACAGCGCGCTGGCGCATGGCCTTGCGGTGCAGGCGGTGCGCGCCGCCGGCCGCCGCGGCACCCGGGTGGGGCCCGCCGAAAACATCGATACCTGCATTCCCGCGATCGATACGCCGGAGAATGTGCGCGCCGCCGAGATCGCGCTGCGCGAGATGAACGCCGGCTATCTCAACGTCATCCTCGAGGGCAAATACACCGACGCCTTCCTGAAATACGCCGGCGCCGATGCACCGAAATTTACCGATGCGGAACTCAAGATCATCGGCTCGAAGGTCGACTTCCTCGGCCTCAACATCTACGCGCCGCAGAATTACGTCGTCGCGTCCGACAAGGGCGCGGGCTTCTCGCTGCTGCCGATCCCGAAATCGTTCCCGCATATGAGCTCGGATTGGCTGCGCGTCGGCCCCGAGACGATCTACTGGGTGCCGAAGCTCGCCGCCAAGATCTGGAAGACCGGCGCCATCTACATCAGCGAGAACGGCACCTCCAGCGACGACGTCGTCACGCCGGACGGCAAGATCTTTGACACCGACCGCATCATGTATCTGCGCAACTACCTCGCGCAGCTGCAGCGCGCCACCGAGGAAGGCGTGCCGGTGCGCGGCTATTTCCTCTGGAGCCTGATGGACAATTTTGAATGGGTCTACGGGCTGAACAAGCGCTTCGGCCTCTACCACGTCAACTTCGACACCCAGGTCCGCACGCCAAAGCTCAGCGCGAGCTATTACCGCAACGTCATCGCGAAGAACGCCGCGGGGGTCTGATCGGCGCCCTGCGCGACGTGCTCGCGCGGCCCGATCGGGACCGCAACCGCGTCGCCCCGTGCGCCGCCATTGGCGCTCCGAGCCCTTATTTATAGGTCGAATCGCGCACTTCCTTCGAGAAAGACGCCGTTCGTCGCTTGTCGAAAGCATGGAATCAGCATTAGCAAGGCGCGTACGGGCCTTTGAAATGCGGTAAATCGCGCTGTTTTAGATGCCAATGCTTGGAAAAGCGGCTGAAAATCAGTGTTTTTTGCCACAGAGGGACAAAAAGACCCGGAATTTAGCGAGAAATCTGTGCAGAAGGCCTTTGGCCTTCAACGGTTGGTCTAATATGCAACCGGCAACGAATCAGAGGAGACACGATGCCAACCCAAATGTCGAAATCGCAGCTGATCGAAAAGATCGCGACCGCCACCGAGCTTTCCAAGCGTGACGTCAAGAACGTCATGGAGACGCTGACCGATGTCGGCCACAAGGAGCTCAAGAAGAGCGGCCTGTTCCTGGTGCCGGGCTTCGCCAAGTTCGTCGTCATCAAGAAGCCGGCGACCAAGGCTCGCAAGGGCACCAACCCGTTCACGGGCGAAGAGATGATGTTCAAGGCCAAGCCGGCCCGCAAGATCGTCCGCGCCCGCCCGGTCAAGGC
>JAEWBW010000657.1 GCA_023390955.1 Pseudomonadota bacterium
CGTCTCGAACTCGCCGGCATTCCGCTCGGCGATTGCTGGCGTCATCCGGCGCTGAGGACGGATGACGCGACCGCGGGCTTCGTGCCCCTGCACAAGCTGTCGCAATGGCTGAGCTATTCGCTGATCGAGCCGCTGCAGCGCGCCGGCTTTGACGTGACCGACATCGATGGCCTCACCGGGCTCGCCGAATATCGCAATGGCGGCCTGTTCGTCGATCTCGGCGTGCTTCGCCTGCGCGACACCGCTGACGCCGAACGCGCCCATCCCGTGGACTCGCTGCTCGTCGTGGAATGGCGCGCGCTGACCGTGGCGCTGCTGGACCTGCTGGCTGAGCGCGTTCGCGCACGGCTCGGTCGCGACAAGAATTCGCTGCCGCTCGCCAGCATTCTGGAAGGCGGCAGCTGGGCCGCGGGCCGCGCGGCAGCCTTCGAACGTCGCCCCGACGGTTCGCCGCCGCTCAAGGTCATCAGCGACGGCACGGTGTTTTAGTCACCCTCTCCCCTTGTGGGAGAGGGTGGCTTCACGAAGCGAAGCCGGGTGAGGGGTATGTCGCCGCGGACGCATCTGTCACTGGAGTTCGCTTAGAGAGACCCCTCATCCGGCGCGCTTCGCGCGCCACCTTCTCCCACAAGGGGAGAAGGGAAGAGTCAGGAGCATCACATGGAAGGCGTCACGGTCGTCGATCATCCTCTGGTCCAGCACAAGCTGACGCTGGTGCGCGACAAGTCGATCTCGACAAAATCGTTCCGGGAGCTGGTCAAGGAGATCGGCATGCTCCTGTGCTACGAGGTCACGCGCGATCTTCCGCTGACCGACGTCGTCGTCGACACGCCGCTGGCGCGGATGCACTCGGCAAAAATCGCGGGCAAGAAGCTGGTCTTCGTGCCCGTGTTGCGCGCCGGCGTGACCTTCGTCGATGGCATGATGGATTTGGTGCCAACCGCGCGCGTCGCGCATATCGGTCTCTACCGCGAGCCGCACAGCTTTGCCGCCGTCGAATATTTCTTCAAGTCGCCGTCGGACCTGTCGGAGCGGCTCGCGATCGTGGTGACGCCGGTGCTTGCGACCGCCAACACGGCCGTGGCTGCCGTCGACCGGCTGAAGGAACGCGGCGCCAAGGACATCCGTCTCGCCTGCCTGATCGCCGCGCCGGAAGGCCTCGAACGAATTCGCGGTCTGCATCCGGACGTCCCGATCTGGACGGCGGCGGTGGATGAAGGGCTGGATGAGCAGGGATTCATCGTCCCCGGCCTTGGAGACGCCGGTGACCGCGCGTACGGTACGCGTTAGCTACAAATTCCGATGTCGTCCCGGCGAAGGCCGGGACCCATACCGCGGAGTTTATCCGTTGTGGATGGTGGCAATTCCACTGCCAGTCTTCGTCAAACACCTGCTGGTGGTTATGGGTCCCGGCCTGCGCCGGGACGACGCGGGCGAGAGAATCCCGGTTTACTTCACCGGCCGCTTCTCGAGCTTTCGAGCTAGCGTGCGCCGGTGCATGCCGAGCCGTCTTGCGGCTTCCGAGATGTTAAAATCCACCTCGATCAGGGTCTGGTGGATGCGCTCCCATTCCAGGGTCTTGATCGAGGTGGGGCGGACCTCGAGTGCGACCTCGGCGTCGCCGCCGGCGCGCTGGAAGGCAGCTTCGATGTCGTCGGTGTTGGAGGGCTTTGCCAAATAGTGGCAGGCGCCCAGCTTGATGGCCTCGACCGCGGTCGAGATGCTGGCAAAGCCGGTCAGCACGACGATCAGCATTTCGGGATCGTGGCCGTGCAGCAGTTCGACGCAGGCAAGGCCCGAGGCGCCGCCGAGCTTGAGGTCGACGACGGCGTAGCCGAACGAACGCTCCTCCAGGATTTTTCGAACTTCCTCGATCGAGGCAGCGACGACGACGTCGTAGTCGCGGCGTTCGAACGAGCGTTTGAGCGTGCGGGCAAAGCCCGCGTCGTCCTCGACGACGATGAGAGAGCGTTCAGGCGTCAAAGCCGCCTCCGATCGCGAGCGTGGAGAGAGGCAGCACGATCCGCACGGTTGCGCCGCGCTTCCTGTGGTTCTCGGCGGTCACGGTGCCGCCGAGCTTGCGCACGACATTGACCACCAGGAACAGGCCGAGCCCCCCGCCGGCGCGGCCCTTGCTCGACTGGTACGGTTTTCCGAGCTGCGCGAGCATCTCCGGCCCGAAGCCCGGGCCGCGGTCGCTGATCGATAGCACGAGGTTGTCATCCTCGCGCTCGGCCAAAAGCTCGACCCAGTCGCGCGAGACCTCATAGGCATTGTCGAGCACGTTGAAGATCACCTGCTTCAGCGCGATGTCGGAGACGATGGCGACGTCGGTCGGAAGCGTGTTGGTGAAATACAGCGTCCGCGCTGAGCGCGCGTTGCGCCATTCCTCGACCAGCTCGCTCAGGAAAGCCGCCACCGTGGTCGGCGATGATCCCTCACCACGCGCCTCGCCGGCCGAGACCAGGATGCCGGTGACGATGGTCTTGCAGCGTTGCAGCGAAGTCTCCATCTCGGCGAGATCTTCCGCGAGCTCGTGGTCGCTGGCCAGATCCGGCATGCGACGCCAGTCGCTGAGGATGACCGAAAGCGACGCCAGCGGCGTGCCGAGCTCGTGCGCCGCGCCCGATGCGAGCAGGCCCATGCGCACGATGTGGTCCTGCTCGGCGGCATGCTGGCGCAACGCGGCCAGATGCGCGTCGCGGTCGCGCAAATTCCGGTTGATCCGGGTTACGAACACGACGAGCAGGATGGCGTTGAGCACGAAGCCGACGAGCATGCCGACGACTGTCAGGCTGTAGGTCTCGCTCAGCGGGTTCGGCGGCAGGACCAGCGGCCGGTAGGCGATCGTCAGCCACACGAAGCTGGCGCAGGTCAGGGCCACCAGCGACCAGGTCGAGCGTGAATCGAGCAGCACCGCGCCGAGTGTCACCTGCAGCAGGAACAGCGAGGTGAAGGGATTGGTGGCGCCGCCGCTCAGGTAAAGCTGCGCGGTCAGCGCGGCGACATCGAGCATCAGCGCGACCAGCAATTGCTGGTTGGTGATCGCGGCGCGATGGCGCACCCAGACCTGGCTCGAGATATTGAGCAGCACCAGCGCGCCGATCACCGCGCTCATGCGCGTCAGCGGCAGGGGGATGTCGAGCCCGACATGCACCGCGCTGATGGTCACGATCTGGCCGACCACGGCGATCCAGCGCAGCTGGATCAGCAGGGTCATGTTCTTGCGATTGGTCTCGTCGTCGGTCGGGGCCGTGCCGATCAAGCCGGTCCGCGCGTCAGCCTGCGACAGCAGCGTCACGGCTGCTCCTTCCGGAGGCGTCATTCCGTCGTCAGGTCGGCTCGACGATCGTTCCAGCATCTGATCCCGTCCTGCGCGCGGCGATGTCGCCGGCCGGTTCGTGGACGAAGCGTGTGCGGCGGAACAGCCCGCCGCCGAATGTGACGAACAGCTTGCCGGCCAGCATCACGGCCAGGGCAAACCACGTGAGTGCGTAGATCAGGTGGTTATTGGGAAAGCGGACCACGGTCAATCCGCCGATGGGGGTGCCGCCGGCGTTGAGCGTGGCATCGGCGTCGACGAAGAAGGGGGCGACCTCGTGAAGGCCGCGCGCGGCCGCGATTGCGGCTACGTCGCGCGAGTACCAGCGGCCATGCACGGAATCGTTACTCCGCAGGAATCCACCTTTTGGTTCCGTGATCCGCAGCAGCCCGGTGATGGTGACGGTCCCCAATGGTTCGCCTTCGTGCCGGGCCGATGCCTCGCGGCGATCCGCCGGGATGAATCCGCGATTGATCAGGACGGTCGTGCCGTCGTTGCGCCGCAGTGGCGTCAGCACCCAATAGCCGCCGCCTTCCTCGGTCACCGCCTTGACCAGCGTTTGCTGGTCGTGGAGGAAACGGCCGGTCACGGTGACGTGGCGGTATTCGTCGCGCGCCGCCGTCACGGCGGGCCACGACGCCTGCGACGGGATGTCGACGGCCGGCGCATGAATGCGCTGCTCGACGCGCTCGATCAGTGCGAGCTTCCATTCGCGCCGCTGGATCTGCCAGGCGCCGAGCGCGATCAGGACGGTGAACGTAACGAGCGAGAGGATCGTGAGCCACAAGGACGGGCGCGCAGCCTTCAGGCCGCGCGTCGCGTTCGATCCGTGTCTCACGGCGCCGCTCACTTCATTCCGCTCATCTGGTGGATCGGCATCATGTTGGTGTTGAGCTGGTGCATCACCCACAGCGATCCCGACAGGGCGATCACCACCATCACGATGGTGAAGATCAGCGCCATCATGGTCCAGCCGTTCTCGGAGGCCGTATTCATGTGCAGGAAATAGACCATGTGCACGACGATCTGCACGATCGCGAAGGCCATGATGATCAGCCCGGTGACCTGCTTGCTCGGCAGCACGCCGCTCATCACCAGCCAGAACGGGATGGCGGTCAGCACCACCGAGAGCACGAAGCCGAGCAGATAGCTCGACTGCGTGCCGTGAGCGTGCGCGTCGTCGTGATGATGCCCGTCGGCGGCGTGAGTATCGGTGCTCATCGCAGAACTCCCAGGAGGTAGACGAAGGTGAATACGCCGATCCAGACCACGTCGAGGAAGTGCCAGAACATCGACAGGCACATCAGGCGGCGGCGGTTGGCCTCGATCAGGCCGAATTTCCAGACCTGCACCATCAGCGTCACCAGCCAGATCAGGCCGCAGGTGACGTGGAGACCGTGGGTGCCGACCAGCGTGAAGAACGCCGAGAGGAATGCGCTGCGCTGCGGAGTGGCGCCTTCATGGATCATGTGGGCGAACTCGGTCAGCTCGATGCCGATGAAGGCAAGTCCGAACAGACCGGTGATCGCGAGCCAGGCCTGGGTCGCGCCGATGCGGCTCTGCTGCATCGACAGCATGGCAAAGCCGTAGGTGATCGACGACAGCAGCAGCATCGAGGTGTTGAGCGCGACCAGCGGCAGGTCGAACAAATCCTTCGGCGCCGGGCCGGCGGCGTAGTTGCCACCGAGCACGCCGAAGGTGGCGAACAGGATCGCGAAGATGAGGCAGTCGCTCATCAGGTAGATCCAGAAGCCGAGCGACGTGCTCCAGCCTTCCGGGTGCGGATGCTCGTCGGCGAGGTAGAAGACCGGCTCGCCCGACTGGGCGGAAGTGACAGCGATCGTCATTTACTTGGCTCCGGCGAGCAGTTGGGTGCGCGCGTCCTCGGCCCGGACGACATCGTCGGCCGGAATGTTGAAGTCGCGGTGATAGTTGAAGGTGTGACCGATCCCGACGGCGAGCATCACGATGAAGCTCGCGGCCGCAAGCCACCACATGTACCAAATCAGACCAAAGCCCATCGCGGTGGCAAAGCCCGCGAGGATGATTCCGGTGCCGGTGCTGGACGGCATGTGGATCGGCCGGAAGCCAGTCAGCGGACGCTGATAGCCGCGCCGCTTCATGTCCCACCAGGCGTCATTGTCGTGAACGACCGGGGTGAAGGCGAAGTTGTAGTCCGGCGGCGGCGAGGAGGTCGCCCATTCCAGCGTGCGCGCGTCCCAGGGATCGCCGGTGACGTCCTTGAGCTGTTCGCGCCGGAGGAAGGAGACCGCGAACTGGATCAGCATGCACC
>JAEWBW010000667.1 GCA_023390955.1 Pseudomonadota bacterium
GCCGGAAAGCGTGCGCGTCGCCGGCGGTTCGCTCAACAGCATCGCGATCCCGCGCGTCACGCCGGGCCTGCCGTCGGAGCTCCTGACGCAGCGGCCGGATATCCGCCGCCAGGAAGCGCAGCTCGCCTCCGCCACCGCCAATATCGGCAATGCGCGCGCGCAGTTCTTTCCGACCATCCAGCTGACCGGCAATGGCGGCTATCAGAGTTCGGCGCTGGTCTCGCTGTTCCAGCCGCATGCGGCGTTCTTCCAGCTCGTCGGCAGTGCGACGCAACCGATCTTCGACGGTGGCAGGATTCTCGGCAATTTCGAATTCGCCAAGGCGCGTCAGGACGAATTGCTGCAGACCTACCGCAAGACCATCATCCAGGCCTTCACCGACGTCGACAACGCGCTGTTCTCGATCAAGCAGACCACGATCAAGCTGCAATTGCAGCGCGACGTCGTAGCCGCCTCGCGGCGCGCCTTCGATCTCGCCGAACAGCAATTGCGAGCCGGCACCGCCGACATCGTCACGGTGCTCAACACCCAGCTCACCCTGTTCCAGGCGGAAGACGCGCTGTCGCAGGCGCAACTCGCACGGATCCTTGCCATCGTCAGCCTGTATCAGGCGCTCGGCGGCGGCTGGGAGCCGCGAATGGAGAAACCGGTCAATGCTCTTTAAGCCGGATACGAAGCAAGGCACACAGGAAGGTGCGAAGGAGGGGACCGCTAAGAGGTCCTCGCGCGGCCGTCGCTTCGTCATGACCCTGATCACGCTGCTGATCCTGGGCGGCCTTGCCTACATCGGCTGGATGGCCTGGCATCAGCAGCCGGCCGCCAACCGCAATGCGCGTCCCGATCTGCCGGTGCCGGTGCTGGCGGCGACCCCGCGCGTGCAGGACGTGCCGGTCTATCTCGACGGCGTCGGCGCCATTCGGGCGCTCAACACCGTGACGGTGCGCTCGCAGGTCGACGGTAAGCTGATCGCGGTGAATTTCATCGAAGGCCAGGACGTCAAGAAGGGCGACGTGCTCGGCGAGATCGATCCGGTGATCTACCAGGCGCAGTATGATCAGGCAGTGGCCAAGAAGGCGCAGGACCAGGCCCAGCTCGCCAACCAGCGTATCGACCTCACCCGCTACGAGCAGCTCGCCGCCTCCAATGCCGGCTCCAAGCAGCAGGCCGACACCCAGCGTGCGCTGGTCGCTCAGACCGAGGCGCTGGTGAAGGCCGATCAGGCCGCGATCGACAATGCGGCGGCAACGCTCGGCTACACCAGGATCGTGGCGCCGATCTCGGGGCGCGCGGGCCTCCGCCAGGTCGATCAGGGCAACATCATTCATGCCTCCGACACGACCGGCCTCGTCGTCATCACGCAATTGCAGCCGATCGCGGTCTGGTTCAGCCTGCCGCAGCAGCAGATCATGCGTGTCAATGCGGCTGCGGCGAAGGGCACGCTGCCCGTCGACGTCTTCGGCAATGACGGCGTCACCGTGATAGACACCGGCAGGCTGACCGGCATCGACAACCAGGTCGACCAGACCACCGGCACGCTCAAGCTCAAGGCCGAATTCCCCAACGCCAATTATCAGCTCTGGCCGGGCCAGTTCGTCAATGTGCGGCTGAAGGTCGAGACGCTGGCGCATGCGCTGGTGGTGCCGACCTCTGCGGTGCAGCGCGGGCCGATCGGCACGTTCAGCTATGTGATCGGTGAGGGCGAGGTGGTTTCGGCCAAGCCTGTGAAGGTGACGCAGCAGAACGAGCACGACGCCGTCATCGCCGACGGCCTGTCGCCGAACGACCGCGTCGTCACGACAGGCTTTGCCAATCTGTCGGATGGATCGAAGGTCATCGTCGGCCGCAACGACCAGACACCGTCGGCCGATCTCGCGCCGCGCAAGCGCACCCGCGCGCCTGACGGTCAGAAGAAGGACGGCCAGAAGGACGGAGCGGCCCAGGACGGTGAGCTCCGCGCCAAGCGGAAGAGCAGCGAAGGCGACCAGAAGGGCCAGACTGGACCTGCACCGGGGCCGGGAGCATCGGGCGGCGGAGCCAAGCAGCCATGATCCCGATCGCAACGGACTGACGCGAGGGCGCATCCCATGGGCGTCTCCGAACCCTTCATCCGACGGCCGATCGCGACCTCGCTGCTCGGCATCGCGCTGCTGATCGGCGGCGCGCTCGGCTATTTCTCGCTGCCGGTCTCGGCGCTGCCGCAGGTCGACTTCCCGACCGTGCAGGTGACGACGCAGCTGCCGGGGGCGAGCCCGGACGTGATCGCCTCGCTGATCACTGCACCGCTGGAGCGGCAGCTCGGCCAGATCCCCTCGCTGACTGCGATGAACTCGACCAGTTCGTTCGGCGTCAGCCAGATCTCGCTGCAGTTCGATCTCAACCGCGACATCGACGGCGCCACCCAGGATGTGCAGGCCGCGATCAATGCGGCGGCCGGCGTCTTGCCCAAGACGCTGCCTTATCCGCCGATCTACGCCAAGGTGAACCCGGCGGATGCGCCGGTGATGACGCTGGCGCTGCGCTCGGACACGATCTCGCTGCGCGCGATGAGCGACATCGCCGACACCGTCCTGGCGCAACGCTTGAGCCAGATCTCCGGCGTCGGGCGGGTTTCGGTGCTCGGCGGACTGAAGCCGGCCGTGCGCATCCAGGCCGATCTCGCCCGCCTTGCAGCCTACGGCATCTCCATGGAGGATCTGCGCACGGCGGTTGCCAATGCCAACGTCTCGGGGCCGAAGGGATCGCTCGATGGCGCGCAGCAGGCCTATGTCATCGCCGCCAACGACCAGATTGCAGCCGCCGACGCCTACAAGCCGATCATCATCACCTACCGTAACGGCTCGCCGGTCACGATCGGCGACGTCGCGCAGATCGTGGACGGCCTGGAGAACGACCGCACCGGCGGCTGGTTCCAGGGCACGCCGGCGGTGATTATCGACATCCAGCGCCAGCCCGGCGCCAATGTCATCGAGGTGGTGCGCCAGATCCGGGCCGAGATCCCGAAGGTCCAGCGCGCCATTCCGGCTGGTGTGAACCTGACGGTCGTCTCCGACCGCACCGTCACGATCCGCGCTTCCGTTCACGACGTGCAGTTCACGCTGATCCTGAGCGTCGTGCTGGTGACGCTGGTGGTGCTGCTGTTCCTGCGCTCGTTGCGCGCCACGCTGATCGCCGGCGTCGCACTGCCGCTGTCGCTTATCACCTCGTTCGGGATCATGTATTTCGCGGGCTTCAGCCTCGACAATCTGTCGCTGATGGCGCTCACCATCGGCACCGGCTTCGTCGTCGACGACGCCATCGTGATGATCGAGAACATCGTCCGTCACATGGAGAACGGCGAAAGCGCGATGGAGGCCTCGCTGAAGGGCGCCAGCGAGATCGGCTTTACCGTGATCTCGCTGACGGTCTCGCTGATCGCGGTCTTCATTCCGCTGCTGTTCATGTCGGGCCTCGTCGGGCGCATGTTCCGGGAGTTTGCGCTGACTTTGACGATCGCGGTCGTGACATCGGCCGTGGTCTCGCTGACGCTGACGCCGATGATGTGCTCGCGCCTGCTCAAGCACGTGCACGAGGAAATGGCCGTTCCTGGCCTTGCCGCGGTCAGCCGCTTCATCGACCGCACCGTCGAGGTCTATCACCGGACGCTGCTCTGGGTGCTCGAGCGGCAGCGCGCGACGCTGGTGGTGACGTTTGCGACGCTGGTCGCAACGCTGGTTCTCTACGTCATCGCCCCCAAGGGATTTTTGCCGCTGCAGGATACGGCCTCGATCACGGCCGTCACGGAAGCCGGGCCCGACGTGTCCTTCACGGAGATGCAGCGCCGGCAGACCGCGGCTGCCGATCTCATCAAGGCCGATCCTGACGTCACCGGCGTCGTCTCGGTGATCGGCGCGGGCTCGGTCAACCCGACCACCAATGTCGGGCGTCTGGTCATGACGCTGAAGCCGCGCGGCGAGCGGCGCGACGATGTCGGCGTGGTCGTGACGCGGCTGAAGCAGGCCGTGGCCGGCATCCCCGGCATGAAGGTGTATTTCCAGCCGGTGCAGGACGTGCAGATCTCGACCCAGTCGAGCCGCTCGCAATACCAGTACACGCTGACCGGCACCGACGCGGCCTTGGTATCCGAGTGGGCGCGAAAACTCGTCGCCGAGATGCGCCGCGATCCCCTGTTCCGCGACGTTTCCTCCGAGGCGCAGGAGGGTGGACTGCGGGCGCAGCTCGATGTCGACCGCACCCGCGCCGGTCAGCTCGGCGTCAGCCTGCAGGCCATCACCGACACGCTGAACGACGCCTTTGCACAGCGGCAGATCTCGACCATCTACGGCCAGGCCAACCAGTATCGTGTGGTGCTGGAGGCGCTGCCGATGTACCAGCGCGATCCCTCGATCCTGTCAAAACTCTATCTGCCGGGCGGGGCGAGTGCGACCGCGGGCGCGCCGAACGCGCAGGTGCCGTTGTCGGCGGTGGCGACACTGACGCGGACCACCGCGCCGCTTGCGATCTCGCACCAGGCCCAATTCCCGGCGATCTCGCTCAGCTTCAACCTCGCGCCGGGCGCTGCGCTCGGCGACGCCGTCGAGGCGGTCAAGACGATCGAGACCCGGATCGGCATGCCCAACAGCATCGTGGGCGTCTACGCGGGCGATGCCGCCGAATTTGCCCGCGCGCTCGCCGGCCAGCCCTGGCTGCTGCTTGCCGCCGTGATCACGATCTACATCGTGCTCGGGGTGCTGTACGAGAGCTACATCCACCCCATCACCATCCTCTCGACGCTGCCGTCGGCCGGCGTCGGCGCGATCGTGGCCTTGATGCTATGCGGGCAGGACCTCTCGGTCATCGGCCTGATCGGCATCATCCTCCTGATGGGCATCGTCAAGAAGAACGCGATCATGATGATCGACTTCGCGCTCGAGGCCGAGCGCGGGCAGGGGATGCCGGCGGGCGAGGCGATCGTGCAGGCCTGCCTGCTGCGTTTCCGTCCCATCATGATGACGACGCTGGCCGCCTTGTTCGGCGCGCTGCCGCTCGCGATCGAAAGTGGCACGGGGGCGGAGCTGCGCTTTCCGCTCGGCATCTCCATCATCGGCGGCCTGCTGCTCAGCCAGCTCCTGACGCTCTACACCACGCCGGTGATCTACCTCGCGCTGGACCGCATCAATCGCCGCTTCGAGCAGGCGCTGCCACCGGCTGAATCGGGCGGCCCGCCCGTCGCCGGGGCCACCGAGGGGATGCAGTGATGGTCTCGATCTCGGAGCCCTTCATCCGGCGCCCGGTCGCGACCACGCTGCTGTCGATCGGCCTGTTCCTGCTGGGGCTGGTCGCCTACAAATTCCTGCCCGTCGCCTCGGTCCCGAACGTCGACTTCCCCGCGATCTTCGTCTCCGCGAGCCGGCCGGGTGCTGATCCGTCGGTGATGGCCGCGACGGTTGCCTCGCCGCTGGAACGGCGGCTGGGCGAGATCGCCGGTCTCAACCAGATCACCTCGACCAGCACGCTCGGCACCAGCAGCATCCAGCTCCAGTTCGACATCGGCCGCAACATCGACAAGGCGGCGCGCGACGTGCAGGCCGCCATCAACGCCGCGATGGTCGATTTGCCGAGCGACCTACCGACGCTGCCGCGCTTCCGCAAGGCCAACACGGCGGGTGCCCCGGTCTTTGTGCTGGCCCTGACCTCGAAGACACTGACCACCAGCGCGATGTACGACGTCGCCGACACGGTCTTGGCCCAGCGCATCTCGCAGGTCCCGGGCGTCGGTGATGTGACAGTGTCCGGCGCCGATCAGCCGGCGGTGCGGATCCAGCTCAACCCGGTCGCGCTGTCGAACGCCGACATCGCCACCGACGACGTCCGCACGGCGATCATCAATGCCAATCCGCTCGGTCCCGTCGGCATCTTCAACGGTGACCGCCAGAGCGAGACGCTGGCGCTGAACAGGCAGATGCGCACGGCGCAGGAATTCCGCGACGTCGTCATCAAGAGCAAGAACGGCAATTTCGTCCGCCTTGCCGACGTTGCCGATATCGAGGACGCCGTCCGCAACGCCCGCTCGATCGCCTGGTTCAACAAGCAGCCGGCGGTTCTGATCCAGATCACCAAGCAGGGCGACGCCAACGTCATCGACACCGTCGACCGGGTCAAGGCGCTGATCCCCGAGCTGAAACAGTGGATCCCGGCCGGCGTCGACGTCTCGACCCTGGTGGACCGCACCGGCACGATCCGGGCCAGCGTGCTGGATATGCAATGGACGCTGCTGGCAACCGCCGTCCTGGTGATGCTTGTCGTGTTCGTGTTCCTGCGACGCCTTACGCCGACGATTGCGGCCGGCATTTCGGTGCCGCTGGCGCTCGCCGGCACCTGCGCCGGCATGTGGGTCGCGGGCTTCTCGATCGACAATCTTTCGCTGATGGCGCTGGCGATCTCGGTCGGCTTCGTGGTCGACGACGCCATCGTCATGATCGAGAACATGTACCGCAACCTCGAACACGGTATGCGGCCGATGCAGGCGGCGCGGGAAGGCGCAAAGCAGATCGGCTTTACCGTGGTCTCGATCAGCCTGTCGCTGATCGCGGCGTTCACGCCGCTGATCTTCATGGACGGCATCGTCGGCCGCTTGCTGCGCGAGTTCTCGCTGACGCTGACCTTCGCGATCCTCGTCTCGACGCTGGTGTCGCTCACGGTCACGCCGATGATCTGCGCACACTATATCAAGCAGACCACATCGAGCACCGCGACTCTGTTCGATCGCATGATCGAAGGCTCGCTGTCGCGTATCGTCGCCTTCTACACCCACACGCTTCGCTACGTGCTGGAGTTCCCACTGCTGACGCTGCTGGTGTTCTTCGCCACCATCGCGCTGACGGTGACGCTCTACATCAAGGTGCCGAAGGGCTATTTCCCGACCGACGATTCCGGATTCGTGATCGGCGCGACGCGGGCCTCGG
>JAEWBW010000012.1 GCA_023390955.1 Pseudomonadota bacterium
TCGCCGCGATCGACATGTACCAGACATACTCGATCCGGAAGCCCGGTCGCGTCGACAGCCAGAGCACCGGCAGCGCGTAGGTCAGCACGCGCGTCACCGAGCTGAGCAGGACAGGCTTGGTGTTGCCGAGGCCCTGGAACATGCTGGAGCAGGTAAAGATGAAGCCCTGCGCCACCATGTTGATCGAGATGAGCCTCAGGAACAGGAAGGCAACCCGCATCGTCTCCTGGTCGTTCGCGAATCCGGCGAGCAACCACTGCGGCTTCAACTGCGCCAGGATCTGGAATCCGATCATCACGATGGTGACGATCAGCGCTGTCCTGACAAAAGTCTCCCGCACGCGCGCGCTATCTCCGGCGCCGAAGTTCTGGCCGGCGATCGGCCCGGCGGCGAGCGCGACCGCAAGCCCCGGCATCTGGATGAGGCCGAGCACGCGCTGCCCGATCCCGAATCCTGCCTGTGCCGCGGCGCCGAAATCGGAGATCACGTAATAGACCACGGCCATGAAGACGAACATCATCGCGAACTCGCCGCCGGCCGGCAGGCCGACATTGAGAATCCGCTTCCAATGATGCAGCTGCGGACGCCATTGCGCGACGTCGAAGGCGACATAGCGCTCGACCCTGCGGAAATACGCATAGAGCATCACGGTGCCGGCCAGGATGCCGACCGAGCTTGCGAGCCCCGCGCCGGCCACGCCGAGCGGATAACCCGTGCCCCACCCCGCGATCAGCACCGGTGCGAAAACGATGTTGATCAGGACCGCAATCGCCTGAACCAGCATCGTGGGCCGCACGATGCCGGTCGCCCGCAACGCGGACGCCATCACCTGTATGGCGAATTGCAGCGCCAGCGCCGGCACGAACCACAGCAGATAGACGGTGCCTGCCTCGATGGTGGCCTCGTCCGCGGCGATCGCGCGCATATAGGGGCGTGACAGCGCAAGGCCCGCAACCAGCGTCAGGAGCCCGAACACCACCGACATGACGGTGGCCTGATTGAAGAGCAGGTTGGCGTCCGCCCGGTCCTTGCGTCCCACGGCATGCGCGATCAACGCGCCGGTCCCGACGCCAAGCACCTGCATCAGTGCGTTGACGAGAAAGCCGGCATTGCCGGCTGCGGCGACGCCGGCAACCGCCGCCTCGCCGAGGCCGGAGACGAAGTAAAGGTCCACCAGCTGGCACAGCATGATCGTGATCATGCCCACCATGATCGGAGGCGACATGCTCAGGATGTGGCCCGTGATGGAGCCGCGCGTTAAATCTTTCATCTCATTCCATCCCGGCGACGCAACTGACGGATCCGCATCCGTCAGCCACGCGCCATTTCCTCATTCCGCCGCGACGTCGTGGCCGAACTCGACCACCTGACGTTCGAACAGGCCGCGATAGAAGCCGCCTGTCCGCGCCGTCAGCGCCTGATGGGTGCCCTGCTCCGCGATCTCGCCGCGGTCGAACACCAGGATCCGATCGAGGCTGCGCACCGTCGACAGCCGGTGTGCGATCACGATCGAGGTACGGCCCTTCATCAGCCGTTCCATCGCCTGCTGGATCAGCGCTTCCGATTCCGAATCGAGGCTCGAGGTCGCCTCGTCCAGGATCAGCACCGGTGCATCCGCCAGGAACGCGCGCGCCAGCGCCACGCGCTGCCGCTCGCCGCCCGACAGTTTCACGCCGCGCTCGCCGACCAGGGTGCCGTAGCCCTTGGGCAGGCGCAGGATGAAATCGTGCGCGTTCGCCAGCCGCGCAGCCTGCTCGATCGCCTCCAGGCTGGCGCCGGGCCGGCCATAGGCGATGTTCTCGGCGAGCGAGCGGTGAAACAGGATCGGGTCCTGCTGCACGATCGCGATCTGGCTGCGCAAGGACTGTTGCGTCGCCTTCGCGATATCCTGCCCGTCGATCAGGATGCGGCCGTTCGAGACGTCGTAGAGCCGCTGCACCAGCTTGACGAAGGTCGTCTTGCCGGAGCC
Source organism: Pseudomonadota bacterium (assembly GCA_023390955.1). GTDB lineage: Bacteria > Pseudomonadota > Alphaproteobacteria > Rhizobiales > Xanthobacteraceae > Bradyrhizobium. Next base: position 1,970 of record JAEWBW010000012.1, read on the forward strand.
GGAGCGGCCGACGAGGCCGACCCGTTCTCCAGGCCGGATCTCGACCGACAGCCCGTCATACAGCGGGTCGCGATGACCGCCATAATGGAACGTGACGTCGTCGAACACGATGCCGCCGCCGGCGATCGCGATCGGCCGCGCATCGCTCGCATCCGCTATCCCGATCGGCTCGTCGTGGATCGCCACCAGCTCCTCCATGTCGTTGACCGAACGCTGCAGGTTGTTGATGTGCATGCCGACGTCGCGCAGATACGCGTGGATGATGTAGTAGCTCGTCAGCACATAGGCGACGTCGCCGGGCGTGGCCTTGCCATACATCCACAACAGCACCGAGCCGCCGATCACGGAGGCGCGCAGGCACAGCAGCACGGAGAGCTGCGCCGTCGAGGTGTAATTGTAGCGCAGCCACGTCCTGCGCACCCGCGCACGCCAGCGGTTGATGACACGGGCCAACCGCTCGTCCTCGCGCGCCTCCGCGCCGAACGACTTCACCACGGCATTGCAGGTCAATGCGTCCGCCAGCGTCCCGCCGACCTTGGTGTCCCAGGCATTGGAGACGCGCGCGGCCGGCGCGATGTAGCGCGTTGAGAACAGCACCGTCATCGTGACATAGGCCAGCGCGCCGAACGCGATCACCGCGCCCAACGAAGTCCAGTGCGCCCCGAGCAGGATCATCGAGCCGATCAGCACGGAGAACGATGGCAGCAGCGCCATCAGGATCGTGTCGTTCAGCAAGTCGAGCGCCCACATGCCGCGGGTGATCTTGCGCACCGTGGAGCCGGCAAAGGAGTTGGCATGCCAATCGGTCGAGAAGCGCTGCACGCGCATGAAGGCGTCCTGCGAGATGTCGGACATCAGCTTCAGCGTGAACGGCACGATCGCCTGCAGGCCGATCAGGCGCAGCACCATCGAAATGGCGCCGAGCGCGACGATGCAGCCGAACGCCACCAGCGCCGCGTGGCGCGCGGTGGCGCTGTCGGCGCCCTGCGTCAGCGCATCGACGAGATGACCAGAGAACACCGGCATGAAGAGGTCGGCAACGGTCGCGCCCAGGAAGCCGCCGATCACCGTGAGGCCGCGCACCGGCTGCTTCAGCCAGTGGCGGAACACGAAGGGCAGCACCACGCGTATGGCTGCGGGCCGTTTTGTCAGTTGGGTCATGGCGTTATCCGGCCGCTTTGGCGCGGGCCGGCTCCATCGATGGACGCGGAACGGCCATGAAGAGCCGATGCGGCGTCGCCTGAAATTGGCTTTGGCTTTGGAAGTTTTGACTTGGGAAGCGGAGCGATCGGGACTTCAAATCCGATCGAAGCTGGCGGAAAGGGCCCCTATTGGGCCGAGCACACACCGAGCGAGAACATCGACCACGGGCGTGCGATCTGCGAATGCAACATAGTCATGCAAATCTCCCGGGTTCGAGCAATGAAGGCGCGTCTTATAGATGCGCCGCGCACGGTTGGCAACCGGGCTCACGCGAGATCACGAACGAGTGTTGCAATTTGGTTCGCTGCGACGCCGCGTCAGTGCGCGTCGCCGCCGGCGGCCATCGGCGAGTCCGGCTTGGCCAGCAGCGTCACCAGCAGTGTCAGGCCGAGATAGAACACGGTCAGCAGGAAGAAGGCATCGCCAAAGCTCATCACCACCGCCTGGCGGTGCACGAGCTGGGCGAGCTGCTTCATCGCCATCAGCGAGGCGTCGCCCATTCCCTGGAACTTCTGCATGAAGTTGTTGAGCGTCTCGGTCGCGTTCGCGTTGCCCCAGGTCACCCGCTCCTGCAGCCGCACGATGTGCAGATCGGTGCGCTGGTTCAGCACCGTATTGATGATCGCGAGCCCGAGCGCGCCGCCGAGGTTGCGCATCAGGTTGAACAGGCCGCTCGCATTCTTCACCCGCTCCGGCGCCAGCGTGCCGAGCGCGATGTTGTTGGTCGGAACCATCGCGAACATCATGCCGATGCCGCGCAGGATCTGCGGGATCAGCAGCTCGTAGAAATCATAGTCGCGGGTGATCCAGGTCATCTGGTAGGTTCCGATCGCGAACACGATCAGCCCGAACGCGATCATGTAGCGCATGTCGAACTTCACCATCAGGCGGCCGACCAGCGGCGCGACCAGGAACATGGTGATGCCGGAGACGAACATGGTCTCACCGATCATCAGCGCGCTGTAGCCGCGCACTTCCGCCAGATAACGCGGATAGACGTAGGTGAGGCCGTAGAGGCCGATGCCGACGCAGAACTGCAGGACGCAACCGACGGCGAAATTGCGGTTGGAGAAGGTGCGCAGATTGACGATCGGCTCGGCCGCGGTCAGCACGCGCCAGAAGAAGGCGACCGCCGAGACGGCGCAGATGCCGGCGCAGACCGCAACCGAGGTGTCCTGCAGCCATTCATTGTGCGGACCTTCCTCCAGCACATATTCCAGCGTGCCGAGGAAGCCCGCCATGAAGATCAGGCCCCACCAGTCGAAGCGGTCGAGCAGCTCGAAATGTGGCTCGTCGAAATCGACCAGCGCCAGCACGCCGATGGTGATGCCGATGCCAGGCACGACGTTGATGAAGAACAGCCAGTTCCACGACATCAGGTCGGTGATGTAGCCACCCACGGTGGGACCGATGGTCGGCGCCAGCGTCGCCACGAGACCGATGATGGGTCCGACGATGTGGAATTTGGTGCGGGGGAAAACCGTGTAGGCCGAGGCGAACACGGTCGGGATCATGCCGGCGCCGAGAAAGCCCTGCAGCGCGCGCCAGAGGATCATCTCCTCGATGGTGGTGGCGAAGCCGCACAGCAGGCTCGAGACGGTGAAGCCTGCGGCCGATATCGCGAACAGCAGCCGCGTGCCGAACGCGCGCGACAAGAATCCCGACAGCGGGATCGCGATCACCTCGGCGATCAGATAGGCGGTCTGGACCCAGGACACTTCGCTGGAGCTTGCCGACAGGCCGGCCTGGATCTCGCTCAGCGACGCCGACACGATCTGGATGTCCAGGATCGACATGAACATGCCGAACACCATGATGATGAACGCGAACAAGCGCTTCGGCGCGATCTTGTCCGAAGCGGGGTTCGCCATCATGGCGGTGTCGGCGGTCGTGGCGGTGGCCATGCTCTGAGCTCGCAGCGCTCTTTACGACGCGCGCTTACTGCGGATGGACGGTGGGATCGTCGAGATCGACCTCGCTGTCGGCATCCGCCGCACCCTTGTTGGTGTCGACGGTTGCGTAGACCGACATGCCGGCGCGAAGCAGGTTCTGGCGCGCGACCGATTTCGGCACGCGGATGCGGACCGGAACGCGCTGCACGATCTTGGTGAAATTGCCGGTGGCGTTATCGGGCGGCAGCAGCGTGAACACCGAGCCTGCGCCGGCGGCGATGCTGTCGACGACACCATTGAACTTGCGCATGCCGTAGGCGTCGACCTTGATCGTCACGGGCTGGCCGGGACGGATGCGCTTGAGCTGGGTTTCCTTGAAATTGGCGTCGATGAAGACCTGGTCGAGCGGCACGATGTTGCCGAGCCGCTGGCCGACCGCGACGAAATCGCCGGTGTTGACGAGGCGGTTGGAGAAGGTGCCGTCGACGGGCGCGCGCACCGAGGTGAAGGAGAGATCGCGCTCGGCCTTGGCGAGCGAGGTCTTGAGCTCACCGATCTGCGCCTGCGCTTCGGCCTGCTGGGCCTTGGCGACTTCGACATTGCTGACGGCAGCGTCATAGGCGGCTTGCGCGGCCTTGACCGCGGCGGCGCCCTGGTCGCGTCCGGCTTCGGAGACTTCGTAAGTGGCGCGCGAGGCAAAGCCCTTGGTGTTCAGCGCCTGCTGACGTTCGAAATCGAGATCCGCCCGCTTCAGGCCGGCTTCGGCCGAGACGAGCTGCGCCTTGGATTGTCCGACCTGGCTTTCGAGCGCGGCGATCTGCCGGCCGATGCGATCGACGGTCGCCTGCTGGGTCGCGATCCGGCTCGCGGCCGCATCGACCGCGATCTTGTAGTCGCCGTCATCGATGCGGAAGACCACGTCGCCGGCCTTCACCGGTGTGTTGTCGCCGGGCAGGATCGAAGCAATGTGGCCGGCGACCTTCGCGCCCAGCATGGTGTTGTTGGCGCGCACATAGGCGTCGTCGGTCGAGACGTAGAAGCGGCCGACCAGCGTGTAGTAGCCGGCATAGCTTGCAGCGGCGAGCGCCAGCAGCAGGCCGATGCCCATCAGCACGAATTTGCGCTTGCCGGATTTTGGCGCCGCAGGCGCGCTCGTCGCAGCCGCGTCCTGCGCGGGCTTGTCAGCCGCGGGCGCATCGCCCGTGCGGCGCTTGGTTTCTTCGGCGACGTGGGAACGCAATTGCTCGGCCAGCACCGCGGACGTGTCTGCGCTCGCCTCGTCTTGAATCTGCACCGGCGAATCCTGATGCGATTCCTGACGAAGAACGCGCGCAGCCTGGTCTCTCGAAACGGCCATCAAGGCCTCCCCACTAAAAACACTCGCGAGCGGGCAATCGGCCGCAGCCGATCCCTCTCGCGGAACCACAAATATCATTGACCGAACGGTTCGGTCAATATAGTTTAATTCCCCATGGCGGGCACCCTAGGCTTCTGAGTCCTTTCTTTGGGTTTCCGGCGTCAGAATCCTTGAGAAAACCTAAACCAATGGTTGCAGCCGTTCGTCACACCCCACCAATCGTCTCTGAAGAGGACAGCTCCAAGCGCCGCCAGATCATGGACGGCGCCCGTAAGGTCTTCATGGATCTGGGTTTTGACGGCGCCAGCATGGGCGAGATCGCACGGGCGGCCGCCGTCTCCAAGGGCACGCTCTACGTCTATTTCACCGACAAATTCGCGCTGTTCGAAGCCATCCTCGAGGAGGAAGCGCTCCAGTACGGTCAGGTCGTGTTCACCTTCGACCCCGGACGCGATGCCGAGACCACGCTGATGGAATTCGGCCGCGCCTTCATCAACCTGCTCTGCCGGCCCGGTGGCGGATCGGCGATCCGCACCGTGATGGCGATCGCCGAGCGGATGCCCGACATCGGCCGGCGCTACTATGAGCGCGTTCTGGAGAAATCGATCAACCGGCTCGCGGACTATCTCGCGGCGCAGACTGCCGCCGGTCATCTCGCCATCGGCGACTGCCCCCTCGCCGCCGCGCAGTTCATGGAACTGTGCAAGGCCTCGCTGTTCCTGCCGTTCGTATTCCAGGCCGCGCCCGCCCCTTCGGACGAGCGCATTGCCGGTGTCATCGACAGCGCGACGCGGATGTTTCTGGCGGCATACAAGGCGAAGTAGCCGCATACGCCGGGCCCTGCGTCACGCGTTGCGAAGCCGCGCTGCGTGACCCTATATTCGCATCATGTCCCGAGATCTTCGCCCACCCGCCGACATCCTCCAATATGAGATCGTCCAGGAACAGGCCGCTGCGCTTGGCCGGATGGGAAGCAGCCTGGAGGAGGCGCTTGCGCGTTTGCGCGCATTCGACGCCGCTCATGCGGCGTCAGAGACGCCGCCCTCGGCGCAACCTGCAAGGCGCAAGCTGGTGCTGGAAGCCGGCCACGCGCTCTGGATGTTCGTGGTTCAGCGCGAAGCGACGGGCCTTCGCGACAGCCGCCACATCATGCGCACCTACAACGTTCCCGGCGAGGTGCAGATGTGCATGGGAATGAGCCCGACGCCGTCGAAGCGAACCGCGACATGACGTTGTGAGCGAGGACGCTACGCCTCGACCTCTTCCATCTTGCGCCAGGCATGCAGGACGCGCCGGCCCTCCTTCACGAACGTGAAGACGTGACCGCCGCCAGGTCCCTGATCGTGGACACGGTCGATCGGGTAGCCGGCATAGTGGCAGAACAGCAGCGTGCCGACGGCGCCATGGCCGACGAAGAGTACGTCGCCCGGACGATCGCGCGTAAGCACGGCTTCGGCCTCGCGGACGATGCGCGCTTGCGCATCGGCAGCACGCTCCCAGCCGCGAACGCTCGCAAGCGGTTCCGCGAAAAACTGGTTCGCGACCTCTTCGAACTCGGGCGGCGGCAGGAAGCCGGTCGCCGAGCGGTCGTTCTCGTGCATGGGCTTGCGTATCTCGATCATGATGCCGCGCGGCCTTGCAAGGATTTCCGCGGTCTCGATCGCCTTGCGCTCGCCGCTGGCGACGATCTGCGTGGTACGCGCCAGCCACGCCGCATTCGCCAGCGCCTCCGTACGTGCACGCCCCACCGGGCTCAGCCCCCATTGCGGCACGGGGATATCAGGATCGATCTGCACTTGCGGATGGGTGAGATAGCGAACGATGTCGGTCGGCATGGTGTGCTCTCGACAGGTTGGCGTTGGAGAGACTAGTGCTCGTCGATCTCGTCGTCCGCGGCCTTGCCGCGGCTGTACTTTGCATCCCTGCGGACGCCGAGCGAGCCGGTGATGGAGCGGTCGCGCGACGAGGCATAAGGGCTACGCGACTGCGCGCGGGAGGCGACTTCTTCGCCTGACACTGCGGCCGGTTGGCAGATCAGGCGGCGGCTGGCGCGCCGCATCAGGTCGACATGGATGTGATCGTAGTGATGGACGTTGGAGCCTGGCGCCAGCACGGTGGTGAAGTGCGCGCACGCGCCGGACTGCACGTCGCGCAAAAATCCCTGCTCTTCCGGCATGCCGCGCCAGCCGTCCTTGACCGAGACGCGGCGGCCGTCGGCAAGCACGAAGGCGGAGATGTCGAGCGCATTGCCGAAGGCGTGCTCGGAGATGTGGGCGTGCGGATTGCCGTTCATGCCGCGGCAGGAATAGGCGGAGATCTGTTTGATCTCGGCGACGCGGGTGCCGAACCAGCGCATCGCCGACGGCTGCACGGTGTCGGCAAGCCAGCGATCGAGCTCGGAAACGATCGGACAGGCAAGTGTCGCGGTCGGCTTGATCGTGACGGGCCCGACGGCGGCGACTGCATTGCCCTGCGCGGGACCGAGTCGCGGCAGCGGCGGCGGTTCGGAACGCTGCGGATATGGCGCCTGCGTCGCGTAACCCGGCCGGGTCGGATAGCTCGGCGCATTCATGTAGCGCGCAGCACCCTGCGCATCGGTGCCGGCGGGCGGCAGGTCGATCTCGTCCTCCTGCTGCGCCACGCCTGGCGCGCTCAGCGACACCGGGCCCGACGCTGCGCCATAGCCGGAAGGCTGGCGCACGGCAGTTTCGGGATAGTTGCTGCGCGGCTGCGCCATCGGCCAGCGCGGCTGGTTGCCGATGGCGCCAGGCGGCCGCAGCGTCTCGTCAGCGAACCCGAACGTCGCGGAGGGCTCGCCGAGGGCTGCTACCTTCAGCGGATACTCGGCACCGCACATGCCGGGACCGGAGATCGGATCGATACGGACGATGTCGGAGCTTTCCTTCACCGCGCCCGATTTCAGGCAAGCGGCCTCGGCCTCGGCCCGCCACGGCTCGCGGTCGGCCTGAAACAAGCCACGTCCGCAACCCGCTAGCGAAACAAGGACGATGGAGCCGACGAGATACAAACGAACTCCGCGCGTCATGCGCGCACGTTGGGTGAATTTATTTAAAGACTCTTCAACGTCTTGTTTTCACGGTTCTTTAACCATGCCGGCCCGGTGGTGCCGCGCCGGCCGCGGACTGAGCGACAGCAGGGCTGACTTTTTCGGGAGGCAAGGCGCTGTTAATCTTTGAAGTCGCGCGCGGCTTGCGCGAACAGGAGTGACGTCATGACGTTCGTCGGCAGACTGAGCGTTGTCACCGCGTACCTCGCCATGGCCTTTGTTGGTGCCATCGTTATCGGCGTGATCTAGCAAGCAACACCGATCGACTTTACGACCGTGCGCCGCCGGACGGCCGCGACGTCGCGAGCAGTTGCTCCGGCTGCTCGTCGGTCCGCGTCCAGTCGTTGCCGGTGCAGAAGAAGCGGCCGAACGCGCAGGCTTCGACATGAAGCTTGTTCGATTTGGTCAGCCGCATCGTCGCGTAATAGGTATTGCCGCTGGCGTGGCTCGAAATGCTGCCGGTCCAGAGCCCGGCCGATTTCGGCTTCATGTTGACGAGCACGCTCTCACCCTTTTGCGATGCATCCTTCAGCGCGTAGCCGCACAGCGCGCCGCCGCAACGCTCGATCCGGACCGTGCCTTTTGATCCCTCGGTTTCCCATTGGCCGAGCGGCTCCTCGGTCGGCTCTTCGGCGGCGCCCGATGTGTACTTGATCGGCGGCCCGGATTCCTGCGCGGGCGCGATGACCTCCTTCTCGACGCGCGGAGGCTCCATCGCAAAGTTCGACGGTTCGGCCGGCGCAAGCTCGATCCGCGGCGCGGGCGGCGCGACAGGCGCAGCAGTAGCAGCAGCCAGCATCGGTGCTGCAGGCGCAGGCGCGGCGGCGATGATCGGAGGCGGCAGCTTGACGGGCGCGGGCGCTGGTACCGGTGCACAGGCTGGCGGCGGGGCGACGACGACAGGCGCGGGCGGAGGCGTCACCGGCGCGGCATTCTCCTGCGCATCGCGCCTGCGCGCGGACGAGTCCGACGTGGTGACGGCGACGCAGGCGCTCGACCGGCAGTTCCTGGGCGCCTCGACGCGGATGCGATGACCGCCGATCACGAATGAGTAGGAGCCGGCTTCAGCCGAAGAGCCGATCGCCATCAATACGATGAACGCGCAAAGCGGCCTTGCAAGATGTTTCATCGCGAGCTCCCGAGCCAACGTCCAAAAGCAATGCGGCAACGCTACGGGAATTCCAGGTAACTCGAATGTGACGCAGCTCACCCTGCCGTATCGGGGACGGCCGAAATCCTGTGACACCCATCACAGAAGGCGCCGAGGCCGCGGCGTAGGGTCGAACCAGGTTCAGATTTCACCGACTTCAAACCATAGCGGGACCACACAGGATTTTGGGAGGCAGTCATGAACAAGCTCACCATCGCAGCAGCAGCGCTCTTCCTCACTTCGACCGGAATCGCGCATGCCGGCAATTCGATCTCGTTCCAGATCGAAGGCCAGAAGATCCGCATCGAGACGCCGCGCAATTGCGCTTCGCTGAATTGCGTCACCATCGTTGCGCCTGGCCTGTCGAACAAGCCGATCCGGCTGAACGACATCAACCTCAACGGCCTCGGCTCCAAGGACAAGGACGAAGAGCCCGCGCCGGCCACGACCGCGCAGCCCGCTCCGGCCCCGGCGCCCGCGGTTCAGCAGCCCGTGCAGCAGGCTCCGGTCCAGGCGACCGCGCCGGCCGCTCCCGCTGCGCCGAACACGACTGTCGCCGCCGCCCCGTCGGTCGGCTTCGATACCAACGCGCCGCAGGCCGCTCCCGTCGCACCGCCGGCGCCCGTTGCTCCGGCAGCGCCCGTCGCCACGACCGCTCCGGTTGCGAACGCTCCGGCTCCGGTTGCCGCTGCTCCCGTCGCCGCCCCTACCTCGCCGATCGGCGTGTGGGCGACCGAAGAGAACAAGGGCAATGTCCGTGTCGAGCAGTGCGGTGCCAATCTCTGCGGCTACGCTGTCAAGACCAATGAGCGCATCCTGATCAACATGAAGCC